>CACSIN010000001.1:668388-1002582 GCA_902705835.1 BD1-7 clade bacterium
TAAACGATGAAGCCGCAGGGATTTCCGTGCGTGAGGACAGCTCACGGATTACCCAGGATCTATCGCGTTATCTGCCGCATGTAATACTTGATATCTAAGTAGTGAGATAGAAGACCGTGCGAATATAAACGACAACTCAGCGCATATTTGAGGGCAAGCGATGAAAGATATTCATCAGTGGTTTGCAGAATATAGTGATAGCCATCAAAACGATTTGAATGAAAAAATCCATTGGCTATGTGTGCCGGCCATTATGTTCGCCATTCTTGGTATACTTTGGATATTAACCCCATTAATACTGGCGTTGGTCATCGCTGCAGTACTGGTGTTTTACCTGCGTCTGTCGCCGCAACTGACGTATGGCATGGCGATAGTCGTGTCTGGCATGTTTATTTTGGCACTGATTCTTCGACCTATTTTGTTACCACTGTGTATTACCGTCTTTGTACTTGCATGGATTGGCCAATTCTATGGGCATCATGTCGAAGGAAAAAAGCCGACTTTTTTCAAGGATCTGCAGTTTTTGTTGATTGGCCCGTTATGGGTGCTGAGCGCTGTATTTAAAAAGCTGGGTATCAAATATTAGTGGCACCCTTGCGTTTAATGCGCAAGCGGTATCATGTTTGTCGATGCCGAATAAAACATCGTTATCTACGTTTGTCTTAGTTAGTGTGCCGCTTGTCCTTCCCCAATAAAAAATTGTATTTTTAACATTGAATTCATATTTTTTATCTCCATTTATACAGTAAGAGCAGCGAAGACTCAGAAGGGTTTCGCTGGTTTTTACTTGTATTGCTTCCTTAGGAGAATATGAAATGAATGCAATTGACCTTACCCCACTTTATCGTAATAGCATCGGCTACGATCGTTTTGCTAACCTGCTAAATACCGCTTTAACTGCGGAGTCTAGTGGCAATGGCTACCCACCTTACAATATCGAAACGCTCGGCGAAAATCGCTATACCATTACGGTTGCCGTTGCTGGTTTTGAAGAATCCGAATTAGAAATTTTTGTTGAAAAAGGCGTTCTTGCGGTGCGCGGTAAAAAGCAAAAAGAAAATGGGAAAAAATATTTACATCAAGGTATCGCGTATCGGAGTTTTGAGCGGAAATTCAATCTTGCTGAATACGTTGAAGTAACCGATGCTGGTTTGAAAAATGGCTTGTTGACGGTGCACCTAAAAAAAGAACTTCCTGAAGCTATGAGGCCTCGGACTGTTAAAATTAATGGCAATGCAGCAAACGTCGATAGTTTGACGAATTGATTTGAGCGGTTTTACTCAACCGTTGATAGCGATGACTACCTGCATGAAGCCAGTGGTTTGGGTTGATGCCCCAGCGGTCTATCTGATCAACACACATTAAATGCTATAAGGCTCCTTGGGGGCCTTTTTTTGTGGTGGGGAATTCACCGGTGGTCTGCTGTGTCCAAGCATCATGTGTATTTACTGATACGCTTAAGTTAAGGAGCACTTGAATCTGCGCTGGCTTTGAGTGTCACAAAGGTTCGATCGAACCGCAGTGATTAGGCTCCTGTCTTACCGTCGACGTTGCATGTTGTTGGGTGATGTAGGTTGATCGCAGACCGGCCACCGGAGGCTGTATGCCGCAAACACTTGAAAGTGCCAATATCAATAATTTGATCCGGCTTTGGCAAAGCATGGGTGCCAGTGCTTGGCCTGATAAACGCTGGCGTCAGTCAGATAGTTGGCCGTTTCGATTATTTCCTGTGGATGTTGATCAATATGACCCGGAGGGGTGGCATCCCGAACACGTGCGCCACGCCGATCGTGTGATACTGCCGGTATTCGAGCCCTGGTACCGCAGTGAAGCGTTTCAACAAAGGTTGCAGCAGACAGGTTGGCAGGTGGCGTTTCGCCAGATCGCCATGGTGGCCCCTCTGAAACACGCCGATCCGTCTTTTCGCCTCGCCGATAAACCCATGGAAATCTTAGAACCATCAACAAAGGGCGATTGCAGAGATTGGACAGCGGCTTGCAGTGAGGCGTTTCGTTATTGGGTAGATACCGTCGTTATTGAACGTTTACAGCGTGACCCAGCAGTGACGTTATTGATGGGTCGGTTGGATGACAAGGTGATTGCAACGGCATTAATTTACCAAACGGGGGGTATATTAGGTGTGCATCAGGTTGGCGTTGTTCCGGCATTTCAAGCTCAGGGGTATGGCCAACAAATGATGAAGGCGGTCATGCAGCGTTGCTTGATTCTGCCTGAGGCACGTTATGTTACGTTACAGGCTGCCGAAGCCGCGGTGCCTCTGTATGAAAAACTGAAGTTCGAAAAACAGTTTCTCATTCACTGTTACCAGCCAATACCAGACGCCTAATTACGAGTTAGGCTCAACAAGCGATTGTTCAATGGCCTGCTTGAGGTCAAGGCTGTCAGGGCGGGTGCCACTGTTAAAGTGCTGAATAGACTCGCCGTCGGCACTGATCACGTATTTGTTGAAATTCCACGCGGGTTGACGTGATTTTTCCGCCAATTGTTGAAATACCGGCTGGGCCTTGCTGCCTTTAACAGGAGCTAGCTCAAGCATCACAAAGGTGACACCATAATTGCGGTAGCAAACATCTGCCGTTTTAGCGCTGTCGTCGTCTTCCTGATTGAAACTGTCGGAAGGAAACCCCAGTACCACCAAACCTCGTGGCGCATATGTTGTATGAAGGCTTTCCAAACCACTGAACTGTCGTGTGTAACCACAATAACTGGCGGTGTTGACAACCAAGACGGGTTTTCCTGCGGTTAGCGCACACAAGTCGACGGATTCGCCTGTGTGCAATTGTTTCGCCGGTGCTTTAAACATCGCTGTGCATGCAGGCGTGGTTGCGCTTGCCATCTGACTTAACATAACCAGAGACAGTAGAGCCCCGACAACAAAGGTGGCCTGAAAGAGGCGGAAGAGGGTGATAGGCATGCGTATTACTCCATGTAGCTAGTGGCATTGGGCTCACTAACTCTTTACGCGTAAGATCCGGTTTTCGATGACCCCGAATATCTCTGGGTAACGTATACCCTGTGTCATCCTTAATTTGTGAGGGGCACATCATGTATCCATTAACAGTGTTTGTCGATAGTCGTTGCCCACTTTGCCAGTGGGAAATGCGGCATTTACGGCGGGCTGATCATCAGAGAATGATCTGTATTCAGGATCTTTTTACTAAAGAGATGGCGACAGACTGGCCTGAGGTAGACCTCGATGCAGCGGTGAAGACCTTGTTAGTTATCGATAGTGAAGGGTGTCGTTATTGGGGGTTGGATGCGACGCATCAATTGTGGTCGGCTGTAGGGCGTGGGTATCTGACAGCTTGGTTGCGTTGGCCGGGCCTTCGGTGGTTTGCAGATCGTGGTTATCGATGGTTTGCCCGGCATCGGTTCTTCATTTCTTGGATGCTTAAGGGCACGCGACGGTGCTTTTGCGTAGGTAGCGATCAATCACCAAAGGGGGTGAACGAATCAGAATCCACAGATAGCAGTGGGGTCTGAGGCAGCATCGCTAGCCATTGACGGCTGCCGGATTTCAGGTGTTTAACGTTACTGCTAAGAATGACGGATTTGGATAATCCGGCCGCGGCGAGTCGTGCATAAAAGGGCAATTGCTCGGCGTAGACCGGTAGTTGTTCTTCGAATGCCTGGTCTTGGTCGAGCCAGTCGAAAAAGTCGGTGTGAAATCGCTGCAAAGCGCCTTTTAAGGCGGGGGTGGCAAGTGCGTCAGGCTGTATATCAAGGCTCCAAGTCATATCATTGAGTAATTCACAGCGTCCTAAACAATGGCCCAAACGCGGGTTTTCCGTGGGGGCGATTAAGCTTAAATGCCAACGCTCGTTATTGAGATACAGCCAGTAGGTGTTGCCTTTTACCGGTTTGAAGCGGAAATGGGCGCTAAGCACTAACAACGATACATAGTATTGCTGAACCATATGCTGCGGCGTTTTGCGCATGGTTACTTGAGGTTGGGCAGATTGCCATGCACCGATAACCGGTGTCTGGCCTTTGCCTTGAGGGTTTGCTGGGCGCAGAGTCATAGGGTGTGGTTGCTGCTTATTTGATTGAGGTATAATGCCGACTTGTCTTGCGGCGTAGTTGCACAAGATAAACATTATTACGTGAGTGTTTTAAGGTGAGACCAGTGAAACTGAAAATAATAACAGCGCTTTTAGCATGTTTATTGGTGGTAATGGTTGTTCTGGCTCCGGCTGCGGTGTCGACGATTGTGGGCGGCCCGCTGCTCGTTGCGGTTATTTTGATGACCAAAGCCTGCATTGGTTTGTCGGTGATGGCGACACAAGCTGAAAATCATCAAGGTGCAGATACCCTGATTTAATAGGGCATTGGCTGATGTCCGGTTGCCTGTTGGCAGGGCCGTCTTGTAGGCGATTGCGATCGAAGCATGATCTAAAATACAAAACAAACGGCCAAAAAAAACCAGGCTTCCTAGCCCGGTTTCAAATTTTATGTTTCCTTACGCCCGAATCCTTGGGTCAATCCCTGATCGTAATGATCAATGCGATCCTTTATGTTTTCCCTAGTCTTACCGTTCGTCCTTCAAGATCCTTCTAAACCACATCCGTTGTGGGGCCTTCTGGCTCTTTTTGCATCCTGCATTCCCTGATTATCCAAGTTTCAGCATTCCTGCTAACTTGCATCCCGGCTAGTCGATCCTTCTCATTGCTCGCGGGGCCTGTCCATGTGATCCCAATGTCCTTGCAAGCGTTTTAATGCGTCCGTGTACCGTTCCTTGGGTAGCAGCAGATCCTCTGCTGGTGTCCGGGGTGAGCTTGTCATCCTTGTGTGTTCGATTCCGTTGAACACTGTTTGCTCGTGTTGCTGTGTTCCTTACAGCCTGTCCTTGTTCGCATGTCGCCGATCCGTTGGCGAGAGTCCTTTTGCGAATTCCTTTATGCTGCTCCTTATCCCTTTGCTCCTCAATCCCTGTAGGAGGTGAAGGCTGTCAGGTCCGTCTGACGATTGCGCTCCCTGCGCGTCCCTCGGTCCATTCCTTTGGTTACAGGCTGTCCCTTGCATTCCTTTTTCATTGGCGGGTTCCGTTGCCAATGACTGCGTTCCTTGCTCGCTATCAGCGTCCGTTGCTGATGCTTGATAAAGTCCCTATCAGGTCCTTTTGGCTCCTTGCCTAGCAATTGGCCCAGGTCCTTCTGGTTTCCGTTTGCTTGATGGTCATTATTCCGAAACTTCGGGGTGAGTAATAGCCGCATATGTCGGTATGTTTTGTAAGACATATCTCACAAATTGCCATAATTGATCAAATAGTGGTCTATTTCGACCGTTTGTTCGCGGTTGGGGATTTTTTCTTTTGGCTGTCGAGTTTGTGTTCGACGGTTTCGAGCCAGAATAGGGTGTCCATAACGGCGACAAATCGAGCCAGATAATCTGGTGAGAGGTCGCGCATTGCGGTCAGGCTGCGAATGGCAAGTTGGTGGGGATTTAGCGGGCCAGGGTCTTGCGGACCTTGGCGAATGGATTGGTTGACCAAGCGTGTCGCGTTTTGGCGCTCGAAGGATTCACGAAATAAGCGTATGGCATTGAGTTCGGCAGGAGCAGCTGTGGCATCGTTAGTGGCTGTATCATCGGGCTGACCTAGCCATTGTGCCATTGAGGTTTGCTCTTGCTGGCGCATCAGCTGTTCGAGTGTGGTTGCCGTTGTTTGCTGGTCGCCGGTATTGGCCTGATTGAGTAAATCGAGCAACACATTGAACGGTGTTTCGGCGGCTGCCGGATCTTGTTGGCTGGCATTGAGTTGTGCATCCAGCCGTTGTAACGCGTCGAATTGCCCGGTGTTAAGCAGCTGCTGGATGTGTGTTTTGTCGTCGGGGTGCTGCTGGCTCAGGCGGTCAGTGCGCCGCTCTGCAGCGGCACAGGCACGGTCAAATGCTTGTGCGTAATCCTGCAACGCAGCAGCGGCTTTTTGTTGCAGTCGATCGGCAATGGAGGCGGGTTTGTTGGACGCACGTTTGATCAGCGATCGAATATAGTCCAAGCGCAGGGGCTCAAACCCCTCGGCTCCCAGCATTTGTAAACGGTCAAGTTGCTGTTGCAGGGCATCCGTGGAGGTTGCGGTAGGCAATCCAGTGGTAGACAGGGCTGTGTCTGAACGTCGGTCCATCGCTTAGAGCCCTGTGTGTGGGTCACTGTCGGTGATCACGGGCACCGGGGCCATTTCAACCCGGCGATTCTTGGCCCGACCTTGTTTGTCCGTATTGGGGGCAATCGGTTGTTGTGCGCCGAATGCAGCAGCAAATACGCGGTCGGCAGGCATGCCTGCCTGAATCAATGCGCGGGTGACGGTTAATGCGCGTTGGGCGGAGAGCTCCCAGTTGTCATTGTAACTTAAGTTGCCTGACTGAATGGCGAGATCATCGGTAAACCCACTGACCATCAGCATTTGGTGCTGCTCATTCAAATATACACTCAATGGTGTCGCCAGCGTTTGTAATAATTCTTGGCCTTGGGGCTGCAAATCCGACGAATTTAATGCAAACAAGACACTGCCGCTGATGCCGATGCGGCCATCGTTAAGGGTCAATCGACCCGCAGCCAGAGGTACTGCCAGTGCTTGTTCTAGCTCCATTCGACGCTGTTGTTCGATTTCGCGCTGTTCGATTTCGTTGGCAAGGTTTTGGCTGAGTTCAAGTTGGAACCCGAGTACCCATACCAAAATCAGCACAAACACGCCCACCAACCCTGACATCAGGTCGCCAAAAATCGCCCAAATCGGTGGGCTGGCAGTGGTATTGTCTTCTAGCTCATACATGCTGTATCCCTTCAGCTGGCCGTTTCGACGGTGTTAGCTGGGCTTGCCAGTTGGTGTAACTGGTCCAGCATTTCTTTTTGCGACACCACACTGTGGTCAATCAATTCTCGGGCTTGAGCAACATAGTATCCCAGCTGCTCGTCACTGCGTTTGCCGGCATTATCGAGTGTTGATTCGATCTTTGTCAGGCCGTCGATCATGGCACTGTTGCTGCCTTCAAATCGTGCAACCGCTTCGCCAAAGGCGTCAGCCATGCTGGCAAGATCGGTGGCGCTGACAGCCAGCTCTGTGCACGATTCGCCAAGTTGCTGTTGCGAGGTGGTAAGGTGTTGGTCGATACACTCATGCAAGTGATCCATCAGGGCATTTTGATGGCTTAGCCACTGCTGGTTGTCGTGTTGTTGATTGGACGTGTTTTGTTGAAGGTTTTGGGTCAAGTCATTGAGGCGTTGAACCAGTTGCTCGGTATCAGCAAGGCGCTGTTGGTCGCGGGCAATGCTGGAGGTCATTTCGTTGCGCAGGGTTTCGATGACTTCTGCGGCGGCTTCCGGTGCCCGGTTAGCGGTCTCCATCAATCGCTGCATAGGGGCTTCGAGTGCCAATCCAAGGCTTGCTAGTTGATCGCTAACTTGTTGCTGTAATGCGCTCAGACGCTCACTGCTAGCGGTTTCTAGTTGTGCCAATTGAGCAGTGCTGGTTGTTGCCAGCGCGGCAAGATGTTGATTCAACCCCTGTAATTCTTCATTGATATTGTCGCGTTGACGATCCGCGGCTGAACACAGTTGTTGTGCCGCTTGTTGAAGCTGCTCAAGTTGCTGCGATTCGTTGTTTTGGCGTGCCTGAGTGTCGTCGGCCAATGCGGTTTGTAATTGTGTCGTGAGTGTTTGCCATTGCTCAGCCAGCTGAGTTTGATGAGCCGCTTGGCGGGTTTGCAGATCTGTTGCTGTGGTCGTCAGTGATTCTTGTATCGCCTGCTGAGACTTTTGATGGGATGTTTCGGTCTCCAGCAAGTTATCGGCCAAGCGTTCTTGCGTTTGCTGCCATTGTTCAGCCAGTTGAGTTTGATGGGCTTCCTGACGGGTGTTTAGATCCGTTGTTGTCGTCGCCAGCGATTCTTGTATTGCCTGCAGAGATTCTTGGCGAGATGTTTCTGCCAGTTTCAAGTTATCGGCCAAGCGTTCTTGCGTTTGCTGCCATTGTTCGGCCAGTTCAGTTTGATGAGCTGTCTGACGGTTTTCTAGGCCCGTTGCTGTTGTCACCAGCGATTCCTGCATTGCCTGCTGAGATTCTTGACGAGATGTTTCTGCCTGCTGCAAGTTATCGGTTAAGCGTTGCTGAGTTTGTTGCCATTGCTCGTTCAGATGCTGCTGTTGAGTTTGCATCTCTTGCAACAACTGTTTTGCGGTTTCACTGAGGGTTTTCTGCAGTGTTGTTTGGGCGTTTTGCTGACTGTCTTGCCAGTGTTCTGTGGTTTCGCTGAGGCTGGTTTGCAATTGTTGTTGATGGTTTGCTTGCACATCCGTCAGGGTTTGCCATTGGCCTTTCAGATCAGCCACCAGAGTTTGCATCTGTTCTGCATTATTACTGAGGGTTTGTTCATGCTGCCCAGTAACAGTTAGCAGTTGCTCGGCAAATTGATGCTGAGTGTCTTGTTGTGACTGATGTTGCTGGCTGATTTGCGCCTGTAGCGTGTCGCTCCATTGTTGTTGGCGTGTTTGTTCGCTGTCTTGTTGTTGCTTCAGCCAGCTTTCTGCCGCTTGCGTCGCGCTATGTCGCAGCTCTGTTGCAGCTTCTTGAAGTACTGGTTTCAGGCTTTCGCCTGCCATACGCCCGCTATCACTGAGGCTGGTGCGTAGCGATTCGCCGACAGACGTTGCCAGATCCTGAAAAACACTGCCCATTTGATCGTGATAGGCTTTTTGGCTGTCGATCAGAGTCTCGCTGATCGTTTGGCTGAAGTGTGCAAACTGGGTGTTCAGCGTTGCTAGGGATTCCTGGGTTTGTTGTTGTGCTTGCCGTTGCTGGTAGCGCTCGGAGTAATGGCTGAAGTGTTGACGTGCCAATTGGTCGAGTTGCCGTACAACCAGCAAACGTTGACGGCGCATCAGCGTAGACGCCAAACCCAACATAGCAGAGGCGGCAATGCCGGCAACGGAAGTGCCAAAGGCAATGCCAAGCCCTTTGATGGGCGCTGCCAACCCATCACGGATCGCCTGCAGTTGGGTGTTGTCTGAGAGTGCAATAACAGCCCCTTCAAGGGTATCTACCATACCCGCGAAAGTACCCAGCAGGCCAAGCATCACCAGTAAACCCGTAAGATAAGGGGTTAGTACGGGAACCGGTAGCGGTGCGTTTTGGCCGTGCAGTCGGTTGTCTACGGCATTGCGCAGGGCTGGATTTACCTGTTCAACGATGGCTTCTACGTTGCCATCGGGCTGTTTAGTCGCGTGGGCTAAGGCATTCGAAAGACTCTCCGTCGCTCGCTGAAACAAACTCAGTTCGATGAAACCGGCGCAATAGACTAGGCCGATAACGACGGTGATAATTAATGCCAAGGGGTTGGCGTTTAGAAAGCCGCCGGCGGTCCAGATGACCGCACTCATACCGAGTAAAAATGCAAAAAAAGCCAGTAATCGTGTCATAGGGCTGGAGATTCCTCGTTTTCCATTGCTTCGATCATGCCAAGAACCGGAAGGAAACGAAGTTCCAGTTCAGCCAGCATGACGCTTTGCAGTTCCTGATGGTATTGCGCCAGCCATTGGCCGGGTGCTTGCCAAAGAGCGGCGCTGTCGTCCGTGTTAGTGTCTGTGTTTTGCTGCTGATGTAGCGTCAATAAGTGTTGAAAACGCGTGTTCATCAAGCGTGGAATAATCGTCAGCAGCTTGCGCTGATGAGGCAATAACGCATCGGATACAGCGTTATCGAGTGTGTTGAGCTGCATCATGGCTTCACTTTGCTGTTGTGCGGCTTCTTTGATCTGGTGACGAATGCGCAGAACATGCCCTTCCATATCGCTTTGATGGAGTGTGTAAAAGCGGTGGTAGGCCTCTTGCAGTTGATCTGGTCGTGTAAAACGTTCGTCCGACAGGCGCGGTAATGGCATCGGGCGACCACTGCCAGGGGAGGCTTCCATCGGCACAAAACTGGCCATGATGGCGTCGATGGCAGCGGATTGAGCCGCCATAAAGGTATTTTTGAGTGTCTCGAGATCGGCAGTTTCAGCTGCCTTGAAGCGCAGGCGTGGCAAACTTCGCAGTTGGTCAGACAGCGCGAAGGCATCAGACAAGTCGATAAACTCACCAAGTCTGAGTGCGAAATTTTTATGAGAAACAGGTGTGTCAGCTAATGTCAGGTCACTCAGGACGCGAACCAGCCGGCTGCCCTGGTAAGCATCAAATAGCGTGCCCTGAGCCATGTACTTTTATTATCCGAAATCGATGAAACATAGAATATAGAAGAAATATCCGCTGCTTTGTGGCGTCTTGCCATCGTCTGTTTAAAGGTATCACCAGAACGTGGAATTTTCATCTGGGCAAGATGTGCGGCGGAATGTGCAAGTCCTGTGCAAATGTCAGACGGCATTATCGCTATATTGGCGTTGGGTTCAAGCGCGCGGGGATCGAAGGGTGCGTCAATGGCTGTTTGTGCGGGGGATGGTGGTTATAATGGCGAGCTTTTCTGACATCACTAAAATACCGTCATGACAAACCCATCTTTCATCGCCGTTGACCGCAATTTTGATGATCTGGCTGAGCGTTTTGAGAAAAACATCTCAACTGGCGGCAAGGGCGAATTGCGGCGGCGGATTATTCGGGCCGATATTGAAAGGGTACTTGGTAATCGCTTACGCTGCCAAAACCCACCATTGCGTGTGCTGGATTTAGGCGGTGGGCTCGGTATTTTGGCGATAGAGCTGGCACAAGCCGGGCATCACGTTGTGTACAACGATATCTCGGAGAAAATGACGGGACGCGCGCAGGCGTTGGCACAAGAGGCAGGCGTTGAGGCGCAGATTAGTTGGCATACTGGGCCGTATCAGCAGTTTGTCGACATCGATGACGCACCTTTTGACTTGGTGTTGTGCCACGCCGTCAGCGACTGGTTGGCGGAGCCTGAGGCGTTGTTTCCTGCGTTATCCAATTTGTTGGTGTCTGGCGGTTGGTTGTCGCTGTGTTTTTATAACCCGGCGGGGATGGTTTACCGCAATCTTGTGCGTGGCAATTTTCGCTTTTTGGATAAACAACAGCGTTTTCACCCTGATGCCGGGAGTTTAACACCGCCTAACCCACCAGCGGTGGAGGATGTTAACCGTTGGCTTGCTGAAGCGTCACTGGATCGGGTGTGTGCCAGCGGGATTCGTGTATTCAGTGATTATGTGCTCGAAAAACGCGGTGGGTTGGCGTTTCCGGAGCAGGTGGCAGAGCGAGAATTCACCTACGCAACGCAGGAGCCTTACAAGTGGATGGGGCGTTACCTGCACTATATGCTGCAAAAATCTTAAGAGGTGGATGATTGCCGTAAAATAGCCAACCAGGCCGGAACGGCGGTATCGATGGCTTCCTGATGTGTTTTTTCCAGTGCCAGACGCTCTTGATCAAGAGCATGTTTCTCCTTGCGCGGGAGGTCTTTCCATTTATCCAGAATCGGAATGTGAGCCGTCGCATTGGCCAGCTCAGCAAACGCTTTTTGGTGACGAAGCTCTTCGGCGGTCAGCGGCAGAATCTGACATAATGCGGTAATGCGAATGGCCGCTTCGGTGGTGCAGAGTTGTTCATGGCCTTGATGTAGATCTTCCAGCAATATTTTTACGGATTCGCGCGCAAATTCACGGCGCTTCTCGCGTTTTTCTTCGGCATCTTTTTCTGCCAGCGCACGGGCTTTTTTCTGCCGATTTAGCAGATAAAACAAGTAGGCGGTATAGCCTGCTAGAGCCAGCACAATGGCTGAGCCGGCAATGATAAGCAGTTGTTCCAGAGACATGGTATTCACACAGAGCGATAAGATGGAATCAAGTTAGCGGACGATTAAGTGATTTGTCGTCATCGATTGATCATCGTCATTTAACAGATGCAGTGGGCGCGAAAACTAACAGAAATTGATCAGTGCATCAATGATATAAGACGCAACGTCTAGCGCCCAATCGCCCCACGGGTTGCCTTGCAGCGTGTTGTTTAGGTTTTATCGGCAAACGAAAACTCAGAATCAGTGTTCCAGCGGCGAACTGCAGTACTTGCAATAGTCAGCATCTTTGTCGTGATCGCTACGCGCACAGTTTGTGCACACTTTTGTGCTGCGATCACGGCGCATCTCATTGGCGAGTTCTGCTGTAATAATCCCCGTTGGAATCGCAATCACTGAATAGCCCGTTAGCATAGTTACTGCTGCGATGGCTTGGCCGAGCACAGTTTGTGGGGTGATATCGCCATAGCCCACGGTGGTGATGGTCACAATGGCCCAGTAAATTGAACGTGGAATACTGGTGAAGCCGTTATCAGGCCCTTCAATAACAAACATGAAACAGCCAAAAATGGTGGTGAGAATGGCAACAAATGAGAAGAAAACCGCGATTTTTCGGCGCGACATCCACAAACTACGCAGCAACAGGTTGGCTTCTTGACCGTAGCGAATAAGTTTCAGTATGCGGAAGATACGGAAGACCCTTAGCAATCGAATTACCAGCAAATAGCTGCCGCCGGGAATAAATAGCTCCAGATAACTGGGTAAGGTGGAGAGTAAGTCGATTAATCCGTAAAAACTAAAGATGTAGGCGCGTCGATTGGGCGAACAGTAGATTCGCAACATGTATTCAAGGGTGAAGGCCACGGTAAAAAACCATTCGAGATGATCCAGGTAAGTACCGTACACGTCCTTCACATCTTGTATGGAATCCAGCGTCAATGCTGCAACACTGATCAGAATGGCCCAGATCAATGCCAGATCAAAACGTTTACCGGCTGGGGTATCGGTGCCAAAAATGACGTTGTAGATTGTTTCACGGTTGAGCATCGTTGTTCCTGATGGCGGCTACGGCAATGTCGTTATGTGATTTACGCGGTAAATTATTCCAATTTGTGGCGGTAGTTAACAGCGCTGTGACCAAATTAGTCGATGTCTTTTTGGTGTCGTGGGCTTCAACGTGCTTTATCACCCCTACTGTTCATCTTCGCTGATATTGAGCGTTTGATATCGTTGCCATTGGATATTTGGGTGCCAGAAATGGCTAGCTAGGCCGGCTTTTTGTTTGAGTGCGGATAAAAACTCGGCCGGGTGAGTTAGTTGTTCCCACACTACCGGCAAAAATGTTGCTTGGTGTGGCGGCCATGTCAGTATTAGGCCATCGATGCCGGGTCGTAGCTGATCGAGAAGATCTTGTTCCGTCTCGGCCATTAAAATTTCGGCCGGACCTAAGATCGACAGGCTGATGGTGATCTGTGGGAGTTCATGGGTCTGCACCGGCGGGAAGCGAAAATCATTAAATGCACTTGCACGAGCGTGTTCTTTTACGTCGTCCAGCAGTGGTTGGTGGGCGGTCAGTGTGCCGATGCAGCCTCGAAGCTCCCCGGCTTTTTTCAGGGTGACAAAACTAGCCCTCGGTTTTTGCAATGCGGGCGATACAGCGTGTTTGCTTATGGCACTTCCGTTGGGGCAGTCAGCATCGCTCAAATAACCGCGTTCAATGGTCTGACGTGCAATGGCTAACAAATATTGTTTGTTTTGATCATTTAAATCAATGAAGGACATACGCACCATACCCCACCACTTGTTCCGGTGTGCCTACGGTATCGCCGGAATTGCGCACATCCAACGTGGTTAGCTTCAGCCCATGACGTTTGGCGGCCATGAGTAATCCATTCAGTGGATGGCAACCGCAGGCTTGATCACCGCGTAAATGGGTTTGAAATCTCTCTATGGCCTTTGTAGTTCGGCCGTCAAACAGACATGCTTCTTCATAGCTGTGATAGTGGCTCAAATCGGTACTGATGACGATCAGTGTTTCATCGTCGCCCCACAGGGTATCAAGAACTTGGCAAACGGTTTCAGGTGGGGTGTTGCCGACTACCAGAGGGATCAGAGAAAAATGCGGCAGTATGGTTTGCAAAAAAGGCAGTTGTACCTCGAGGCTGTGTTCCAGCTGATGCGCTTCGGGCATCAAGAGAACGCCGGGTAACGATCGAATGGTTTCGATGGCAGCTGCGTCGACCGGTACATCACCCAACGGTGTGTGAAATGCCTGATGCCCAGATAACGCGATGCCTTCGAGTGCGACGCGGTGTGATGGCCCGAGAAGGACTACACGTTGAATCTCGCTGGCGTTGGGTATCAGTGTTTTGTACGCATGTGCGGCAACAGGGCCGGAGTACACCAATCCGGCATGCGGAACGATCAGTGCTTTGGGGCGCTGGGCTTCGTGCGATGCTCGCTGCAGATACTGTTCTATATCGGCTTGTAGCTGTTGCGGGTCACTGCTGTAAAAAAGCCCAGCGACGGCAGGTTGGCGAATTGATTGCATAGGTACCTCGTATTCATGCCGTTGCTGATGAGTGTTTGACGCTTTATCGCGCTTGAAATATCGATCGTTGTTATGGGTATCCGTCAAATGTATGAATCACACCGGTAATGACTCGTTGGCCCTGTTGTCTGGGTTTATTATGAGTGTAAGCCATCCTTTGATTCACCACCGGTCTGTGTTTGTCGGAGTAACATATGGAAGCCAACAGCCATGATGTATTGCCGCATCCAACCCATTATTGGCACCGATACGACAGCACTCGCGTTCAATGCGATTTGTGCCCGCGTGCGTGCCGCATGCATGAAGGGCAGCGGGGATTGTGTTATGTGCGAGGGGTAGAGCAGGGCAAAGTGGTGCTCCATAGCTATGGACGTTCATCCGGTTTTTGTATCGATCCGATCGAGAAGAAACCCTTAAATCACTTTCTGCCGGGGTCGCCGGTGTTGTCTTTTGGTACCGCAGGTTGCAACTTGGCGTGCAAGTTTTGCCAGAATTGGGATATCAGCAAGTCGCGGCAGATGGATACGTTACAACAAAATGCGACCCCAGCTATGATTGCTCACGCGGCGAAAGATGCAGGCGCACGTTCGGTTGCTTTTACCTATAACGACCCGGTGATTTTTCATGAGTATGCGATTGATACTGCGGTGGCTTGTCACGAACTGGGCGTTAAATCTGTGGCGGTAACCGCGGGATATGTCTGTGAAGCACCGCGACAAGCTTTCTATCGGCATATGGATGCCGTCAACGTTGATCTCAAAGCCTTCTCTGACAGGTTTTATAAACACCTTTGTGGTGCCGAGCTCGACGCAGTGCTGGACACTTTGTGTTATATCCACCAAGAAACTGCTGCCTGGCTTGAAGTGACGACGCTGTTGATTCCCGGTGAAAATGACAGTAGCGCAGAACTTGAACGGCAGATCTGCTGGTTTTACGACCACCTAGGGCCTGATGTGCCATTACATTTCAGTGCCTTTCATCTGGATTTTAAAATGCGACACGTACCAGCAACCACCAAGGCAACGTTAACTCGTGCACGCGAGATGGCTTTGGCAGCGGGGTTGAAGTATGTGTATACCGGCAATGTTCGCGATGTTGATGGGGGCAGTACCTGGTGCCATCACTGCGGTGATTTGTTGATCGAACGCGATGGCTATCAGCTGGGGCAGTGGTATTTGACCGCCAGTGGGCATTGTCGCGGATGTGGCACTGGCGTTGCCGGTGTTTTTGACTCACAACCGGGAAACTGGGGCGCGCGTCGCCAGCCGGTGGATATCAAAAAATACACGGGAGCTAACTAGTTTGTGGGCTTGACAGAGGTGGTAAACTAACAATTTTGCATCTTTCTGACTCAGGAGATTCCGGTGTCTGCTTCTCAACCTCTGTTGCCCGTGAATGTTATTACCGGCTTTCTTGGTGTGGGTAAAACTACGGCGATTCAATCCTTACTGGCACGCAAACCCACCCATGAACGTTGGGCAGTGTTAGTGAACGAATTTGGGGAGATTGGCATTGACGGTAGCCTGTTGACCTCGAATGACAATAACCAAGCTAACGATAGCCAGTTGTTGATTCGTGAGGTTGCCGGTGGGTGTATGTGCTGTACCTCTGGTTTGCCTATGCAAATCGCATTAAACCAACTGATTAGCCGTGCCCGCCCAGATCGTTTATTGATTGAACCAACAGGCTTGGGGCACCCTGAAGAAGTGCTAGCTGTGTTGCGTGGGCCAGATTATGCCCATGTGCTAAATGTGCAATCCACCATTACTCTGGTAGATGCGCGTAAATTGAGTGATACACGTTATACCAGCCACGATATTTTCAATCAGCAGCTGGCGGTGGCGGATTTTGTTGCGGCACACAAGGCCGATGTTTACGAGGCTGATGAGTTCGCAGCGCTGAAGGATTATCTTGCCGAAAACCAATGGCAGCCTGAGGCTGTAGATACCGTTAGCCAAGGCCAGATTCCAATCGACTGGTTATATCACGCTGTGGCAGCCGAGCAATCGGCGGATGTTGACGCTGTCCATTCACATCAGGGCCATTCGCATGACCACGCTGATCATCATGGCGATCATAACTTGGCATCGCGGGATACCAACGGTGCGTTGGTAATACCCGAATGTGGCTACCTGCGTGTTGATAACGAGGGGCAGGGGTATGTTTCTACGGGGTGGGTATTTGAGCCGGATTTCATCTTTGACTATACCCGTCTGTTTGTTGTGCTCAGTGGTATTCAGGCGGAGCGTATGAAAGCTGTTTTTATCACCGATCAAGGGGTGCTTGGGTATAACTTGGCCGATGGCACACTCACGGCCATGCCTATGGACGACACGATGGATAGCCGTGTTGAGCTGATAGGTGAAACGCGTGATCGCTGGCAGCACCTAGAAGCCGACTTGCTGGCTTGTATCATTCAACAACCTTAACAGCGACGCAGGCGTGACGTTTGCGGACAATAAATACGGAGAGATAGATGGAAGTCAGTGGAGGACAAGCACTGGTGGTTGCGATCTTGGTGCTGTTTGGCGGCAAGTATCTTAATCGGAAAGTGCGTTTTTTGCGGGAATTTAGCATACCGGAGGCGGTCAGTGGCGGCTTGATCGCGTCTCTGGTGTTTACCGCATTCTATGCGCTGACGAATACCGCGATTTTGTTTCCAACGGACAGCCGGGATGGCTTTCTGGTGTTGTTTTTCACCACCATTGGGTTGTCGTCGCGTTTTGCTCTGTTACGCGAAGGCGGCCGCATGTTAGCGATTTTACTGGTAGCGGCGGTTGGTTTTTTGTTTGTTCAGAATCTAGTGGGTGTTGGCGTAACATCCGTAGGGGCATTAAACCCCTACCTTGGGGTGTTGGCTGGGTCTGTATCTTTGTCGGGTGGACATGGTACTGCGATTGCCTGGTCTCCGGTTTTTGCCGAGCAGTACGGGGTGAATGGGGCCATGGAAATAGGTGTTGCTTGTGCCACATTTGGCTTGGTTTTGGGTGGTGTTATTGGTGGTCCGGTCGCTCGCTTTTTGATTCGTCGCAATCAGCTTCATGGTGATCCGGGCAAGGAATTGCTGTTGGGCGTTGATCGAGAAAAACATGGCATGATCAATGTGGATTCGATGCTGTCGACGATATTGGTGATTAGCCTGGCGGTGGGTGTGGGGTTGAATCTGCAGGGGCTTCTGCAGCAAGCAGGTATTCGGGTGCCGGATTTTGTGCCGTGTTTGTTCGGCGGTATTTTGTTAACCAATACTGTGCCGTACTTTGCCCCCCGGTTTGATTGGCCTACCGGCAAGCCGACGTTGGCGTTGATATCAGACTTGTGCCTGAGTTTGTTTTTGGCGATGTCGTTGATGAGCCTGCAACTCTGGACACTGATTGATCTGGCGCTGCCCATCATGTTGTTGCTGTTAGCGCAGGTGATCGCCGCAGTGCTATTTGCGGTTGTGTTTGTTTACACCTTGATGGGGCGCAATTATGCCGCGGCGGTGATGGCATCTGGCTATGTTGGTTTGGCTTTGGGCGCAACCCCTACGGCGATTGCCAACATGACCGCTGTAACTAAAAAGTTTGGCCCCGCGCCCGCAGCATTTGTGGTGGTACCGTTAGTTGGTGCGTTCTTTATTGATATCGCCAATGCGGTGGTTGTTAACACGGTTCTGGGCTGGCTTTCTTAATGTTTTGTTGAAATCAGCCCTGTCTCTTGAGTTGTAGATTCTTGGCTTGTAAGTGGGCAGGTTACGGTTTGTTGAGTGTTATCGGTTCGTTGGCTTTGGCTATTCGATGGAAGCCTGAGCCAAGAAGACGTTTGGCCAACGCGGCTTGTTTGGCAATGCTGGTGACCAGATAGCGAGGCCCTTTTTTACGCCCGTCGATAATATCCAATAAAACGTCAGCACAACTGCTTGCCGGCAACGTACCCTTGGTGATGCCGGGGTTTTCCAAGCGTTGTAAATGATGATCGTAGCTCAAGCGGGTTTTGCGATCGGCCAATACGGCTTTCATGGCACGTAAGGTGTTTTGACGGAAATTGGCCTCAATGGGGCCGGGCTCAATAACATGTACATTAATGCCTAGGCTTTCTAGTTCCAATCGGTAGGCATCTGCGGTGGCTTCCAGTGCATATTTGCTCATACAGTAAGGGCCGCGGAACGGTATGGTAATGAGACCGAGAATCGATGAATTAAAAACCAGTTTGCTGCCTTGGTTGAGGGCGGGTAGTAGCGCATTGGTTAAACAAATCGGGCCGATAACGTTGGTAGTATGTTGCTGGTGCAGAGACTCCCAAGTGGTATCTTCCAGCGCAATTTGAAGGCCATAGCCAGCATTGTTAAACAGCGTATCAATACGATTGTCTGCTGCGGCCAGAATTTCAGCAGCAGCGGTTTCAATGGCGTTTTTATCGGTCAATTCCAGTGGTATAGCAGTTGCGCCGAGTTGCGTGAGCTTTTCTAGGTCATCAGTTTTACGCGCCGTTGCGATGACTTTGTAGCCGGCTTTTAAGCAGGCTTCAACCGAGGCCAAACCAATGCCGGTGGATGCGCCGGTGATAACAATCGTTTTCATAGATATTCCTCGGTATGTAGTCGCGAACCTAGATTAGATTCCAATCCGATGTTCGTCAGGCTGTCTGAATATAGTCGCTGGCCCGTAGCCGGTGATACGTTGTATTGGCATAAGGGACGATAACCGGGTTAGGGTCAACGATTTCAATCGGAATTTTCCGTTGGCGAGCAATTTCCAGTGCCATATTAGTGATGTTGACGCTGAATGATGTTCCCATAAAAACCATACGTTCCGCACTTTTCATGCGTTTTTCCGCCTCGGATATCCGATAGAGATCGGTGTAATACTCGTCGAATAACAGCACAAACGGTTTATACGAGTGGTAGAGCTCGGGTTGGCCGTTGATGTTAAAAAGTGCCAACAATGAATTGTCGAGGTTTTCGGTATCGACGTTATCCCAAGGTGCCGCGACGATATCTACCGGTTGGTCCTGCTGGTGATAAATTGTCATTTGATCAAGCCGGCCGTGGATAGCGATGTAATTCGGGTTGCCTGCTTTGCCATCCAAACCATCGATATTTTGCGTAATCAGGTTTTTGTCGGCTAGAAAGTGATGCACATCATTAGGCCCGTGATGCCGGTAGGTGGCAAAACGGTGGTAGTACCAGCGCAAAAATTCACGCGGATGATGCTGGTACATGTGCCGGGTAGCCATTTCTTGTGGGGTATAGTTACGGCTGCCTATCGTCCAGTAGCCGTCTTCGCCACGAAAAGTCGGAATACCGCTTTCGGCACTGACACCAGCGCCTGTGATATATAGGGTGCCATTCTGGTCGAGGCTGGATGTGCTGTCTGTCATAAAACGCCAATTACCGTAGGGTTGCGCGAACGGAGAGGGGAATCCTGTCACCGGTGTTTGGGGGATAAGTTGTTATGGGTTTTGAACGCAGTGCATGAGTATCAGGAATTTATCACGTTTTGCCGGTGTTTTTTCGATCGTGCTGCCGAGGAAAAACGATTTTAGCCCTTTTCGTGTATATTGAGGGTGGCCTTGAAATGTCACATGGCTGATAAACCCTCTCCAATTACTGATATCTCTGTATGCGCTTTCTGACAATAACACTTTGGCTTTTATGTTTGCCTCTCAGCTATGCGAATGCTGGCGATTGTGCTCGAGTGAGAGTCGCGGTTGCGGCAAATTTTGTTTCGACAGCTAAGGTGTTGGTGCGTGCGTTCATGCACCAACAAGGTGACCCTAGGCAAGAAAACCATGATGGCCAAGATGGTAAACAAGATAAAGAAAGCCGCGATAATCAGATTTGCGTGGATGTGAGCTCTGGGTCTTCTGGAAAATTAGCCGCGCAAATTGTTCATGGTGCGCCGTTTGATGTGTTTTTGTCTGCCGATCAGGCTAAACCACAGTTTTTGATTGAGAAAGGTTTGGCAAATGTTGATTCGCGTTTTACTTACGCGAACGGCGTGCTGGTTCTATGGCAATCGCATCGTGAAGATGGCGCCACCGGCAGCAATGATAGGCAATCGTTGGTACAGGTACTGTCTCAACCACACCGCAGCCCCCTCGCCATGGCCAATCCAAAGGTTGCACCATATGGGCTCGCTGCACAGCAGACAATAGAGAGCCTTAAGCTGCCGCGATCTGCCTCTATTCAGCAACAACGGCCACCCGTGCTGGGTGAAAATGTCGCTCAGGTTATGCAGTTTGTGCAATCGGGTAATGCCTATGCTGGGTTTGTGGCACTTGCGCAGGTATTGGCATTACCGACCGCAGTTCAAGGCCGTTATATTGAGGTGCCGTCATCGCTGTATGACCCCATTGCGCAGGATGCTGTATTGGTAACACGGGGTAAGCCAGCGAACAAAGCTGCGGAGGCATTTATGCATTATTTGCGATCTCCGGCGGCGCGTTCATTGATCGAACAAAAAGGTTATCAACTGCCCGCTTATGCGGGAGGGGACGGAGCATGATGGGGGCAGCAGACTGGCAAGCATTATTGCTGACTTTGCGGTTGGCTGCGGTCGTGACACTGCTGCTATTGGTGATATCGACACCGCTAGCCTGGTGGTTAGCGACGACGCGATCTCGTATGAAGGCGCCGGTGGCTGCATTGGTTGCGATGCCTTTGGTGCTTCCTCCGACAGTCATTGGTTTTTATCTGCTCATTGCCATGGGGCCGGCGGGGTTTATCGGCCAGGCAACGGAGGCGTTAGGACTGGGTTTATTGCCGTTTACATTTTGGGGATTGGTCGTTGGCTCGTTGGTTTATTCGTTACCGTTTGTGGTTCAGCCTTTGCAAAACGCCATGCAAGCAATCGGGTCACGCCCACTTGAGGTAGCGGCGAGTATGGGCGCGGGGCCTTACGATCGTTTTTTCTCTGTGGTATTGCCACAGGCAAAATCCGGCTATATCAGTGCGGCTGTTCTCGGTTTTGCACATACATTAGGTGAATTTGGTGTGGTACTGATGATTGGCGGTAATTTGGCCGGTGAAACTCGGGTTGCATCCATACAGATTTATGATCATGTGGAATCACTGCAATATGCGGATGCACATGCGTTGTCGGCGGTGATGGTTGTGCTGTCATTTGTGTTGTTGATTGCGCTTTATAGCGCCCGAGGGCTATCGCGCACCTCTAACGGTGTGGCTCAAGCAAATAGAGCTCCATCGAATGACTGATCGATTACAGGTTGCCATCACCCGTTCACTACCCGGTTTTCAGCTGGATATGCAGCTTGATCTGCCGGCCGAAGGGGTTACGGCGATATACGGGCCTTCAGGCTCAGGTAAAACCTCTTTATTGCGGGCCATAGCTGGTCTTGATCCGGTTGCTGGGGAGATCAATTATCGTGGCAAGACTTGGCTTGATAGCCATCGTTCGCGGCCAATTAGTGTGCCTTGCCATCAGCGTCATATTGGGTATGTATTTCAGGAATCCAGCTTATTGTCGCATTTGGATGTGGCGGGCAATATAGCGTTTGCTCGCAGGCGATGTCCCCGACGTTTGCCGGCCGATGAGGAGGTGAGGATACTGACGCTGCTCGGTATTGAGCCGTTGTTAACAAAACCGGTAGCGGTATTATCCGGCGGTGAACGTCAGCGGGTGGCCATTGCCCGTGCGTTGATCAGTAATCCGTCGCTATTATTGATGGACGAACCACTGGCCGCACTGGACGATACGCGTCGACGCGACATTCTAGCTTTGTTGAAGCAAGTGAAGGCACATACACGCGTGCCGATGTTGTATGTGAGCCACAATAATGCCGAAGTGGCGTATTTAGCCGATCAGTTGGTGCTTGTCGATAATGGTCAGGTAACAGCCAGTGGCGCACTGGCTGACACGCTGGTTGATCACCTGTTGGCGGA
Source organism: BD1-7 clade bacterium (assembly GCA_902705835.1). NCBI lineage: Bacteria > Pseudomonadati > Pseudomonadota > Gammaproteobacteria > Cellvibrionales > Spongiibacteraceae > BD1-7 clade bacterium. The sequence goes on from CACSIN010000001.1 coordinate 690,571, forward strand.
ACCGATGGTAGTGTTGACGGGTGAAGTGGCGGCTTTGCATGAAAAATGGCAGATGGCAGAAGTTCGTTTAGTCAGTGGGCAATCGGCAGCGGCTGTGGCTTCAGTAGCTGAGAATACACGGCTTTGGTTGCCCGCATCGAATGTGTCGCCCGGTGACGCCGTACGTTTGCAAATTCTTGCTCGTGACGTGAGCATTTCACTGTCGCCAGCGAAAGATTCCAGTATTCAGAATATTCTACCGGCGTGTATTGAAAAAATTTCGCAAAACTCCAACTGCATCATGGTAACCCTGCGAGTAAACGGGCAGGCTATGCTGGCGCAGTTGAGCTTGAGAGCGCTGTCGCGGTTACCGTTGACCGAAGGACTGAATTGTTGGGTGCAGGTGAAGTCTGTGGCCCTGATTTGAAAATATTGATAAGTGTGAATGAGGGTAGTTGTCGTGAAACAATCATGGATCAGTGGTTTTCTTACTTTTATGCTGATATTAGCGATGCCGGTATTGGCATCCGTACCGACGATGCACAATGCTGATGCAAGTAACGCGCCTGAAGCAGTGCAGCGTATCGTTTGGATTGATGTTCGTTCGAAGGCAGAGCATTTTATCGACCGTATTGACGGCGACATGCGCACTGATTGGGAGGCGATTGTTCCTTTTGCAGAGAGTCAGTTTAGCGATAAAACCCAACCGATTGCATTATATTGCCGCAGTGGTAATCGTGCCGGAAAAGCTAAGGCAGCGCTGGAAGCAGCCGGATTTACATCGGTAATCAATGCCGGGAGTATTGGCGAAGCCCGTGCTGCACGAACGACGGAGTTGGCGGCTGAACAGTGCCAGAAAGGCGATAGTACAACGGAAGGTTGTTAGTCTGCGTTGGGCTGGAGGGTAACGATTTGTGTTGAATGATTTGCTGACAAATCTGCTTCCCATCATTGGCGCTTTGCTTCAAACTCTGCAGCCTTCCTTTAGGCTGCAAATACGAGCAAAGTGCCGATGAGCCGGATCCGACAATCCCAGGACAAACACATTATTGATGCCTACGGCGTTAAAGCCTTGAAAGCCGCTCATGCGGATGTTCAAAAGCTCAAACGCCACGGTAAGTTGCCGACTATTCATGGTAATAAGGTCTGGGCGTCTTGCTACGCCATTATGGATTACCTGCAGTTGTATCCGCTGGCAGAGAACAGTCGAGTTTTAGATGTGGGTTGCGGCTGGGGCGTTCTTGCGGCGTGGTTGGCAAAACAGGGGGCTGACGTCGTTGGTGTCGATGCCGATCGACACATCGGAGATTACTTCGCTCTAACAGCCGAGATAAACGATGTTGAGATGCAATTCGAGCATTCATCGTTCGAGAAAATCACTGGAAGCGATCTTTCTACCTTTAATGTACTTGCTGGGTCAGATATCTGTTTCTGGGATGAACTGACGCCGGTGATTTTTAGTCTGATTGAGCGTGCCCTCAGTAACGGTGTTACTCGGGTTTATATTGCGGATCCAGGTCGGCCACCGTTCTGGAGCTTGGCGGACCAATGTGCAGAAGCGTTCTACGGCACGGTTGAAACCATCGAGTTGACGGAACCGAGAAAATCCAGCAAGTATCTATTGGTTATTCACGACGATTAATTGCCGTCTGCGGGTAGAGTTCTGCAGCTTGGGGTAATCTCAACCGCACTGATNGGCAACCCATCGTATTGGCGTGTCTTGTGTTTTCCAGACTATTTTAAACTGTTCTGCACCCTGATACCTATCAAATTTGTTTTCCGGTTTTTCTGCCTGCTGCGAGTTTGGTGCTTCTTTTTGTTGCTTACTGTTCGCTGTTTCAAGCGTCTGATAATGAACCATTTGCGTAGCATTAATTGTCACGCGACACGGGGTATCAAGCTGGGCAGGATCATGCGCAACCTGAATACTCTTTTTTAGGCTGGTTTTCCATGTTGTTCAGCGCCGCCAGTGGGCAGTGGCAGTAATGTCGCTGCGGCGAAGCAGGCGATGGTCATTACCTTTTCCCATTGGAGTTTTTCGGCTTGGGCAGTGCATGGGGTTGTGGGATTATCACTGGCGCAGATTAGACATCATTCAGTCTGATCTACCATTACCCTTGTATTACTTTTTGCAATACTTTCCGTGACCGACTTTTACTTCCATTTTGGCGACGGTTTTGATTGTTACCGTTTTTGATTGTTATGCTATTGATGGTTTATAGCTTGATGAAAGGGCTGAGTCAGGAGGGAGTGCGAATGGATGCTGCCTCGTTACCGCCAACCCCAGCGTTGGCGAATATCTAACTGAGCTGGCAAGATCGGCTACATGCAATCACGGCATTCCCGGTACGTAAAGACGCGCAAATCTTTTTGTTAGATAGTGTGCTGCCCGCGTTGCGGGCGATTATTGGTGAACTTAAGGACAACGGCATTGATGCTGCGCTGAAGCGTTCGCCACATGAGATCTCTATGTGCGCTGATTATGTTGACGAAGATGATTTCTATTATGCTGTGCGGCTGGTTGAGTATTTTCGGGCCGAGGTGCATCTGGCGATGGGCGGGCAGGATTATGGTATTCTCGGATATGCGCATGAGCAGGTTATCAACGATGTACTTGAGCAGTATGACCGCCATATGCATTACTTGCATGGCTTGCGCTGATCCACATTGAGTCGTGCCTTGGTTAGGCCTACCATAGCTTGATGTATCGATATTCTGGTGAGATATTTTTGTGTCGCGTTGGTTGCTTGGTTTTATACGACTTTGTTTGCTGCTGATATTGCTATGTGTGTTTGTGCTTGGGGTTTTGATTTTACAGCCCAGTATCACACAACAGCTGGCGAATTATGGGTTGGCCTACAAGGGCATTCGTATTACTTGCCTCACTGACATTCGGCTGGGTATTGCGTTCTGGTCAGTCGGTAAAATCTGCGTTAATACCCGTCGCTATGAGCTGAATAGCTCAAACATCAAAGTCTATGATGTTTGGGGGCAGCCTTCCGTAGAGATTGCTGAGTCAACGATTGTGGTCTTTGAGGCGGAGTCGTCGAAATCTATTCCGGGAAAAGCAGATGTTGCTGGCAAACCTGTTGAAGTCGAGAATCGGGTATTTGCTCTAACGACAAACCTACCATCGATTCACCTTCAATCGTTGACTTTGTATTGGCCCAATACCTTGGCACATCCGCTGCATTTTTCTGTGGACTACTCCGCTCAAGGAAAAGTTTATGTGTCTGGTGATGTGGTGGTCGAAGCCAAAATCGCTGAAGATGGCATTCATGGATCGGTTATCTGGAATCCGTCACATGTCGCTGAATGGCTCGGCTGGGATTTGACGTCAATGGGGTCGGTTGCCAGTCGTTTCAGTATTGAAGGAAATATTCTCGGCATACAGAGTGCGTTAGATCATCGGTTCGGGTTTGATAGCATTACCTGCAAGCCTTCGCTTGCGATCCGGGGCAACCCCATTATTGAAATCGATATGTTGACCTTTGACGGTCACATAGTTAATGACCCAATGAAAGATGGCCCACTTTCGATGGATTGGGTCAATGCGTCATCCTGTGTGGATGCGCTGACAAAACCTGTTCAATTAATATTCAATCAACCGTTGCTGTTTTCGCCGACATCGCTGGTAAGCGCCGATACACATATCAGTATCAATAAAGTCGATGTGCAGATTGATACGCTAAACCTGGCCAGTGATGGTACCTTTGCATTGGTGGCCAGGGAGGATACACAGTGGCGGTTGGAATCCCAGGGTCATTGGGCTATGACGCCCTTGGCAATATCAAGCAATAACACTCAGCTTGCTGCGCGCGAGTGGAAATACAATGAAATTTCATTCCAAGATGTCATGGTGCCGATGAAGTGGGCTTGGGATGCAAATCACGGGACGAAATTGAGTGGTGAGGTTGATGTCGCGGCAATACGTATGCCGGAACTGTCTGCTCAGGGGCTGCACGCGGTATTTGATATTGGGCATAAAGCGGCCTCTGTGCAGATGGAAGTGGCAGCCAGCCTTAATGCTGTTACTGCTGCAACAGTGGAAGAGCTAAAAGCAAGTGATGTCAGTATCTCGTTACATGGTGAAGCCATTGAGCAGACGGATGGAGAAACAGGCGAATATGCAGCGCTGTTTACCGGGACGTCGCGTGTCGGTGAAGTATCCATGGAGGGTGTTTTTTCATCAGACGTCAGTGGGGAACACTCAATAAGCCTGTCTGATACAGCTATTGATGGCGAGCACTCACTATTGTTCGGTGGCTTGTTATATATGGTTGTTGTTCAAAATAAGTCCACGCTGCATGTTTCGCTACCGCCGCAGCCGGTTGCCAATATTACGCCGTTGCTGCCTTTGGCGTTGCATGCCATCGAGTGGCAGGCAGGTGAGCTATCTGCTGCGTTGCGATGGCCGATCGGTGCTGCAACAGGGGATCTTGAGTTAGCGATCGATGATCTGGCTGGCCAGTACAATGACTATCGATTCTCTGGTATTCAGGTGGCTGGCGATATGCGTGTTTCTTCGACGGGTGCTGAGATAGTTGGCGGCAGCGCATCGGCGGAGTTTGTTGATTTAGGTGTTCCGGTTACGGGGATCTCAGCCAATTTTGATTTCGAGAACGGGCTTAATCGGGTAGTGGATCTGCGAGGGGAAATCTTTGGCGGTCACTTTTCCGTATCTCCCATTGCTATCCAAAAAAGTGAGCAACACATTGATGTGGCCGTTACGGATATTCGCGCCCGCCAGTTGATTGCGCTGGAGCGGGAGTCCGGTATCGATGTTGTTAGCCGTTTGTCGGGACGCTTGCCGGTTTCTGTGGCGATGAGTTCGATCTCAGTGGAGTCAGGGCGACTGACACAGCAAGGAAAAGGTTTGATAGAAATCCGCAATAACGCAGCATTCAATACCCTGAAGGCGAGTCAGCCAGGGCTTTCAAGTGTGCTGGGCTTGCTAGAAAACATGACGGTAAACACACTGGATTCAGCGATTAACCTTAAACCCGATGGTTGGCTGCTGATGAATATGCAGATCGAAGGCTATAATGCCGATCAAATGCAGGCAGTAAACTTTAATTACAACCACGAAGAAAACATTTTCACGCTGTTAAAAGCACTAAGAATGGGCGATATTATTGCCGATGAGCTATCGAAGGAGTTGCCATAATGTCAGCGAGATTTCTACTGTTAACAAGTATCGTTATGCTGGCTGCCTGCTCACATCGCGTGCAGGTAGAGGCTAAAGAACCCATAACGATTAATTTGAATGTGAAAGTCGACCACGAAATTCGTGTGAAAGTTGATAAAGAGCTGGATGCAATCTTCAGCGAAGACAGCGATTTATTCTAAGAAAACCACAAGAGGTGAATATGATGAAACTATTGAATGTATACCGTCGTATGGTCTTGGTGGTTGTTCTATTTTGGGGTGGGGTATCTGTTGCCTATGCGTTGGATCTCGATCAGGCCAAAGCCGATAGATTAGTGGGTGAAACACCTTCGGGATACCTGAAGGCCGTTAAAGCTTCGACTGAAGTGAATGCGTTAGTAACATCGATTAATAATAAACGTATGGCACAATATAAAAAGGTAGCGATGCAAAATGGCTTAACACTGTCTCAAGTTGAGAAATTAGCCGGTGAAAAAGCGATCAAGCGAACTCAGTCGGGGAACTATATTTTGCGAGATGGTGCATGGGAGGTTAAGTAGCATCGAATAATTGTAGGAAATAGAAGGTGTTTATCTCCGTACTGGCGCGTATTTCTCACAATTGCTGAAACAATACGTTATAGGCATAGCAATTCCATCACAATTCTTGTATTTTTCAGCGCTTTTCATAATGGATTATGTTCTAGCGGCACTTGCGGCTGGTTTGTGCAAGCAACTCAGCTAAGGCTAGAGAGAGTGCTTCAGGAAAGGAATGCGGGGCTGGATAAAATGAATACTTGTCTGGGTTATTTCGGCAGTCATACGCTGATAGCCTGTTAAAGGCAATATTCACAGGAATAATGATAAATTGGCTAAACAACCAAGTTCAATTATAGCTGGTGTTGGCCAGGATCTTTTATGACAAATCTCAATTTGAAAAATATTGATGCCGCTTCGAGTCCTCAAAACGGTGCTGAGAACCAGCAATTGTTTGAATTAAAGGACTTGATCGAAGGTCTGTTGCGTCACAAGTTTGCCATCTTGGCGACTGCAATTGTTTGCACGCTGCTTGCTTCTCTGTACGCGCTTCAACTCAGACCGAGCTTTACTGCAACTACAACGTTGATGTTAGGAAGTCAGACGGCTGTTAATGACGGCAACATTGATCGCATGGAGATGGCGTGGTTTATGAATGAATCACGCCTTAATAGCCAGCTGGAAATCATTAAGTCTCGTGGGACAGCTATGCGTGTGGCTGAGCAATTAACTATTGATGGTTCTTTCGCTTTGCCTCAGGCGCCACTGCCGTTTTACAAACGTTGGTTTACTGATGCCTCGATAGAGCCGAGAATGCTAACGACCAAACAGTTGGCGTCGTATGTTGAGAGGCGCACTCGCGTTGAGCGTGCCCGGCGGTCGAATATCTTTAAGATAAAGTTCACTTCGACTGATGCAGATGTCTCTGCGTTAATAGCTAATGCTGTTGCGCAAGCTTATATCGATAATTATCGTTCAGCACAAGTCGGTAAGTATGGCGCTAGCCAGGCTTGGATGCAGGGCGAGCTAAAGACATTGGAAGGCGAGCTTAATATTGCTGCAGATGAGCTTCAGGCTTTTCAGCAAAAACATGGTTTGTCGGACATTGGTGGTGCCGAGCAGCGTATTAAGGCACGGATTACACATTTGACTGGAGAGCAGATTCGTTTAGATCAACAGTTAATGACTGCGAAGCACAAGGTGCGTGCAATCCAAGAGTCAAACGGTAAAACCTCGCGGCTTGCCCAATTATTTAGTGATGATGAAACGGTTCGGACATTGCGTNGTGAGCTTTCCGAGCGGCGAGCTCAAGGTGCTTCAAAGTCGCAAATATTAGCTGCAGAAAAAGGGCTTGCAGAGCAAGTGTCGTTTCTCTCGCAAGCATTTATACGAGAGCAGAGCGGGCTGGAGGCGCAACTTGGTGCAGTTGATGCGGAGCTTACAAAATCCGGTGAAGCTGCTCAATTGATCAGCAAGCAGCTGTTCCAAGCAGAGAAGTTACGTTGGGCTGTGGATGCAAAAAAAGCGCAGTATGAATCCTTTATTCATCGTATTGAAAAAATCGGTGTGAAGGCCAGCGGTGCCTCGGTCAATATTTCTGTTATCGAACCTGCTATCACCCCATTTGCGAGCCAGGGCCGAAAAAAGGCTTTGATTGTTGTGGTGGGTACGTTGTTAGGGCTTGTGCTAGGAGTGATTGGGACCGTCATATATGAGCTGATGAACAATACGATTCGATCTGTTAGAGATGTTGAAGATCAACTCAACTTGCCGGTGTTCGGTGTTATTCCTGAGCTGGGTAAAGATGCACCCAAGGTCGAATATAGTGGAACTGTGCAAAAAACCTTTGAAGTGGATATTCTCGAAGCGTTTAATGATAAAAAGCATCATCTTTACGCTGAAGCCGTTCGTGCGATGCGTACCAGTTTGACGGTGAGCTCTCTCGATGTAGAGCGCAAAGTTATTATGATCACTTCCACTGCACCGGGTGAAGGCAAGTCTTCGGTATCATTAGGTTTGGCCGCTTCGCTAAGTCAGATGGGTAAAACTCTGGTGATAGGTGCCGATTTACGGCGTCCAGGTTTGATTCGTAAGTTAGGTATTAAGCCGGGAACAGCAGGTCTTGCGAATGTTCTGACCGGTGCAATTAGTACACGTGAGGCGATCATTAATATTCACGATGATCTTGATGCGATAATTGCGGGTGTTGTGCCACCAAACCCTCAAGAGTTACTGCAGAAAGGACTGAAGGGCGTGCTTGATGATTTGTCTGCCGATTACGACCACATCATCGTCGATTGTCCACCTGTGCAAGCAGTCTCTGATGGTGTTGTTATCGCCAAGCAATGCGATGGTTTGATCTATGTTGTTGAGCAGAATCATATTGCAACGCCACAGATAAAACATGCGGTGGGCAGGTTGTTGCAAGTGGGCGCTCCGATGCTCGGCGTGGTTGTTAACAAGGTCGACGCCAAAAAATCAACGGATGGGTATTCTTCAGGATATTATCAGTACGACTATTCAGGTTGATTTTATATGAAGTCAGGTTCTTTGAGTTTTTTGGCTCTAAATGAATGGAAATAAAATAAAAACTCCAAGTCCCTTGAAAAGGCGTTAGCTTTTCCCGGATAATGCGCGGCTTTAGTGCTTCCGAATTACCCAGCCGCAGGGCGGAATTGCTAACATGGAATCGTTTGTAGAAAGGCTGTATCAAGATGTTCAAAGAAAGTCCTACGGTAGCTGTCATCGGTCTGGGGTACGTTGGGTTACCGTTAGCAGTAGAGTTTGGTAAGGGGCTCACTACCATTGGCTTCGACATCGATGAGGCCAGAATTGCAGAACTCAAATCCGGTAATGACCACACGTTAGAAGTCGACGATGCTGAATTGGCATCGGCGTCCGAGCTTATTTTTTCTGCTAATGTTTCAGACCTTAAAAACGCTGATATATACATTGTTACTGTCCCTACCCCAATTGACGAACACAAGCAGCCTGATCTTACACCGTTGAAAAAAGCCAGTCGTATGCTGGGTGAGGTAATCTCGCATGGCAATATTGTTATTTATGAGTCGACGGTGTTTCCTGGCGCTACTGAGGAAGAGTGTGTTCCGATAGTAGCCTCAACAAGTGGCTTGTCTTTCAATCGAGATTTCTTTGCAGGTTATAGCCCTGAGCGTATTAATCCGGGTGATAAACAGCATCNGCTTCCTAATATTGTGAAAGTTACATCGGGTAGTACGCCGGAAGTTGCTGATTATATTGATGGCTTGTACCGACGGATCATTACAGCAGGAACACATAAAGCGAGTTCTATCAAAGTCGCTGAAGCTGCCAAGGTTATTGAAAACACCCAGAGAGATCTCAATATCGCGTTGATCAACGAGCTATCGGTGATTTTCAATAAACTAGATATAGATACCACCGAGGTGTTGGAAGCCGCTGGCAGTAAATGGAACTTTTTACCGTTCCGCCCAGGGTTGGTTGGTGGGCACTGTATCGGTGTCGACCCGTACTATTTGACGCATAAAGCGCAGTCTGTCGGTTATCACCCGGAAGTTATTCTCGCAGGACGCCGTATCAATGACGGTATGGGGGCATACGTTGTGGGGCGTATCGTCAAGTTGATGATCAAACGACGCATTCATGTTGAAGGTGCTCGAGTATTGGTCATGGGCTTAACATTTAAAGAAAACTGCCCTGATATTCGTAATACAAAAGTCATTGATATCGTTAGTGAGTTCTCTGATTATGGCGCGGAAGTGGATGTCTATGATCCATGGGTAGATAAGGCTGAAGCGAAGCATGAATATGGTGTTGATGTCTGTGATACAGCTGCTGTAGGTGTGTACGATGCCATTGTATTAGCCGTAGCTCATGATGAATTTAAGGCGATGGGGGATAGTGATATCCGTGCCTTAGGTAAAGATAACAGCATACTTTTTGATATTAAGGCTGTACTGCCGAAAAAGGCTGTTGATTGCCGATTGTAGTGGCGTTAGCAGCATAAGTTGTCGTGTATAAATAAGTAGAATTATTATTATGAGTCGCTATCAAGAGATTGTTCAGACGCTTCAAGAAACGCCCAGGGTGTGGCTTGTAACAGGCGTTGCGGGATTTATTGGAAGCAATTTGCTCGAAACTTTGCTGAAACTGGATCAGGTGGTTGTCGGTCTAGATAATTTTTCGACGGGGCATCAACATAATCTCGACGAAGTTCGCGCATTAGTGCCGGATGATCAGTGGCAGCGTTTCCGCTTTATTGAGGGCGATATTTGCAGCCTTGGAGATTGTCAAAAAGCGGTAGAGGGTGTCGATTACGTCTTGCATCAAGCGGCGCTAGGTAGTGTGCCTCGTAGTATCACAGATCCAATTACCACCAATATGAATAATATTAGTGGATTTTTAAATATGCTTGTCGCTGCGCGTGATGCTGGCGTTAAGAGTTTTACTTATGCGGCCTCGAGTTCAACATATGGCGATCACCCAGCCTTACCGAAGGTTGAAGAAAATATCGGCAACCCATTGTCCCCGTATGCAGTGACTAAATATGTCAATGAGCTTTACGCGGATGTGTTTGCGCGAACTTACGGGTTTAATTGCATTGGGTTACGTTATTTCAATGTGTTCGGTCGACGTCAAGATCCTGATGGTGCATATGCAGCAGTTATACCTAAATGGACGGCGGCGTTGATAAAGGGCGAAGCGGTATTTATAAATGGTGATGGCGAGACTAGTCGGGATTTTTGTTATATCGACAATACTGTGCAAATGAATATTTTGGCTGCAACGGCTGAAGCTTCTGCAAAAAACGAGGTTTATAACGTTGCTGTTGGTGATCGTACGACCTTGAATGACTTGTTTGTGGCAATTCGTGAAGCATTGCTGTTGAGTGATATGCCTGTTGATGGCATTAAGCCTATATATCGCGATTTTCGTGCAGGCGATGTTAGGCATTCTCAGGCGGATGTTAGCAAGGCTGCGGATAAACTCGGTTACAATCCCCAATACCAAATTTCTGATGGTATCGCTAAGGCAATGCCGTGGTACGTTAAATTTATAGGGCGTGAAGGGAGCGAATTGATATGAGGCTCCTAATTACGGGTGGGGCAGGCTTTATCGGATCGGCAGTGATACGCCATATCATTACAAATACTCAAGATATGGTTTTGAATGTTGATAAGTTGACCTACGCAGGAAACCTTGAGAGTCTCAGTGAGATAGAGGGCAATCCGCGTTATCAGTTCTTGCATGCAGATATTTGCGATGCTGCTGTAATGGCAAGAGCTATGGAGTCATTTCGCCCTGATGCCATCATGCACTTAGCGGCAGAATCCCATGTGGATCGTTCGATCGACGGTCCTGCTGAATTTATTCAGACCAATATTGTCGGTACTTACACACTACTTGATGTGGTAAAAAACTATTGGCAAACATTGGATGTTGATGCTCAACAATCCTTCCGTTTTCATCATATTTCTACCGATGAGGTTTATGGCGATTTAAGTGGGCAAGAAGACCTATTCACTGAAGATACGCCTTATGCGCCGAGTTCTCCGTATTCGGCATCGAAGGCTTCGAGTGATCACTTGGTTAGAGCGTGGCATCGAACCTTTGGTCTGCCGGTAGTTGTAACAAGTTGTTCTAACAATTACGGCCCCTACCACTTTCCGGAAAAACTCATTCCATTGGTGATCCTCAATGCATTGGATGGTAAACCATTGCCGGTCTATGGCAGAGGAACTCAGATCCGTGATTGGTTGTATGTGGAGGATCATGCGCGGGCACTTTATCAAGTCGTAACAGAGGGTGAGGTGGGAGAGACATATAATATTGGCGGCCATAATGAAATGCAGAATATTGATGTTGTGAATGCCGTGTGCTGCCTGTTAGAAGAATTAGCTCCGTACAAACCAAACGGTCTTGCTCGATACATTGATTTAATTACCTACGTAGATGATCGCCCAGGGCATGATTTGAGATACGCGATTGATGCGGGTAAAATTCAGAAAAAACTGGGATGGGTACCTCAGGAAACATTTGTATCTGGAATTCGTAAAACGGTGCAATGGTATCTCGATAATCGAGTGTGGTCGCAGCGCGCACAAGATGGCTCTTATATGCGTCAGCGTTTGGGCTTAGGAGAATAAGATGAAGGGCATTATTCTAGCCGGAGGTTCCGGTACGAGACTGTACCCGATTACAAAAGGAGTTAGTAAACAGCTGGCTGCAGTTTATGATAAGCCTATGATTTATTATCCGCTGTCGGTGCTGATGTTGGCGGGTATAGACGAAATTCTGATTATTACTACACCGGAAGATAGGCAAAATTTTGTAAGTTTGCTGGGTAATGGTAGTGATCTCGGTATTTCTCTCTCTTATGCTGTGCAGCCATCACCGGATGGGCTGGCTCAGGCATTTATTATTGGTGAAGAGTTTATAGGTAATGATGATGTCTGCCTTGTGCTTGGAGATAACATATTTTACGGGCATGGCCTCACTGAGTTGCTTCGCCAGTCTGTGAATCGTGCTACTCAAGAAAAACTAGCGACAGTCTTTGGCTACTATGTCAATGATCCAGAGCGCTATGGTGTTGTTGATTTTGACCAACACGGTAACGCGTTGAGTATTGAGGAAAAGCCCGCAAATCCAAAAAGTTCTTATGCCGTTATCGGCTTGTACTTTTATCCGAACTCAGTAATCGGTGTCGCGAAAGGCGTAGAACCTTCTAATCGCGGTGAGCTTGAAATTACAACGGTAAATCAGACCTATCTTGAGCGAAACGAGCTGAAGGTTGAGTTAATGGGGCGTGGCTATGCGTGGCTGGATACAGGGACACACGAGTCATTGCTGCAAGCCTCTAATTACATCCAGACAATCGAAGATCGTCAGGGGTTGAAGATCGCTTGTTTGGAAGAAATTGCATTTGAGATGGGTTATATCTCGCGTAAGGAGCTTGTATCACTAGCACAGCCGTTGAAAAAAAATCAGTACGGTCAATATTTGATCAGGCGTGCAGATGAGAGTCGTAGGTTATAGTTGATGAAGCTTATTTTTACGGAAATACCTAATGAGGCCGAAATATATCACTATAGTGATTCTGCTAGTTGTTCCCAGCACGAGATTGCTGTGGAGATCCTTAAAAATGCTAGCGCTGAAATCAACGAGATGTTGTTGCATGACTTGGTTTCTAAAGCTGGAAGGTCCATGTCGAAAGTTCTTTGTTGCGGGAGAATAGAAAATCGGTTTGGGGCTAATTTATTTGGTTGGAAAGGGGGGCTAGATGAATTTCAGGCTTTGTCTCAAAGATGAACCGTATATTTTTTTTGTCGAGTTACCAATCAAAAACGAGTGCCTTTTTAAAGCTTTTTTCTTCTAGTTTTCTTATCAGAATTACATACATACTTTTGGGTTTTTTAAACTCAGTTATATTGGCTAGAGTTCTTGGGGTTGATGGATATGGCTCTTATAGCTTTGCACTAAGTATTGTTTCAATCCTTTGCGTGATTGTACAGTTTGGAGTGGGAGGGGTTGTTACTCGTGAGCTCGCATCATACGTTGTTAAGGAAAAATGGGGTCTTGCTCGGGGGTTGATTCTTAGAAGTCATCAATTCGTTCTTCTAATGAGTTCGGTAATTGTTTTTCTGGCGTTCATGTTTTTTGAGAGTGTAGGTGCTATTTTTAAAATTGCTTATAGCGATTCGATAGTGGCTGCACTGTTTTTAGTTCCCATTTTGTCTTTAGGGGCGCTGCGAGATTCAGTTCTTAAAGGGTTCCGATATGTGTTATTGGCTCAATTGGCAGAAAGTGTTTTTCGGCCGTTCTTGTTGCTATTTGGAATTCTACTGGCTTATTTTTATGTTCCTGATCTCGTATATGTGGAAAGTGTTATCTTATATTATGCGGGGTGTTCTTTTCTATGCTTCATTCTTGTCTGGCTGTTGTATATTGGCAAAAAGCCGATTGAGCTTGTCGAAGCAGCTGCGACCTATAAAACCAAATCTTGGATTTTGGAATCAATTCCTTTTGGATTTCAAACTGTTTTACAGGTTGTTAATGTTGAAATTTCAATTCTACTGCTGGGGGCTTATCTTTCGGATTCGGAGGTTGGTTTGTTTCGTGTGGCTGCGTTATTTTCTGGTTTTGTGGCACTCGGTTTGCAAGTTGTTAATTCATTTATTACCCCTCAGTTTTCAAGATTGTATTCCCAATCTAAATATTCAGAATTGGAAAGTCTAGTAAGAAAAGCTAGGTTGTTCATAATTGCATTCACGGTACCTATCGTTGGCGCTCTTTTTCTTCTTGGCGATTCATTGCTCTTTCTTGCATATGGGGAAGAATATATTGGGGCACTTTATCCCTTGTTAATATTGTCTGTCGGTCAGGCGGTCAATGCTTATATTGGTCCTGTGGGTATGTTGCTGCACATGACGGGGCATCAGACAGATGTTGTTAGTGTTTCCTTGGTGACCACTTTGATGAGTATTCTTTTGCATTTATTTTTCATAAGTGATTATGGAGTGCTCGCTGCTGCAATAACAAATGTACTTGTGCTAATTATCTGGAATGTTTCTTTGTATGTTGTTGTACAAAGACGGCTCCCATTTAATTATTCGCTGTTAAGGTAGATAAGATTTACGATGCTAGGGCATGATGTGAGGTAAAAATGGTGGACACTAAACTAGTTAATACATTCATTGTTGGGGCACCGAAGTGCGGTACGACAAGCATAGCTGCTTGGTTGTCGGATCATCCTCAGGCATATATGTCTCCTGAAAAAGAGCCGCACTATTTCTATACTCCTTATCACGTATCAAAAAATGCCAAACAGTACATGTCTCTATTTCTGGCTGCTGATCCGTCCGATAAAGTGATTGCGGAAGCATCAGTATGGTATCTGTTTTCTAAGAGCGCTGTTCAGAAGATTCTTGATTATAATCCAAATGCGAAATTTGTCGTCTGCATAAGAAATCCTACAGATATGGCTGTGTCATTGCATGCTCAAAAATTGGTAAGTAATGGCACTTCTTATGAGCGTTTGGTGTCATTTGAAGATGCGTGGGCAGCAAATGATGAGAGATTAAGTGGAAAGCCTGTAGGCATGGTTGGGCCGAGTTGTGATACTAGGCATATGGCCTATAAGTACGCATGTTCGATTGGGACTCAGTTGGAGGCTCTGCTTTCTGAAGTTGGTGTCAATCAAGTTCATGTGATTCTTATTGATGACCTGAAACGCAATCCGAGGAATGTCTGGTTAGGTCTGCAAGCTTTTTTAGAGTTGAAAGATGACGGAAGAAGCGATTTTGAAGCGCATAATATTGCTTCGGCACCAAAATCCTTATTGATTCACAGAGCTTTGAATAGAATTTCTTGGTTGAAACAATCCTTAGGAATCGGTCGTTCGTTCAATCTGCTTTCTTGGGTTCATTCGGCAAATACTCATGAAACGCAATATAAAAAACCTGCGGAGAAATTTTTGGATGAAGTTTCTAAAGAATTTGAGGCTGAAGTTAAAAAATTGGAGCTGATTCTAGATAGGGATTTATCTCATTGGAGTCGATAGGCGGAAAGTCGTGGGTTAAGTGATGTGCTCTGGCAAAATATATCCATTAAATATGTAAGGAAATCGGGTTTTCAGTAGTGAGTTTCGGAGATTTTTTAATTTTTGGATGCAATGTCTGTAACTTCATTGTATTTTTTGATTGCTATTAACCCAATAGAAAACACCTAATTCACTCACTTCTTCGTAGGTTTCTGCGTCCTTGCCTATCTTTCGAAGATGAGTAAGTAGATAGTCTTGCCGATCCTGATACTTGAATTTCAATATGAGGTGATATTTAAAGTTTTATTATATGGAGGTCGTGTATGTGAGGTGTTGCAAATAAATCTTTAAACTGGGGCTATATACACAATTCTCTTGGTAGAAATCCATTTGTGATGTCTCTTGTTGGTATTTTACAGTAAGTGGATGAAAGAACTGTTTCTAGGTGTTGCATATTGGTGGTTTGGAATAAAGGGTTATGGTGATGAAAAAAATTGCAATTCTCCTCCCTGACCTTCGTGGAGGGGGCGCAGAAACAATGCGGCTAAAGCTCGCAGAAGCTTGGCGTGAAGAGTATAAAGTTGAATTTGTCTTATTAGAACGTACTGGTGAGCTATTGGAAAAAGCAGAGGCAAACTTTAATGTTGAGTCTCTGGAGGTTCGACGAATTCGGGGCCTTCTTCCCGCACTTAAAACGTATGTTAATAAAAAACAGCCTGATGTGCTGCTTGTTGCGATGTGGCCGTTGACGGCGATTGCTCCGATCGCGGTTAAGCTTTCTAGTGCTTCTTCCGTGTGTGTAGTGAGTGAGCATGGAATAATATCTGAAGAGCAAAGAGAGCGTGGATGGAGGTATAGAGCGTTGCTTGGATTGACGTCTATGGTCGGATATAGGTTGGCGGATGTTCGAATTGGTGTTTCCAATGGCGTTGCAAATGACATGTCGCGAGTGTCTTTGATGGCGAAAGATAGCTTTTGTACGATATATAACCCTGCATGTTCTGGCGCTCTTATTGAGAAAGGTGAATCGCCGTTTGTTGATGTTACTACGCCGATTATTATATCTGTTGGGAAATTTAAAAAAGTTAAAAATCATCGTCTCTTGATTCTAGCATTTGCAGATCTGCTCAAGGAGATGGATGTTACTCTTTGCCTTCTAGGTGAAGGTGAATTGGAATCTGAGTATCTTTCATTGATTTCTGATTTAGGAATAGCGAATAGCGTCCTAATGCCAGGCTATGACCCTAACCCTCATAAGTATATGGTCCATTCTGATTTGTTCGTATTATCTTCAGATTTAGAGGGATTTGCTAACGTCTTAGTTGAGGCGATGCAGTGCGGGGTGTCAATTGTGTCAACGGATTGTAAGTCCGGACCTCGCGAGGTTTTAGAAGACGGGAAATATGGTAGGCTTGTTCCAGTTGGAAGCAAAGAAGCTTTAACAAACGCTATGAGGAGTGTGTTAGAAGGCGATCGATCTCCAGGAGATTTACAAGTTCGATCGAAAGACTTTCTGGTAAGTGAAATCGCGCAGCAATACATTCATGTGATGTTTTCTAGTTTCTAGTTCTGGCTTGTGGTATTTGAGGCGTGAATCTAGCTGACCATTTGTAAGTAGAAGTGATTATATATGTGTGGAATATTCGGAATAGTTGATAGTCATCAAGACTCTGTTGAAGCGTCAGTCTATAAGGCCTTAAAGGAAATCGACTATAGAGGGCCCAATGATCAAGGGGTTTTTCTTTCTAACCTAGCCGAAAAGAATATTGGTTTAGGTCATGTGCGGCTTTCGGTTCAAGATTTGACTGGCCGTGCTCACCAGCCAATGCATTTTGAAAACTTGACCATAATTTATAACGGGGAGGTGTATAACTTCGCCGAAATAAAACATGAATTAATCGGTCTTGGTTATCGTTTTGAATCTGATTCTGACACCGAAGTAATTCTGAAAGCCTATCATTGCTGGGGGGAGGAATGCCTTACTAAATTCCGTGGCATGTTTGCGTTCGCTATTTTAGATTTACAACGCAAAGAAATATTTATGGCGCGTGATAGGGTAGGAGTAAAGCCGCTTTATTATTCGCACGTAGAAGATAGATTTGTATTTGGTAGCGAGCTTAAAACGATCACATGTCATTCCACATTTGACAGGGTTATTAACCCCAGAGCTCTATCGAGCTACTTTAGGTTTGGATACATTAATTCCAATGAATCAATATTTTCCAATATCAACAAGTTACCCCCCGGTCACCTGTTGAGGTTTGATCTGGTGCGATCTGAGTTAATGTCCAGTCGGTATTGGGCTTTGGAAGATTATTATAGTAGTCAATCCGAGACAATGACATACGAAGAAGCTATAGAAAATGTTGAAAGAGAAATCACTAGTTCATGTATGTTGCGAATGGTGTCCGATGTGCCCGTTGGAGTATTTCTGAGTGGTGGGGTCGACAGCAGTTTAGTTGCTTCGATACTTCAGGCACATGGTGATTTTACATGTAGGACGTTTACGCTTGGTTTTGATGATCCGGCTTACGATGAATCTGAATACGCAAAGGCAGTAGCCAGCAATTTGGGAACGGAGCATTCGGAGTTAACAGCAACAAAAGAAGATGCTCTGTCTGTAATTCGAGAATTGCCCTGCATCTATGATGAGCCATTTGCGGATAGTTCATCGATTCCAACAATTCTCGTTTCTAGATTGGCAGCAGATTCTGTCTCGGTCGTGTTATCTGGAGATGGCGGAGATGAAATGTTCTGTGGTTATAGTGCATACCACTTTATGCCAAAACGATATGGATTGATAAAGGGGATGCCATTTGGAAAGTCATTGATCAAATTGGCTTCGGCTTTGTCGTCTCCAAATGGAATTCTGCACAATCTAAATGAAGGGATATATACAAAGGTACAGAAAGCTAGAGATCTTAGTTCTACGGAAAACATTGCAGATGCGTATCGCTTGTCAAATTCTGTTTTTACCTCTTCTGAGTTAAAGTATTTATTGCGTGATAAGCCTAAGGAATTGAACGAAATATCCTTAATTGGACCGTCTGACTACGAGTCTATGATGTTGTCAGACTTTTCTGGTTACTTACCGGACGATTTGCTAGTCAAAGTTGATAGGGCAACTATGTCCGTGTCTTTGGAGGGTCGCGAGCCTCTGTTAGATCATAAAATACTAGAATGCGCGGCACAAATACCTATAGAACACAAGGTCGGAAAAAAAGTACTAAAGGATATATTAGCAAAATACCTCCCTAGGGATTTGTTTGAACGACGAAAACAAGGATTTGGTTTGCCTATAAATGAATGGCTTCGAACAGACCTTCAAGAATTGTTAGACGAATTCTTGTCTAGGGAAGCAATTGAGAGGGTTGGAGTTTTTCGGGCGGAATACGTCCTTAAATTGAAGGATATGTTTCTTAGCGGGAAAAATGATGATAGAAAAATATGGACCGTGCTCGTTTTCCAAATGTGGGCTTTTGAATATCTATTGGAGAGCTAGTTGAATACCAGCAATAAACATGTTTTATACGTTTCATACACGGGGTTGTTAGAGCCGCTTGGAAGGTCTCAGATTCTAGCGTATCTTTCGCGGTTGTCTGACGACTACACTTTCACGATTCTTAGTTTTGAGAAGCCNGAAAGCCTTGACGATGTTCTTTCAGTTCAAAAGCTGAAAGAAGAATGCGCGTCCTTTGGAATAGAGTGGGTATACAAGACTTATCATTCTAAGCCTCGGCTAATGGCTACAGCATGGGATTTGCTTGTATTAATTTTTTCAATCGTTAGCCTATCCACATCAAGAAAATCAGCAGTCATCCATTGTAGAAGCTACGTACCTGCAATGGCCACATGGATGGTTAACAGAGTAACCCGAACCCCGTTTATATTCGACATGCGAGCGCTCTGGGTGGATGAAATGGTTACCGCCAGCCGTCTTAAGGAAAGTGGGTGGCTTTTTAAAGTCCTTAAAAGGTTCGAGAGAAAACTTTTACACGATGCTGAAGGCTCCGTAAGTTTGACGGAAAAAGCCGTTAATTACCTTGTGTCCAGCTACGCTGAAATTGATCCGAGCCGTATCCATGTGATACCGACGTGCGTTAATTTGGATCTGTTTTTTCCAAACAGACAGGATAACTGCTATGACAGCAAAACACCTGTGACCATAGGTTCGGTAGGAAGTTTGTCTAGTGGTTGGTTTCCGGTTGACTGGTTGTTTGATCTCTATTTGGCTTCACAAGCGGTGCAAAAAACGAATCTAACTGTAATTACCAAAGACCGCCTCGATGCTATTGACTCAATTGTGGGAAGCTATGGGCTTGATCTTAGTGGTATAACGTTAAGGTCTTCGGAACCAAAGAGCGTGGTTTACGAAATACATGAGATGACATATGGGGTCGTTTTCAATAAACCTTCGCTTGGTCGTTTGGGAAGCTTCCCTACTCGAATGGCTGAATTTTTGGCGTGCGGAGTACCTGTGATTGGTAATGCGGGTGTTGGAGATGTCGCGGACATTATTAGGAAGTATAGAGTTGGAGTTGTTGTCGAAAATAATTCTTTGGATAGCCTCTCCGATGCTGTAAAAGAAATGGCTGAGTTATTGAAAGATCCGGATTTAGAAGCGCGCTGCTTGTATGCAGTAAATGACTATTTTTGTGCTGATATTGGCGCGCAGAAATATCGAAAAATCTATAGAAAAATAGTAGACGAATGATTGGTGCATAGATTGAAAGTTGCGTTATTTTCGAAGTATTCAAGAATGGGGGCTAGTAGTAGACTGCGATCACTTCAGTATGTTCCTAAACTAGTGATGGATGGGTGCACTGTTGATGTATATCCTCTTTTTGATGATCAGTATTTACAACAACTCTATTCTGTTAGAGGGCGCTCCAAACTAAGCGTTTTTCGTTTGTATATTGCGCGTTTGAAACAGCTTTTTGGCATTCGGAAATATGATGTTATTTGGATTGAATATGAGCTTTTTCCGTATGCGCCAGCGTTCTTTGAGGCGCTATTACGTATTTTTCGTATTCCGTTCTTTGTAGACTATGATGATGCTGTTTTTCATAACTATGACTTATCTTCGAATTCGGTTGTTCGTGTATTGCTTGGAACTAAAATCGATAAGGTTATGTCGAGAGCCCGCTGTGTGATCGTAGGTAATGACTATTTGAAAAAACGCGCAGAAATTGCAGGGGCCAGGCATGTTGAGATAATTCCAACCGTTGTTGATACGCAGCGCTATTCTGTTGCAATTGACGAAAAAATTGATAGAGAACTGGTAGTTGGGTGGATCGGTTCTCCGTCTACTCAAAAATACGTGGTCAGCCTTAAGGGTGTACTGAAGGAGTTTTGTATTGAGGGGCGCGCGCGCTTAGTTTTAGTTGGAGCCAGTGAAGAGGTCCTCTCGGATCTTAGTGGTATCAATGCATCGATAGAACAGTGGACAGAAGATTCAGAGGTTGACTTAGTTGGTGGGTTTGATATTGGAATAATGCCGTTGAAAGATGGACCGTGGGAAAAAGGCAAGTGTGGGTACAAGTTGATTCAATACATGGCGTCTGGTAAGCCAGTTATAGCATCCCCCGTCGGTGTTAATACTGAAATTGTCGAAAAAAATGCGTGCGGCTTTCTTGCTGACTCGAGCGAAGAATGGGTCCATGCATTGAGAGTGCTACTTATTGATGCTGAACAACGTAAACAGTTTGGTCTAAACGGGCGCAGGGCTGTCGAGCAGCACTATTCATTACAGGCTCAGGCTCCTCGCTTGATTCGTATATTTAAAGAGCTATAAGAATGTGCGGTTTTGCAGGATTCCTGTCTCCTAAAAATACAGATTATGACTCAGGCTCAGTTCTGGAGGATATGGTGGCAACTCTTCGTCATCGTGGTCCGGATAGCTCAGGCCATTTAAGACTTGATTTAGATGCTGAAGACCTCTTTTTGGGACACTCTCGCCTCGCGATCCAAGATCTATCTGAGGCTGGGCATCAGCCAATGGCCTCGGCAGGTGATCGTTTTTCAATGGTCTTCAATGGCGAAATATATAATCATTTGGAGCTTCGGCAGGAATTTGAGAAGCTGGCTGGTATTGAGTGGCGCGGACGCTCAGACACAGAGACGCTGTTGGTGGGGTTTGAGCTTATAGGAATACGGGGGGTTATTGAAAAAACAGTTGGTATGTTTGCACTTGCTGTTTTTGATCACGAGCTTCAAAAGCTATATTTGATTCGTGATCGCTTTGGTGAAAAGCCGCTGTATTATGGCTGGCAAGGCACTTCGTTCATTTTCGCGTCTGAATTGAAGGCGTTTCGCAAGCATCCACAGTTTTCCTCGCAAATTGATCGCGAAGCCCTAACTGCATATTTTCGATATAATTACGTGCCAGGCAGCCTTTGTATTTATCTTGGGCTGAAAAAACTAACGGCCGGATCAATCTTGACGCTCGATATTCGAAGTCGAGAGCTAGTCGTAGATTCATACTGGTCGCCGGCCGAGGCTGCTGCAAAGGCACTGTGCTCTCGATTCTCTGGTAGCGAGGATGAGGCGATTGATCAACTAGAATCGTTGTTTCGTTCTTCGGTACAGTCTCAAATGTTATCGGATGTGCCGTTGGGAGCATTTCTATCTGGTGGGGTCGACTCTTCTGCCGTAGTTTCTATGATGCAGCAGGTGTCTGAAGTGCCTGTGCACACATTTTCTATCGGCTTTAATGAGGAGGGCTTTAATGAGGCGGTTCATGCTAAGGCTGTTGCCGAGCATTTAGGTACGGTGCATACAGAGCTGTATGTGTCTGCTGATGATGCACTTAAAGTGATACCAGAATTGCCTTTTATTTTCGATGAGCCGTTTGCCGATTCTTCCCAAATCCCAATGTACCTAGTTGCTCGGCTCGCTCGAGAGCATGTTACAGTTGCGTTATCTGGCGATGGTGGCGATGAGTTATTTGGCGGATATAATCGCTATTTGGCGGCAAGTCAATTGTGGCAAAAATTGGAAAAATTTCCCCTACCTATCCGCAACGCGGCTGGGTATTTGATGACTAGGGTGTCGCCGGACAGCTACGATCGGTTGTTCGCGTTACTGCCCAGTTTTAACCGTGTTCCTCAGGTGGGCTTGAAAATCCACAAGGCTGCAAAAGCGCTGAAGGCATCGTCGATTGGCTCGTTATACTTGGGGCTGGTTTCAGGATTTGACGATCCTGCGTCATTGGTTCTTCGAGGTAAGGATGCGCATGGTTTAACATCATTGGATGCCAATTGTTCGGATGTTGAAAAAATGATGCTGTGGGATGCAGAAGGGTATCTTACGGATGATATTCTTGTAAAGGTAGACCGCGCAGGTATGGGAGTGTCACTTGAGGGTCGTATTCCTTTGCTTGATCATCGTATTTTCGAATTTGCTTGGTCATTGCCACAATCATTCAAAATTAAAGGAAACGTCGGAAAGTGGGTTTTGCGTCAGTTGCTATACCGGCATGTACCTCAAGATATTATTGAGCGGCCTAAAGCAGGCTTTGCTCTCCCAATTGCTGAGTGGTTGCGTGGCCCGCTAAAACAATGGGCTGAGTCATTGATAGGCCGAGAGGTTCTGTGTGATCAAGGTTATTTGGATTGTGAGGTAATCCAAAGGTATTGGCAGGAGCATCAGGCTGGTCGCTATGATTGGTCTCGAGAGCTATGGAGTGTATTGGTATTTCAGCAGTGGCTTGCTGAGCAGGAGAATTGATCGATGCTAGTGTATTGGTTGATGTTTTTACTACCTGCAGTTGCCGCACTCATGATGTCGAAAGTGGATGTTGGTGTTCAGCGTTTGGGATTGATGTTTGTCTGTGGAGCGTTGTTTATTGTTGTAGGCTTTCGTTACCAAGTCGGATGTGATTGGGGAGCCTACGAACACCACTATGATGCGACGGGATATGTGACTAGTTGGGTTGATTGGAGATTGGTTTCAACAGACCCGGGTTATGCTCTCGTTAATATCGTATCTGCGGCACTTGGCGGCGGGGTGGTAGGGGTTAACTTGATATGTGCATTGATTTCATTATCGGGCCTTTATGCTTTTTCTAGGCGGCAGCCAAATCCGTTTCTTGCAATAACGATTGCGATTCCATACATAGTTATCGTACTGTTTCAAGGCTATACAAGGCAGGCAGTTGCTTTTGGCTTGGAGCTATTCGCCCTTTCAGCTATTGCCGATGGAAAATTGCGCAAGTACGTAGTTATGATATTGTTGGCTGCGACATTCCATAAATCTGCAGTTGTGCTGCTGCCTCTTGTAGCGCTAGCTGGTACGAGAAACCGTTGGTGGTCAGTTCTTTGGGTTGGCTCTATAAGCGTGTTGGCATACATAACTTTTTTGTCCGAGCATCAAGATAGAATGTGGGCTGCATATGTTGAGGAAAATATGCAATCGTCTGGTGGAGAACTTCGGGTTATAATGAATGCGCTTCCGGCGATACTTCTTTTGTTTTTCCGAAAACACTTTCGTTATAATAATGAGCTAGAGAAAAATGTTTGGTTTTTGTTGGCAGTAATTAGCATTGTATGCATCCCTCTGGTGTCTGTAGCCTCGACGGCAACTGATCGATTTGCACTATACCTAATGCCCCTCCAGCTATTTGCACTATGTCGACTTAATGATGTTGCAAGTTTTTTTAAAAGCGTTAGCAGTATTGCCGTTATTACGCTCTATTTCTTTGTACAGTTTGTTTGGCTAAACTATGCGCATCATGCTTTCTGTTGGGTGCCATACAAGTCATGGTTGTTTGAATAATGAAGTCGATCGTTCTTAGCTCTAATACGTCATGGTATCTGTGGAATTTCAGGAAAAACACAATCATTAAGTTGTTGAGTTCAGGGTGTAGTGTTTATTGTATTGCACCTCTTGATGAATTCAGCGCGAAACTTGAAGGTATAGGGGCTACTTTTGTTCCAATAAAATTGGATGGTAAGAGTACGGGCCTCCTTCGAGAATTGAAGGCTATCTCGTCAATATATAAAACTCTTAAAATTATTAAGCCGGACTTCGTATTTAATTTTACGATCAAGATCAATCTGTATTCTGGTCTTGTTTGCCGGTTGTTAAGTGTTCCCTATGCGAATAATGTTTCTGGTCTAGGAACGGTTTTTTTGCATAAAGGTTTAATATATTCACTGGCACAAAAGCTGTACGGCGTAACGAATCATAGAGCTTCCCGTGTGTTTTTTCAGAATAGCGAAGACATGGACAGTTTTATCAAACTGAACTTGGTCAAGGCTGATCGCACTCGACTTTTGCCGGGGTCCGGAATTGATATAGAACACTTTTCCTATACTCAGATGCCTGATCGAGTAGATGCAGTCGTGTTTATCATGATTGCGCGTTTGATTGCTGATAAAGGTGTTCGGGAATATGTCGATGCTAGTCGGAAGCTGATTGGCCGTGGCGTGAATGTGAAGTGTATTCTCGTTGGCCCTGGTGGCGTTAGTAATAAAACCGCGATAACCGATGATGAAATTGCGAGGTGGGAAGCCGATGGGGTTGTTAACTGTGTCGGTGAGCAGAAAGATGTAATCCCATGGATACAAAAGGCACACGTGTTAGTCCTCCCGTCATATAGAGAGGGGATGCCGCGAACAGTTCTTGAAGCTGCAAGCATTGGTCGCCCAGCTATCGTTACCGATGTTCCGGGTTGTAGACAATCCATTGTGGACAATGAAACAGGGTGGCTATGTAAGGTAAGGGATGCTGAGGATCTTGCTCGGGTAATGGCAATGGTTGCAGCCAAGCCGCTTTCGGAATTGGAGCAGGCAGGGTGCAAAGCCCGTGAGCGTATAGAAAAAGAATTTGCAGAGTCGATAGTAATAGAGCACTACCTCGATTGCCTGAAGATCGAATAAATACACTGACGTTTTTATCGCTGAGTTTGATACCTATCAACTATCTCGCCGTATTTCATCAAGTCGCAATGCTATTTCTGTTAGTGTCCACGTTGACATTCGTTTCTATGTCTTCATCTTACTGATATTGTAATGTGAAGTAGTTCAGTTTTTTTCCTATTTTCATTCGAAAGTTGGTAAAATAAAAAGGCCGCAAAGGATTGCATCTGTTTGATGCAGCCACTATCACTCAAGCGTTAGACCCGACATATGGAATTCGCAGTAGCTATTATCGTTAGTTTTTTCTCGGTATTGGTCTTGAAGCCTTTTGCCGAGCATTTAGGCTTGGTTGACCAACCTTGTGATCGTAAGCGTCATAAGGGGGCGATCCCTTTGATAGGCGGATTAAGCGTCTATCTGGCAACACTCGTGTCTTGTGTGTTGGCGTTCCCCGAAAATCCCTTCGTGCATTGGTTTTTGTTCTTATCTGGTTTGATCGTTATGTTGGGGGTGTTGGATGATTACCTCGATCTGCCGGTCCGGTTGCGATTGTTTGTGCAGGTGTTAATTGCAGCGGGGCTAGTTTATGGTGCTAATCGCTATATTTATGTGTTAGGTGATCTTTTCGGCATCGGCGCTATCGATTTGGGTTTGGCGGGTATTATATTTACTGTTGTGGCTATGCTGGCTGCGATTAATGCGTTCAATATGGTTGATGGGATCGATGGGTTGGCCGGGGGGCTTGCGCTGAATACTTTCCTGTCGATAGCGATTTTGATGTTGCTCAGCGATCAAACTCGATTGGTGGGTTTGCCACTGATACTTTGCGTTTCTCTGATTCCTTACCTGTTATTTAATTTAGGCTTGTTGCCCGGCCCCCTACCGAAAATCTTTATGGGTGATGCGGGCTCGATGTTTATCGGTTTTAGCGTGGTTTGTTTGCTGATTGTTGGGACTCAGTCTGAGGCACCTGCTTTTCGCCCAGTTGCTGCGCTGTGGATTATTGCAGTGCCGCTGATGGATATGACATGTATTGTCATTCGGCGATTGCGTAAGGGGGAGTCACCTTTTAAGGCTGACCGAGACCATCTCCATCATATTATTATGCGATCTGGGTGCGGTCCGCGTGTCGCTCTGGCCGGGATTCTCTATTTGTCGATTGTGTATTCGACCATAGGAATTGTTGGTGAATATCTCAAGCTGCCGGAATGGCTGATGTTTTCAGGCTTCATTGTTGCTTTTCTGTTTTATCTTGTTGGTTTGGTCAACAATCGCTATTTTGCAAAATCACGCGTTTTTCGAGTGGCTGAGCAGCGGTAGGCTTCTTTATTGTGGGCTTGGCTGTCACAATAAGGGGGGGGGGCAACGGCTAGTTGTGTGTTTTGTTTGAGTTAACGCAGAGTACCTTGTAATGCTGGATATCCATAATCACTATCTTGCCGGTGTTGATGACGGTCCGACTGAGTTGTCAGGGTCTCTCGCGCTTGTTGATTTGGCAATTGAGCAGGGCATTCAAAAGGTGGTTTGCACGCCGCATTACCATCATGGCCGTTACGACTGGGATGCAGATAAAGTCACGGGTGCGTTTGATGCGCTTGTATCTGCAGTTGCGGAGCGCTTGGATCTGGCGTTGGCGGCTGAAGTTCGTTTTAGTGATGAAGTGTTGATCGACCTTCGAAAGGGGCGAGTACCCTTTATTGGGCGTTGGGGTGAGATGGATGCCTTACTTTTGGAGATGCCGCATCAGAATGTTCCTTTGGGTATAGAAGCATTCTTAAAGTGGCTGAAAAAAGAGGGTATACAGCCGATTATTGCGCATCCTGAGCGTAATAAAGAGATTATGAAATCACCGAGGCGCGCACGAGACTTGTATCGGGCGGGTGCTGTTTTTCAGTTAACTGCAGGTTCGATTGCAGGTCACTTCGGTGAGAATGCCTTGAGTACGGCTAGGATTTTGTTGAAGGAGGAGGGGGTTCGATTTGTGGCATCAGATGCGCACAACTTGAAGCGCCCGCCAGCAATGAAAGCTGCGGCTGACGCGCTTGCTGCGATGCATGAGGCGGGCGATGTAGATGTGTCTGCATCACGTATTGATGAGTTAATGGTTTTGAATCCTGGCGTGCTAACTGCCAGTCTTTTTGCGTAGCCATTGCTGCTACAGCTTTCTATAAATTGCTTGTCTGAATATCTATTCGCTAGATTCCTATTTGATCACTATTGACTCGTAGTCGTGTAATATTGCGGGCTGGTGGTGGTTCTATGTCGTTTTTCTTTGTTGTGTGAGTGAGTGTTTACATTGGTCTTTGTAGGCATGTCTTGGTATGTGTCGCCGTCGGCGTTATTGCTATTTCGAATTGATTCATTATCAGAGTTCTTAGATTAAGTAGGTTTTTTCATGCAGAAAAATATCCCATTTGCACTGATTGGTGTGTTGGCTGACGGCGAATTTCATTCTGGTGAGGCTATTGGTCAGGTGTTGGGGGTGAGTCGTGCGGCGGTATGGAAGCAACTGCATAAGCTTGAGGAATTGGGTGTTGATGTCGACTCTGTGAAGGGGCGGGGATACCGGTTGCAAAACTCTGGTGCGCTATTGAATCCTGATGAAATACGTGGGCACCTAGTTGGCGGGAATAGTGAGTTCGGGTCGAGTGTTGACGTTTGTTGGGAGTTGGATTCGACAAATGCCGAAATGCTTCGTCGCCTGCAGCGCACGGGCGCGCTCCCCGATGCTGGGGATGTCATTGTTGCGGAGTCCCAGACGGCGGGTCGTGGGCGGCGAGGGCGTTCTTGGGTTAGTCCTGTGGCGAGGAATATCTATGCGTCGATGGTCTGGTCGTTTGAGGGTGGTGTCGGTTCTCTTGATGGCTTGAGCTTGGTGGTTGGGTTGTCAGTGGTTGAGATGTTGGGTCAGCAGGGGTTTGGGGGTGTTCAGCTAAAGTGGCCAAACGACGTGCTGTGGCAGGGTAAGAAACTGGCAGGTATTCTGCTTGAAATTAGTGGCGACCCGACCGGAGTTTGCCATGTCGTCATTGGTGTGGGTATAAATGTTAATATGCGTCCGGCAGCTGTTGGCGCCGTTATTGATCAGCCGTGGACATCGCTTAGTCAAATAGCAGGCAAGCCGATAGATCGAAATGCGTTATTGGCTTCACTTGTTGAGCGCTTGAAAGATAATCTGGCGGTGTTTTCTCGGGTCGGATTTTCAAAATTTCGTGAGCGTTGGTTAGAGTTTGATGCATTTTTCGGGAAGGACGTAGTGGTTTTGCAGGGGGGTGATCGTATCTTTGGTGTATGTAATGGCATTGATGCTCGTGGAAACTTGATGCTCGACGTGGGTGGGCGAATGGAGTCTTTCAATGGTGGGGAGGTGTCTTTGCGCGCCAGCCCCGGGGATATCTGATGATCAGTGGTCATTAGTGTGTGATGGCTCTCCTCCCTGCTTTAGCCCGCTATGCATTGTTCGTTGGTGTGGTATATTCAGTTTTTTGATAAAAATAATGGTTTAGGCATGCGATGGATTCTGTATTTTCTGGTCGTTATCAATCTGTTGGCGTTCGCGTGGTTTCAAGTTAAGCCCGTTGATGAGGCGAGTGGTGTTTCAGCGCGTGCGCCATTGCCTGCGGATTTTGATGCCGCGCCCGCACTCACACTTAAGTCTGAGTTGTCGGCGAGGCAGTTGGTGGCGCGTGACACGCGATCACCTGTTAGGCAGGTTGCCCCTATGGTGGGGCAACCTGCTGGTGAAGCGGTTGATGATGCGATGTGCCTATTGTTGGGGCCGTATCCGGAAGTTGTTAGTGCACGGTCTGGGAAGAATCGCTTAGTTCGCCAAGACGTGCCTGCGCAAATAGTGGAATTGGAGACGCCGTTGCAGCCACTCTATTGGGTGTATGTGGTGCCTTTGGAATCTCGTCAAAAAGCCATCGCACTATTGCTCAAATTACAAGGAGAAAAGGTTGATAGTTTTATGGTGACCGAGTCGCCATATGAGAATGCAATAAGTTTGGGGTTATTTTCTAAGGAAGATTCAGCAAATCGCGTGATGGCAAAACACCTGTCGGGCGGGCTGAATGTCAAAAAAACGCTACGTGAACGAACAAATTCTGCGCTGTGGCTTGCTGTGCAACCTGCTGATTTGCCTAAAATTTCACCAGAAGTGCTGAATCTTTTGGCGAATGAGGATTTTTCGATAAAAAAACAAGAAAAACGCTGCAAAAGTGTTGCACTTTTAAAAAGCTATCAATAGAATACGCAGCCTCTCAAGACGAGAGACATTTGGTGCTGGCGTAGCTCAGTTGGTAGAGCAGCTGATTTGTAATCAGCCGGTCGGGGGTTCGACTCCTCTCGCCAGCTCCAATTTTAACAGAGATCAAAATCTCTGTCCCGGTGGGGTTCCCGAGTGGCCAAAGGGATCAGACTGTAAATCTGACGCGAAAGCTTCGGTGGTTCGAATCCACCCCCCACCACCATCTTATAATTACTAGCTCGTTATGGTTGTTGAGCCTGGTGAGCATCGTAAGTGTTCGCGGGTATAGTTCAGTGGTAGAACCTCAGCCTTCCAAGCTGATGATGCGGGTTCGATTCCCGCTACCCGCTCCAATGCATTTGGTAGTAGGCTCAAGTAGCTCAGTTGGTAGAGCACACCCTTGGTAAGGGTGAGGTCGGCGGTTCAAATCCGCTCTTGAGCTCCATTCAAATTATAAGGCGGTTTGCTTGTAGTTTTTCTTGACACTGTGAAAGGCTGCATATAGTATTTCGTCTTTTTCTCTTTAGGTATAGGCCAGTAGTTCAATTGGTAGAGCGTCGGTCTCCAAAACCGAAAGTTGGGGGTTCGAGTCCCTCCTGGCCTGCCACTTATGCCCAGCGAGCGTGGTATCGATACATATATGAGTACTAGTGGACAAGAAACGGCGTCTTCAGGCATGGATGTGTTTAAGTGGGTTGTCGTTGTGGCATTCGTTGCTGCCGGT
Source organism: BD1-7 clade bacterium (assembly GCA_902705835.1). Classification (NCBI taxonomy): domain Bacteria; kingdom Pseudomonadati; phylum Pseudomonadota; class Gammaproteobacteria; order Cellvibrionales; family Spongiibacteraceae; species BD1-7 clade bacterium. The sequence goes on from CACSIN010000001.1 coordinate 720,602, forward strand.
GTTTTTGGTAACTTCTATTTTGCCGATGAGTATTCGTCCTTGTATCGCGCGTTGGCTCTTGTGCCGATGGCCGGTGTTGCATTGGTTGTTGCGTTGCAAACCGCTCAGGGAGTGGCTTTTGCTCGTCTAGTAAAAGAGTCTCGTGCAGAAATTCGTCGAGTAGTGTGGCCCAGCAAGCAAGAAACTACACAGACAACATTGATTGTATTTGCGGTCGTGGTTGTTATGGGATTGGTCTTGTGGTTGTTGGATATGGGATTAAATTGGTTGATTTCCCTGTTTATAGGGTAGGGATGGTTCATGGCTAAGCGCTGGTATGTTGTTCATGCCTATTCGGGCTATGAAAAGAAGGTGATGAATTCACTGAGGGAGCGTGTTGAGCTCCGTGGTAAGCAAGATCTCTTTGGTGAGATATTGGTGCCAACTGAAGAAGTTATTGAGATGCGCGGTGGGCAAACTCGTAAGAGTGAGCGAAAGTTTTTTCCGGGCTATGTCTTGGTGCAGATGGAATTAAATGATGATTCCTGGCATCTGGTGAAAGAGACTCCGCGTGTACTTGGGTTTATTGGTGGCAAGGCAGATAAGCCGGCTCCGATTACTGAGCGTGAGGCGGAAGCAATTCTTCAGCGTGTTCAAGATGGTACGGAGAAGCCGCGTCCGAAAACCTTGTTTGAAGTGGGTGAGGTTGTTCGTGTCGCAGATGGGCCCTTCAATGACTTTAATGGTGTTGTTGAAGGAGTGGATTACGATCGTAGTCGTATCCAGGTTGCCGTTCAGATTTTTGGTCGTTCCACGCCTGTTGATCTTGATTTCAGTCAAGTGGAAAAAAGCTGATTTAAGGCGCCTTATATAGGCGTTTTTTCAGTTTGAATTTTGTAATAACGGGGAGCCCGTAGGGCGCTATTACCCATTTAGGAGTTTTCAATGGCTAAGAAAGTTGAAGCTTATATTAAGCTGCAAGTGCCTGCGGGTCAGGCAAATCCGAGTCCTCCAGTTGGTCCAGCTCTGGGTCAGCATGGTGTGAATATCATGGAATTTTGTAAAGCATTTAATGCGGAAACACAGCAAATGGAAAACGGCTTGCCGATTCCAGTTGTTATTACTGTGTATAACGATCGTAGCTTTACATTTATTAAGAAAACTCCGCCTGCTTCTGTTTTGCTGCGCAAAGCTGCTGGCATTAAGAAAGGTTCTGGTGTTCCTAATACTCAGAAAGTTGGCAAGGTAACTCGCGCTCAACTAGAAGAGATTGCGACAACCAAGATGGCTGATCTGAACGCCAATGATATGGATGCTGCGGTTCGCATCATCGCAGGTTCTGCACGTAGTGCTGGTATTGAGGTTGAGGGCTGAAACGATGGCTAAATTAACGAAGCGTCAAAAGGCAATCGCCGAAAAAGTTGAGCCAGGCAAGATTTATGCTCTGTCTGAAGCAGTGGCTCTGTTGAAAGAGTTGTCTTCTGTTAAATTTGAAGAAACTCTAGATGTATCTGTCAATCTGGGTATTGATGCACGTAAATCTGATCAGCAGGTTCGTGGCGCAACAACTTTGCCAGCTGGTTCAGGTAAAGATGTGCGTGTTGCTGTATTTACTTCAGGTGCTAACGCTGAGGCTGCTAAAGAAGCTGGTGCTGACCTGATTGGTATGGAAGATCTTGCTGAGCAAGTAAAAGGCGGCATGATGGATTTCGACGTTGTTGTTGCAAGTCCTGATGCAATGCGTGTTGTTGGTCAGTTGGGTCAGGTTTTGGGGCCGCGCGGCCTGATGCCAAATCCTAAAACTGGCACTGTAACACCGAATGTTGCAGATGCAGTTAAAAACGCGAAAGCAGGTCAGGTTCGTTATCGTACTGACAAAAATGGCATTATTCACGGTGCTATCGGCAAGTTGAACTTCGAAGAAGATGCTATTCGTCAGAACCTTGAGGCCTTGTTGATTGACTTGAAAAAGGCGAAGCCTGCTCAAGCTAAAGGTGTATTTATGAAGAAGGTCACCCTGTCTACGACTATGGGTCCTGGCCTTTCAGTTGATGTGTCTAGCTTAGCTATCTGATACTCAAGTGAATTTAGACAAGCCGCACTTGTTGCGGCTTTGTCGACTGTGGGCATTCGCCCCGAAAAAGAACTTTGTGGTCTTTGTTGCGCTCTCCGCAAGACATAAGACCGTCAAAGACCGTAGGTGCAGATCGTTTGGTTTGCTTAATCCTTGCTGAGAAGTAATAGCCTACGCAGATGGTGAGAACCCCACTCGGTAACCGCCATTACACTGCAGTGACATCGATGTTGCTGCTTATTTAAGTAAAGCAATTTTAGGAGATCGACCAATGGCAATTGGTTTAGAAGACAAAAAAGCGATTGTTGCAGATGTCAACGTTGTCGCTTCTGAAGCTTTATCTCTTGTGATTGCCGACTCTCGTGGATGTACCGTCGCAGAGATGACTGACTTACGTCGTCAAGCTCGCGAAGCAAACGTTAGTGTTCGTGTTGTTCGTAACACGCTCGCGAAACGTGCTGTTGAAGGTACTGAATATGAGTGCGCTCAGGATTCCTTTAAAGGCCCGTCTTTACTGGCTTTTTCAATGGAAGATCCTGGTGCGGCTGCGCGTATCTTTAAAGATTTCGCTAAAGAAAACGAAAAATTTGAAGTTAAAGCACTGGCAGTTGGTGGTCAGTTGCTGGATGCAGGCCAAATTGATGTATTGGCGAAGTTGCCGACCCGTGAGCAAGCACTGTCTCAGTTGATGAGTGTAATGCAAGCGCCGGTAGCGAAACTGGTACGTACCATGAACGAAGTTCCTGGCAAATTGGTGCGCACACTAGCAGCTGTTCGCGATCAGAAAGAACAAGCATAACTCGCAGGGTCACCCTGTTAGTTAATTGGTTAACCGTAAACGTAAAATTGGAGAGTCACAATGTCTCTGTCTAAAGAAGATATCTTAAATGCAATCGCCGAAATGTCTGTTATGGACATCGTTGAGCTGATTGAAGCAATGGAAGAAAAATTCGGCGTAACTGCTGCAGCAGCAGTTGCAGCGGTTGCAGCTCCTGCTGGTGGCGACGCTGGCGCTGCTGCTGAAGAACAAACTGAGTTTGATGTTGTTCTGACTGCAGTTGGTGAGAAGAAAGTTAACGTCATTAAAGCAGTTCGTGGCCTGACAGGTCTTGGTCTGAAAGAAGCGAAAGGTCTGGTTGACGGCGCTCCTTCTCCAATCAAGGAAGCTGTTTCTAAAGAAGACGCTGAAGCTGCTAAGAAAGAGCTGGAAGACGCTGGCGCATCTGTTGAAATTAAGTAATTTCACAGTGCGTGGCAACGTTTCAGTTGTTGTCGCCTGACTGAGTTAGGCGACGAAAGGGCTAGCGGGCCTACCGCTGGCCTTTTTGTGTTTACACAAAAAAAGCACGTTGGACCTACCAGAATTGGTAAGTGAGAACTATTTTTGAGCTTGGAATTCTGAAAGAAGGTATCTGGGATTGTTACCTTCGTATCATTTCTCGAGACGCGTTGGGGAGTACTGATGGCATACTCATACACTGAGAAAAAACGTATTCGTAAAAATTTTGGGAGATTCCAGCAAATAATGGAAGTGCCATATCTTTTGGCAATCCAGCTGGACTCCTATCGTAAGTTCACTCAGGTCGGTACTCCGCAGGATGGCCGTGCGGATGTGGGCTTACATGCTGCTTTTAAGTCAGTGTTTCCGATTGTAAGCTATTCAGGCAATGCAGCGCTTGAATATGTAAGTTATAAGCTTGGTGATCCGGTATTTGACGTTGCTGAATGTCAGCTGCGTGGTGTGACCTACGCCGTGCCACTGCGTGTGCGCGTACNGTTGATTATCTACGATAAAGACTCTTCGTCTAAAGCGATAAAGGATATCAAAGAACAAGAAGTCTATATGGGTGAAATCCCTATTATGACTGAGAACGGTACCTTCGTTATCAATGGTACTGAACGTGTTATTGTTTCGCAGCTTCATCGCTCTCCGGGTGTGTTCTTCGATCACGATAAAGGTAAGACTCACTCTTCTGGTAAGTTGTTGTACAGTGCGCGAGTGATCCCCTACCGTGGTTCATGGCTCGACTTTGAGTTTGATCCTAAGGACTTGGTATACGTGCGCATCGATCGCCGCCGTAAACTACCTGCGACTATTTTGCTGCGTGCGCTGGGATATACATCCCAAGAAATGATAGCGATGTTCTTTGATACTGATTCGTTCAGTTTCAATGGTGACGATGTGAGTCTTGAGTTGGTACCTGATCGTCTGCGTGGTGAGGTTGCAGCGTTTGATATCGTTGATAGTAAAGATAGCGTTATTGTTGAGCAAGGCCGCCGTATTACCGGTCGTCACATTCGTCAGCTCACCAAGGCAAATCTAACATCTTTACCTGTGCCTCGTGAATACATGTTAGGTCGTTCGTTGGCCAAAGACATTATCGATCAGGAAACTGGCGAAGTGCTCATCGAATGTAATACTGAGCTGACAGACGAGTTGTTAGAAAACCTTCAGTCGAAAGGTATTGATCAAATTGAAACGATCTACTCGAATGAGCTGGATTGTGGTCCGTATGTATCTGAGACGTTGAAGGCTGATCCTTCACGTGATGAGCTTGATGCGTTGGTTGAGATCTACCGCATGATGCGTCCTGGCGAGCCGCCAACTAAAGATGCCGCTGAGAACCTATTTCAAAACCTGTTCTTTACTGACGAGCGTTATGACCTGTCTGCTGTTGGTCGTATGAAGTTCAACCGTCGCTTAGGTCGCGAAGAGTCTGTTGGTTCCGGAACGCTAAGCAAAGAAGATATCGTTGATGTTTTGAAAACCTTGATTGATATCCGTAACGGTAAAGGTGTGGTTGATGATATCGATCACCTAGGTAACCGTCGTGTACGTTCTGTCGGTGAAATGGCAGAGAACCAATTCCGTGTTGGTCTTGTACGTGTTGAGCGCGCAGTTAAAGAGCGCTTGTCTCAAGCGGAGTCTGAAGGCTTGATGCCTCAGGATCTGATTAACGCCAAGCCTGTGGCTGCGGCAGTTAAAGAATTTTTCGGCTCGAGTCAGTTGTCTCAATTTATGGATCAAAACAATCCACTGTCTGAGGTGACACACAAACGTCGTGTTTCTGCATTAGGCCCTGGTGGTTTGACGCGTGAGCGTGCTGGTTTTGAAGTTCGAGATGTGCATCCTACTCACTACGGCCGTGTTTGCCCAATCGAGACACCTGAGGGGCCAAACATCGGTCTGATTAACTCGTTGGCTACGTACTCGCGAACTAACGAGTACGGTTTCCTTGAGAGCCCGTATGTAAAAGTTGAAAACAAGCAGGTAACCGGCGAGATCGAATACTTGTCTGCAATCAACGAATATGAATATGTTATCGCTCAGGCGTCAGCGTTGTTGGATGAAGAAAGCCGTTTTGTAGAAGGGCTGGTTGATGTTCGACATCAATATGAATTCTCCAAAATGCTGCCTGAAGACGTCCAGTTTATGGATGTATCGCCCAAGCAGGTAGTTTCTGTTGCTGCGTCGTTGATTCCTTTCCTAGAGCACGATGATGCGAACCGTGCCTTGATGGGATCGAACATGCAACGTCAGGCAGTTCCTACACTGCGAGCTGACAAGCCGCTAGTTGGTACGGGTATTGAGCGTATCGTTGCACGTGACTCAGGTGTGTGTGTCGTTGCACGTCACGGTGGTGTTGTGCATTCAGTTGATGCGAGCCGTATTGTTGTTCGTGTGAATGATGACGAAGCTCAGCCGGGCGAAGCTCCGGTTGATATCTACAACCTGATCAAGTACACCCGGTCTAACCAAAACACCTGTATCAATCAGCGTGCGTTGGTTAAGCAGGGTGATATTGTTGTTCGCGGTGATATCATGGCGGATGGTCCATCGGTAGATATGGGTGAGCTGGCTTTGGGTCAGAACATGCGTATCGCATTCATGCCGTGGAATGGTTATAACTTTGAGGATTCCATTCTGGTTTCCGAGCGTGTTGTTAAAGAAGATCGCTTTACAACCATTCACATTCAAGAGCTAACCTGTGTTGCTCGTGATACCAAGCTCGGTTCAGAAGAAGTCACAGCAGATATTCCGAATGTTGGTGAGTCTGCACTGTCGAAGTTGGATGAGTCGGGTATTGTCTATATCGGTGCTGAAGTTGGCCCTGGTGACATTTTGGTGGGTAAGGTAACACCAAAAGGTGAAACGCAATTAACACCAGAAGAAAAGCTCCTGCGAGCCATCTTTGGTGAGAAGGCATCGGATGTTAAAGATACCTCTCTGCGTGTTGGTACCAGTACGCGTGGTACGGTTATTGATGTACAAGTCTTTACTCGGGACGGGTTGGAAAAAGACCAACGTGCATTGGCTATCGAGAAGTCGCAGTTAGATGACTATCGTAAAGACCTGAATCAGGAATACGCCATCATTGAAGATGCAACGTTCGCACGTTTGAGCAAGCAGCTTGAAGGTAAAGAAGTTAAGGCTGGCGCTGGTTTTAATAAAGGTGATGTATTGTCTGCTGAGGCTATCGCTGATTTTACCTCTGAGCAATGGTTCAAGATTCGTATGGCTGAAACCCGCCTGAACGATGAATTGGATGCTGCAGAGAAAGGTCTTGTCGAATTCCGTAAGGAATTGGATGATCGCTTTGAAGTGAAGAAGAAGAAGCTTCAAACCGGTGATGATTTGGCTCCTGGTGTACTCAAGATTGTTAAGGTTTACCTTGCGATTAAACGTCGTATTCAGCCTGGTGATAAAATGGCTGGTCGTCACGGTAACAAGGGTGTTATCTCGAACGTTGTTCCGATCGAAGATATGCCATATGACGGCAACGGTGAACCTGTTGATATCGTTCTAAACCCATTGGGTGTTCCGTCGCGAATGAACGTTGGTCAGATTTTGGAAACTCACTTGGGTATGGCTGCCCGCGGTTTGGGTGTCAAAATCGATAAGATGATACGTGAGCAGCGTGCTGTCGCAGAGCTCCGTACCTTCCTCGAAGAGGTATACAACAAGAACGCGGTTAATAAAGAAGACCTTGATAGCTTCTCTGATGACGAAATCGTTGAAATGGCTTCTAACCTGCGTATGGGTGTGCCGATGGCAACGCCAGTCTTTGACGGTGCTGCTGAGGAAGAAGTGAAGGATCTGCTTGAGCTTGCGGATATTCCACGCTCCGGTCAGATCTCGCTGTGTGATGGTCGTACAGGTGATTCATTCACGCGTCCGGTAACCGTTGGTTACATGTACATGCTGAAGTTGAATCACCTTGTTGATGATAAAATGCACGCGCGTTCAACCGGTTCTTATAGCTTAGTTACGCAGCAACCGCTGGGTGGTAAAGCACAGTTCGGTGGTCAGCGCTTCGGTGAGATGGAAGTATGGGCACTTGAAGCATACGGTGCAGCTTACACCTTGCAGGAAATGTTGACAGTGAAATCCGATGACGTTAATGGCCGGACGAAGATGTATAAAAACATCGTCGATGGCGATTACAGCATGGACCCTGGTATGCCTGAATCTTTCAATGTATTGATCAAGGAAATCCGTTCGCTGGGTATCGATATCGATCTCGATACTGAGTAAGCGCTGATTGATATCAGAACGATTTAGCATTTGACATGAGGGGCTGATAAAGCCCCTTGCGGAATATTTAGCACTGAGAGCACACTCTAAAGTGTTGGAGGAAAGGCCTTGAAAGACTTATTAAATATTTTGAAGTCCCAGGGACAAACGGAAGAGTTTGATTCCATCCGAATTGGATTGGCATCGCCAGAAATGATCCGTTCCTGGTCTTTCGGCGAAGTGAAAAAGCCAGAGACAATCAACTACCGTACGTTCAAGCCAGAGCGTGACGGTTTGTTTTGCGCAAAAATCTTTGGTCCGATCAAAGATTACGAATGTTTGTGTGGCAAATATAAGCGCCTCAAGCATCGTGGCGTCATTTGTGAAAAGTGTGGTGTTGAGGTTGCGCTGGCCAAGGTGCGCCGTGAGCGCATGGGTCACATTGAGCTTGCAGCGCCAGTTGCGCATATCTGGTTTTTGAAATCATTGCCGTCGCGCATTGGTTTGTTGTTGGATATGACACTGCGTGATATCGAACGCATTCTGTACTTTGAATCGTACGTGGTTGTTGAGCCTGGTATGACAACCCTTGAGGCGGGTCAGCTGCTGAACGACGACCAATACTACGAAGCATTGGAAGAATTCGGTGATGAATTTGTCGCTAAAATGGGCGCTGAAGCGATTCAGGGCTTGATGTTGAATCTTCATCTTGATGATGAAGTTCAGCGCTTGCGTGAAGAGATTCCAGCGACCAATAGTGAAACCAAGATCAAGAAGCTATCTAAGCGCTTGAAGCTTATTGAGGCCTTCATGGCATCCGGCAACAAGCCTGAGTGGATGATCATGCAGGTATTGCCAGTACTTCCACCAGATCTGCGTCCTTTGGTGCCGCTGGATGGTGGTCGTTTTGCGACATCGGATCTCAATGATCTGTACCGTCGAGTGATTAACCGTAATAACCGTTTGAAGCGTCTGTTAGATCTTAGTGCGCCTGACATCATTGTTCGTAACGAAAAGCGTATGTTGCAAGAGTCCGTTGATGCATTGTTGGATAATGGTCGTCGTGGACGTGCTATTACCGGTTCTAACAAGCGCCCATTGAAATCGCTTGCTGATATGATCAAAGGTAAGCAAGGTCGTTTTCGTCAGAACTTGTTGGGTAAGCGAGTCGACTACTCAGGTCGTTCGGTTATCGTGGTTGGCCCTACGTTGCGTTTGCATCAGTGCGGTTTGCCAAAGAAGATGGCGTTGGAGCTGTTTAAGCCATTCATTTTCGGCAAGCTTGAAGCCCGTGGGTTGGCAACAACCATTAAAGCTGCGAAGAAAATGGTTGAGCGTGAGCCGCCAGAGGTTTGGGATATTCTTGCTGAAGTTATTCGTGAGCATCCGGTTTTATTGAACCGTGCACCAACACTCCACCGTTTGGGTATTCAGGCATTTGAGCCAGTACTGATCGAAGGTAAAGCGATTCAGTTGCACCCGTTAGTATGTGCAGCGTTCAACGCCGACTTTGACGGCGATCAGATGGCTGTACACGTTCCGCTCACACTCGAAGCGCAGTTAGAAGCACGCGCTTTGATGATGTCGACGAACAATATTCTTGCGCCTGCATCAGGTGAGCCGATTATTGTACCTTCCCAGGATGTTGTTTTGGGGCTGTACTGGATGACGCGTGAACGTGTCAATGCAAAAGGCGAGGCTACTGTTTTCTCTGGCGTCAAAGAAGTTTCACGTGCATATGCGACAGGTTCTGTAGATCTGCAGGCGCGCATCAGAGCGCGTATCACTGAGTACAGACCGGATGAGAACGAAACCTTAGTCGAGAAAACCAGTTTAGTTGAAACGACTGTTGGCCGTGTTTTGTTGTGGGAAAAAGTACCAGCGGGTCTTCCTTTCTCGCTCGTCAACCGCCCAATGGCCAAGAAGGCAATTTCTGCTGCGTTGGATGAGAGCTATCGTCACTGTGGCTTGAAAGACACCGTTATCTTTGCTGATCAGTTGATGTACACCGGTTTCGAGTACTCGACTAAGTCAGGTTGTTCGATTGGTGTAAATGACTTTGCTATTCCTGATGAGAAAGCAAAAATCATCGATGATGCACAAGATGAAGTTGGTGAGATTCAGCAGCAGTTTACAGCCGGTCTGGTAACTCAGGGCGAGAAGTACAACAAGGTTATTGATATCTGGTCTCGTGCCAATGAGCTTGTCGCTGCGGCGATGATGGATGGCATCAGTAAAGAAATTGTTAAAAACCGTAAAGGCGATGATGAAGAGCAGGGTTCATTCAACTCCGTATTCATCTATGCGGATTCCGGTGCTCGTGGTAGCCCGGCGCAGATTCGTCAGTTAGCCGGTATGCGTGGTCTGATGGCGAAGCCGGATGGCTCAATCATCGAAACGCCGATCACATCTAACTTCCGTGAAGGCTTGAGCGTACTGCAATACTTCATCTCGACTCACGGTGCTCGTAAAGGTTTGGCGGATACCGCGTTGAAGACTGCGAACTCCGGTTACCTAACACGTCGTCTTGTTGATGTTGCTCAGGATGTTGTTGTTACTGAGGATGATTGTGGTACCGAACGTGGTATTGCAATGACACCGGTTATCGAGGGTGGTGACATCATCGAAACATTGGGTGATCGAGTCTTGGGTCGTACCGTTCTTGAAGACGTTGTCATGCCTGGCACCGATGAAGTTGTTATCGAAGGTGGCACGCTGATTGACGAAGAATGGGTTGTTCGCCTTGAATCCATGGCAATTGATGAAATCTATGTTCGCTCGGGTATTACTTGTGAAACACGCCACGGTGTGTGTTCCGCATGTTACGGTCGTGATCTTGCGCGCGGACATCGTGTTGGTGTTGGTGAGTCAGTCGGTGTTATCGCTGCACAGTCGATCGGTGAGCCGGGTACTCAGTTAACCATGCGTACGTTCCACATCGGTGGTGCCGCGTCGCGTGCAACAGCTGATGATAGTATTCAGGTTAAACATGAAGGCTCCATTCGCCTGCACAACATCAAAGTTGTCGAGCGCGACGACGGTAAATTGGTTGCAACCTCTCGTTCTGGTGAGTTGTCTGTTATCGACACGAATGGTCGTGAGCGTGAGCGCTATAAGTTGCCTTACGGTTCGGTTATCGGCAAGAAGGACGGTCAGGTTTGTGCCGCGGGTGACATTGTTGCCAACTGGGATCCACACATGCATCCAATCGTTACTGAGGTTGCTGGTAAAGCGAAGTTCAGTGGCATGGATGAGGGCATCTCGATTTCGCGTCAAACTGACGAGCTGACTGGTCTTTCCAGTATTCGAGTTATCGATCCGACAGAGCGTCCAGCTGCAGGTAAAGATCTGCGTCCAGCAATTACCTTAGTTGATGATGAAGGTAATGAATTGTGCCTTGCGGGTACTAATGTGCCAGCGCATTACTTCCTTCCGGCAAACGCGATTGTTGGCTTAAGTGATGGCGATACCGTTAGTGTCGGTGACGTACTTGCGCGGATTCCTCAGGAAGGCTCGAAAACTCGTGATATCACCGGTGGTTTGCCGCGTGTTGCGGATCTCTTTGAAGCACGTAAGCCGAAAGAATCGGCAATCCTGGCTGAAATTTCCGGTACCGTTAGTTGGGGTAAGGAAACTAAAGGCAAGCGTCGCTTGGTGATTACTCCACCAGAAGGGGTTACGCTAGCAGACGGCAAAGATCACTACGAAGCGCTGATCCCTAAATGGCGTAACTTCTCAGTGTTTGAAGGTGAAACAGTTGAGAAGGGTGAAGTTGTTTCGGATGGTCCGTCTAATCCGCATGACATTCTTCGTCTTAAAGGTGTTGTGGCACTGACGAACTATATCGTGTCTGAAGTTCAGGACGTCTACCGCCTCCAAGGTGTAAAAATCAACGATAAGCACATCGAAATTATTATTCGTCAGATGCTGCGTAAAACTGAAATCACCGAAATGGGCGATTCTAGCTTTATCAAGGGTGAGCAAGTTGAGCTTGCACGTATCTCTGAGCAGAACCAGGTGCTTAAGGCCGATAGTAAGATTCCTGCACAATACGAACGCGTATTGTTGGGTATCACCAAGGCATCTTTGGCGACAGAAAGCTTTATTTCCGCGGCATCATTCCAGGAAACTACACGTGTACTTACCGAGGCAGCGGTTCACGGTAAGCGAGACTACCTGCGCGGTTTGAAAGAAAACGTTGTTGTGGGTCGTCTGATTCCAGCGGGTACGGGGCTTTCGTATCACCTGGACCGTAAAGAGCAGAAAGAGTCAGCAGATACCGGTGTCAGCGCAAGCGATGTCGAGGCAGCGTTGGCTGAAGCCTTTGGCCAAAGTAGCGATATTTAATCGCTTTTAAGCTGAAAGGGCTTTTTAAAGCCCTTTACAAGGCTTGACTGTACAGGAAGTGATCTATAAAATTTCGCATCCTGTTTTTGGTCGGTAGTTGTGTGCCTGATAGCCCTTCTGCCGGGAAACTGCCCCCCGTTAAAATGGGGGGTGAATAGATTTGGAGTTGAATTAGATGGCAACGATCAACCAGTTGGTTCGTAAGCCTAGAAAACGCAAAGTCGCTAAAAGTGATGTGCCTGCGTTGCAGAGCTGTCCTCAACGTCGCGGTGTGTGCACTCGTGTGTATACCACTACGCCGAAGAAGCCTAACTCTGCATTGCGTAAAGTATGTCGTGTGCGCCTGACCAATGGTTATGAAGTAACTTCATACATCGGTGGTGAAGGCCATAACCTGCAGGAGCATAGTGTTGTACTGATTCGTGGCGGTCGTGTAAAAGATTTGCCAGGTGTTCGTTACCACACAGTTCGCGGTACGCTTGACACACAAGGTGTTAACGATCGTAAGCAGGGCCGTTCGAAGTACGGTACCAAGCGTCCTAAATAATCTTTTGATTATTTGGCGTTAACTACGCTTAATTGAAACAATTTTTTCATAGTAGGTTCATATACTACAACTCGAGTAAGGCCGGACGTATTTCAGCATATCGTTGAAGATTTGTTCCGGATGAGCCTGAAGACAAGGTGCAATATGCCTAGAAGAAGAGTCGTCGCAAAACGCGAAATCCTGCCAGATCCGAAGTACGGAAATGTAACACTGGCGAAGTTCATGAACCATGTCATGGTTAGTGGAAAAAAATCTGTCGCTGAGAGTATCGTCTACGGTGCACTGGAAATCGTAGAAGAGAAAGCGGGCAAGAGTCCTCTGGAAGTATTCGAAGAAGCCCTCGAGCAAATCGCACCTATGGTTGAGGTTAAATCTCGCCGTGTCGGTGGTGCGACTTATCAGGTGCCGGTTGAGGTTCGTCCATCACGTCGTCATGCGTTGGCGATGCGTTGGTTGGTAGAATACTCCCGTAGCCGTGGCGAAAAATCTATGCGGCAGCGTCTTGCCGGCGAGATTGTTGATGCGTCACAGGGCAAAGGCAATGCGGTTAAGAAACGTGAAGACGTTCACCGCATGGCTGAAGCTAACAAAGCGTTCTCGCACTTCCGTTTCTGATCGGATACTGGAGAGTAGATCGTGGCACGCAAAACGCCAATTAGCCGATATCGTAATATCGGTATTTGTGCACACGTAGATGCGGGTAAAACAACGACGACCGAGCGCGTCTTGTTTTACACCGGTCTGTCTCACAAAATCGGTGAGGTGCATGATGGCGCTGCGACCATGGACTGGATGGAGCAGGAGCAGGAGCGTGGTATCACTATCACGTCTGCTGCAACTACCTGTTTCTGGGCCGGCATGCAGCAGCAATTCGATCAGCATCGCGTTAATATCATTGATACTCCTGGACATGTTGACTTTACCATTGAGGTAGAGCGTTCATTGCGTGTTCTGGATGGTGCTGTAGTTGTATTGTGTGGATCCTCCGGGGTTCAGCCGCAAACCGAAACAGTCTGGCGTCAAGCCAATAAATATCACGTTCCTCGCATGGTTTTCGTCAATAAGATGGATCGTGCGGGTGCTGACTTTTTGTCAGTCGTGTCACAGTTGAGCGAGCGTCTGGGTGCTAACGCAGTGCCTTTGCAGATGACCATTGGTGCCGAGGATCAATTCCGCGGTGTGGTCGATCTAATCAAAAATAAAGCCATCATCTGGAATCAAGAAGATCAGGGTATGACCTTTGAGTATGAGGCTGTCCCGGATGATCTTGTTGAGCAGTGCGCAGAAATGCGAGAGTTCGTTGTCGAAGCTGCTGCTGAAGCCAATGAAGAGCTGATGGATAAGTATCTTGAAGAGGGTGAGCTCTCGGAAGAGGACATCGTTGCTGGTATTCGTTTGCGTACGCTGGCTAATGAGATTGTGCCTATTCTGGGTGGGTCGGCCTTTAAGAATAAGGGCGTCCAGGCAGTATTGGATGCAGTTGTTCAGTTTATGCCATCGCCGACGGATGTTAAGGCGATTGAGGGTACGTTGCCCGATAAAGAAGATGAGGTTGCGGTTCGTGAAGCAAATGATGAGGCGCCGTTTTCAGCCTTGGCATTCAAGATAGCGACTGATCCTTTTGTGGGTACGCTGACCTTTTTCCGGTGTTATTCTGGTCGTCTTCAGAGTGGGACGGCGGTATATAACTCGGTGAAGCAAAAGAAAGAACGTGTTGGTCGTATGGTGCAGATGCATTCAAATGATCGGCAAGAGATTAAGGAAGTTTTAGCCGGGGATATTGCCGCGGCAATTGGTCTTAAGGATGTCACTACAGGTGATACCTTGTGTGATGAAAGTGCCAAGATTGTTCTTGAGCGCATGGAATTTCCTGAGCCAGTTATTTCGGTCGCAGTTGAGCCTCGCTCACAGGCAGATCAAGAGAAAATGGGGGTCGCGCTCGGTAAGCTTGCGCAAGAAGATCCATCATTCCGGGTTCGCACGGACGAAGAAACCGGGCAGACGATTATATCGGGAATGGGTGAGCTTCACCTGGATATTATCGTTGATCGTATGCGTCGTGAATTTAGTGTTGAGGCAAAGATTGGCAAGCCTCAAGTTGCTTATCGCGAGGCGATAACGAAGTCTTGTGATATTGAGGGTAAGTTCGTTCGCCAGTCAGGTGGTCGTGGTCAGTATGGTCATGTTTGGGTTCGCTTTGAGCCGTTAACCGGTGCAGATGTTGATCTTGAAAAGCTTGAGTTTGTGAATGAAGTTGTTGGTGGCGCTGTTCCGAGGGAGTATATTCCAGCGGTTCAGAAGGGCATCGAAGAGCAAATGAAAAACGGCGTATTAGCTGGGTTTCCGCTGCTTGGACTCAAAGCAACTTTGTACGATGGTTCGTTTCACGATGTGGATTCGAACGAAATGGCATTTAAAGTGGCAGCTTCTATGGCAACGCGCAAACTCACAGAGTTTGGTGGCGCCGAAATTTTGGAGCCTGTCATGAAAGTTGAAGTGGTAACTCCAGAAGAAAACATGGGTGACGTTGTTGGGGATCTTAACCGGCGGCGTGGCATGATTCTTGGTATGGATGAAAATCCAGCTGGGAGGGTTGTTAACGCTGAGGTTCCACTGGGTGAGATGTTTGGGTATGCAACTGATTTGCGTAGTGCAACGCAGGGGCGCGCGACATTCACCATGGAGTTTGAAAAATACGCTCCGGCTCCCAGCAATATCGCTGAAGCAATCATTTCTAAAAACGGCTAAAACCAAAACTTTTTTCTAAAGAGGAAAGAAAAGTGTCAAAAGAAAAGTTTGAACGTAATCTGCCCCACGTAAACGTGGGCACAATCGGTCACGTTGACCACGGTAAAACAACTCTGACTGCTGCGCTGACTCGTGTTGCTGCAGAAGTTTTCGGTGGTGAGGCTGTTGCTTTCGATGGTATCGATAACGCACCTGAAGAAAAAGAGCGTGGTATCACCATCTCAACTTCACACGTTGAGTATGAAACAACTTCACGTCACTACGCGCACGTAGACTGCCCGGGACACGCCGATTATGTTAAGAACATGATCACTGGTGCTGCTCAAATGGACGGTGCTATCTTGGTATGTGGCGCGACTGATGGCCCAATGCCTCAGACACGTGAGCACATCTTGTTGTCACGTCAGGTTGGTGTTCCATACATCGTTGTATTCTTGAATAAAGCTGACCTGCTGGCTGAAGATTGCGGCGGCGTTGATTCAGAAGAGTACGAAGAAATGAAAGAGCTGGTAGACATGGAGTTGCGTGATCTGCTGTCTGAGTACGATTTCCCAGGAGACGATACTCCAATTATCTGTGGTTCTGCTTTGATGGCGTTGAACGGCGAAGATGAGAATGAGTTGGGTACAACTGCGGTTAAGTCTCTGCTTGAAGCGCTGGATTCTTATATCCCTGAGCCAGAGCGTGACATTGATCAGGCATTCTTGATGCCAGTAGAGGACGTATTCTCTATCTCTGGTCGTGGTACTGTTGTAACTGGTCGTGTTGAGCGTGGTATTGTTACCGTTGGTGAAGAAATTGAAATCATCGGTATCAAAGACACTGTCAAGACTACTTGTACTGGTGTTGAAATGTTCCGCAAGATGCTTGACGAAGGTCGTGCTGGTGAGAATGTTGGTGTTCTGTTGCGTGGTACTAAGCGTGAAGAAGTTGAGCGTGGTCAGGTTTTGGCTAAGCCGGGTTCTATTACTCCGCACGTCAAGTTCGAATCTGAAGTTTACGTATTGAACAAAGAGGAGGGTGGTCGTCACACGCCTTTCTTTAAAGGTTACCGTCCACAGTTCTATTTCCGTACTACTGACGTAACTGGTGCTTGTGAGCTTCCAGAGGGTACAGAAATGGTAATGCCAGGTGATAATGTTCAGATGGAAGTTACTCTGATCGCTCCTATCGCTATGGAAGAAGGCCTGCGTTTCGCTATCCGTGAAGGTGGTCGTACTGTAGGTGCTGGTGTTGTTGCGAAAATTATCGAGTAATTTCGGTAGTTTTTTCGAAAAAAGGGCCGACCAGTTCGGCCCTTTTTTGTCTGATTAAAAAGATTTTCATTGGTTGTAATTTAATCGCTTGGCGAGTGTTGACAAAGGCATTGCACACCTATAGAATTTCGCCTCCTTTTTGCAGTGAAGTGCTGCGTAAAAGGCTATCAAAATCTTTGGAGTAAAGGTCGAATGCAGAATCAACGTATCAGAATCAGGTTAAAAGCCTTTGATCATCGTTTGATTGATGTTTCAACGCAAGAGATCGTTGAAACTGCCAAGAGAACCGGCGCACAAGTTCGCGGCCCTATTCCTTTGCCAACGCGTAAAGAGCGTTTCACTGTATTGGTTTCCCCGCACGTAAACAAGGATGCGCGTGATCAGTACGAGATTCGTACTCATAAGCGTTTGCTAGATATCGTCGAGCCAACTGAAAAAACAGTTGATGCGTTGATGAAGCTAGATCTGGCAGCAGGTGTAGAAGTTCAAATTAGTCTTGGCTAATTAAAAAATAGTATATATATCCCGTCTAAAACTCGGGTGTAACGCTTACTTCTTTCTACGTTAGTGGGCGGCCATAGAGGGTTTCAGCCCCGTACACAAGAGGTCTATAAAATGACTATTGGTTTAGTCGGCCGCAAATGCGGCATGACACGTATTTTCACTGAAAACGGCGAATCTCTTCCCGTGACAGTGATCGAGGTGTCGCCAAATCACATCACTCAGGTCAAAACCGCAGATGCTGACGGTTATGGCGCCATTCAGATTACTTGTGGAGAGCGTAAAGCTAGCCGCGTTAAGAAATCTGAGGCTGGTCACTTCGCTAAGGCGAAAGTACAGGCTGGTCGTGGTCTCTGGGAATTCCGCACCGAAGAATCTGACGAGCAATTTGAAGTTGGTCAGGAACTGAGCGTGACACGTTTCGAAGCTGGTCAGATCATCGATGTTACCGGTCAATCGAAAGGTAAAGGTTTTCAGGGCGGCGTTAAACGTTGGAATTTCCATATGCAAGACGCCACTCATGGTAACTCTATTTCTCACCGTGCACCCGGTTCTATCGGTCAGTGTCAGACGCCAGGTCGTGTCTGGAAAGGTAAGAAAATGGCCGGTCATATGGGTGCTGAGCGTGTAACAACTCAAAATTTGGAAGTTGTACGCGTAGATGAAGCGAATAACGTGATCCTCGTTAAAGGATCAGTTCCTGGTGCAAGTGGCGGTGACGTCCTTTTGCAGCCAGCCGTCAAAGTTAAATCCTAAGGGGGATGACTGATGGAGTTAAGCATCGTTGCTCCAGGTAATGCAGCTGCTGGAACAGTTCAGGTTTCAGAGCAAGCTTTTGCCCGTGAATATAATGAGGATTTGGTACACCAGGTCGTTACTGCTTTTATGGCAGCTGGTCGTCAAGGTACCAAGGCTCAAAAGAATCGTGCTGCAGTAAGTGGTGGTGGTAAGAAACCATGGCGTCAAAAAGGTACTGGCCGTGCACGTGCCGGTACAATCCGAAGCCCAATTTGGGTGGGTGGTGGTCGCGCTTTTGCTGCACAGCCTCGTGATTTTTCTCAGAAAGTTAACCGTAAGATGTATCGCGCGGCGATGCAGGTTATATTGTCTGAGCTCGCACGCTCTGGTCGTCTGGTGGTCGTTGAAGACTTTACGCTAGAAGAGCCAAAAACAAAGCTGGCTTCTGCTCGATTGAAAGAGTGGGAAGTAAGTGATGCATTGATCATCTCTGCAGAGTTGGATGGGAACTTGTTTCTCGCTACTCGCAACTTGCCTAAAGTTGACGCAGTTGAAGTCGGTGCTGTTGATCCGGTAAGCCTGGTTAGTTACGAGAAAGTCGTAGCAACTGTGAGTGCTTTGAAGAAATTTGAGGAGATGTTGGGATGAATCCAGAACGCATCTATACCGTACTGCTAGGTCCGCACATTTCTGAAAAAGCAGCTATCGGCGCGGAAGACGCTAATCGGTTTGTATTTAAAGTGGCTATAGACGCCAACAAACTGGAAGTTAAGAAAGCAGTTGAAAAACTGTTTAAAGTGAAAGTTGAAAAGGTGCAAGTTATTAAGGTTAAGGGTAAGACCAAGCGTAACCGCTACGGTCTGGCAAAGCGCCCTGACTGGAAGAAAGCTTATGTGCGCCTGGAGCAAGGTCATGAAATTGACTTTGCAGAAGTGGAGTAAGAGGTAAGTCGTCATGGCAATTGTAAAACTATCTCCAACATCTCCGGGTCGTCGTCACGTTGTAAGGGTCGTTAATAAAGACCTTCACAAAGGTGCGCCGCACAAAGCATTGCTCGAAAAGAAGAGCAAGTCCGGTGGTCGTAACAATAACGGTCGCATCACTACTCGTCACATTGGTGGTGGTCACAAGCAGCACTATCGTTTGATTGATTTCAAACGTAACAAAGATGGTATTCCGGCGAAAATAGAACGCCTAGAATACGATCCGAACCGTACTGCTAACATCGCTTTGGTTCTCTACGCAGATGGCGAACGTCGCTATATTATCGCACCTAAGGGTGTGGCTGCTGGTGATTCCGTACAGTCTGGTGTTGATGCGCCGATCAAGGCAGGTAACACGCTTCCGCTGCGCAATATGCCAGTTGGTAGTGTCGTTCACTGTGTTGAGCTTAAGCCAGGTAAAGGTGCTCAGTTGGCGCGTTCGGCTGGTACATCTGCTCAGTTGGTAGCGCGTGAAGGTCAGTATGCGACTTTGCGTCTGCGTTCAGGTGAGATGCGTAAAGTGTTGGCGGAATGTCGCGCGACACTTGGTGAAGTATCAAACAGTGAGCACAGTTTGCGCTCTCTGGGTAAAGCTGGTGCAAGTCGCTGGCGCGGTGTACGCCCAACGGTTCGTGGTGTCGCGATGAACCCGGTAGATCACCCGCATGGTGGTGGTGAAGGTCGTACCTCTGGTGGTCGTCACCCTGTTTCACCTTGGGGTACGCCAACTAAAGGCTACAAAACTCGTAAGAACAAGCGTACGAACAAGCTTATCGTTCGTCGTCGCGGATCTAAGTAGAGGATTAAGACGTGCCCCGTTCATTAAAGAAAGGCCCTTTTATTGATCTTCACCTTCTCAAAAAGGTTGAAGCGGCTGTTGAAAAAAATGAAAAGCGTCCAATCAAAACTTGGTCGCGCCGTTCGGTGATTTATCCGGAGATGGTCGGTCTGACCATCGCCGTGCATAACGGTCGCCAACATGTGCCTGTCTTCGTAACAGAAGATATGGTTGGTCATAAACTCGGTGAATTTGCTGCTACACGTACCTATAAAGGTCACGTGGCAGACAAAAAAGCCAAGCGCTAAGCACTGCTAAGAGGTTAGAAAGATGGAAGTTGCTGCTAAATTGAAAGGCGCTGCTATTTCTGCACAAAAAGCACGCTTGGTAGCCGATCAAGTCCGAGGCATGAATGTTGAAGAGGCTCTTGCGCTTCTTTCATTCAGCCCGAAGAAAGCTGCGGTTCTGGTGAGAAAAGTGCTGAATTCAGCTATCGCCAACGCAGAGCACAACGAAGGCGCGGATATCGATGAGTTGACCGTTTCCACAATTTTTGTGGATGAAGGTTTGACCATGAAGCGTATTCGCCCACGTGCAAAAGGTCGTGCGGATCGTATTTTGAAACGCACTTGTCATATCACCGTTAAAGTCTCTGACGGTCAGAATTAGGAGTTTGCCAGATGGGTCAAAAAGTTCATCCTACCGGCATCAGACTGGGTATCGTCAAAGACCATAACTCGGTTTGGTATGCTGACAGCAAAAACTTCGCATCAAATCTGGTTAACGACTTGGAAGTTCGTCGTTACCTAGAGGGCAAGCTGTCTCATGCATCTGTCAGTCGCATCGTTATTGAGCGTCCTGCACAGACTGCACGTGTGACCATTCATACTGCTCGTCCAGGCGTTGTTATCGGTAAAAAAGGCGAAGATGTAGATAAGCTTCGTACCGAGCTAAATAAAATGATGGGTGTGCCAGTGCACATCAATATTGAAGAAATTCGTAAGCCTGATCTTGATGCCAAGCTGGTTGCGCAGAACGTTGCCCAGCAGCTTGAACGTCGTGTTATGTTCCGTCGTGCGATGAAGCGCGCAGTTCAAAACGCTATGCGTCAAGGCGCTCAAGGTATCAAAATTCAGGTTAGCGGTCGTTTAGGTGGTGCTGAAATCGCTCGTGCAGAGTGGTATCGCGAAGGTCGCGTACCTCTTCATACACTTCGAGCTGATATCGATTACGCAGCTTATGAAGCTCATACGACTTACGGCGTTATCGGCGTAAAAGTTTGGATCTTCAAAGGTGAGGTTATCGGCGGTCAAGAGACTGAAGAGAAGCCACAAAAGAAAGCCGCGGCTAAGAAATAAGTGGGTGATTAACGATGTTACAGCCTAAACGTACAAAATTCCGCAAGCAGATGAAAGGTCGCAACCGCGGCTTGGCTCATCGCGGTAGCACCGTCGCTTTTGGTGAATACGGCCTGAAAGCTACTGGTCGTGGTCGTATCACTGCACGTCAGATTGAATCTGCACGTCGTGCGATGACCCGTCACATTAAGCGTGGTGGTAAAATTTGGATTCGTGTATTCCCAGACAAACCTATTACTCAGAAGCCTCTTGAAGTGCGTCAGGGTAAAGGTAAGGGTAATGTCGAATATTGGGTGGCGCAGATCCAACCTGGTAAAGTTCTGTATGAAGTGCAGGGTGTTTCCGAAGAGTTAGCGCGTGAAGCTTTTGAGCTTGCGGCGGCTAAGATTCCGGTTCCAACGGCATTTGTAAAACGGACGGTAATGTAATGAAAGCAGCCGAATTACGAGAAAAGTCAGTTGAAGAACTGAATGCAACTTTGATCAGCTTGCGCGAAGAGCAGTTCAAGCTGCGTATGCAGAAGTCTACAGGTCAACTGGGCCAAACCCACCTACTGACCGACAACAAAAAAGACATCGCACGCGTCAAGACTCTGATAACTGAAAAGGCGNGTGAATAATCATGGGTGAGCAAACAGTCCGTACAGCATCTGGCAAAGTAGTCAGCAACAAAATGGATAAAACCATTGTTGTACTTGTTGAACGCCGTGTAAAACACCCTATTTATGGGAAGTTCATCACCCGTTCTACCAAGCTTCACGCACACGATGAAGTAAACGAATGTAACATTGGCGATACCGTTACCGTCAGCGAGAGCCGTCCTCTGTCCAAGACAAAAACTTGGTCATTGAAGAGCATCGACGTTCGCGCTGTTGAGGTTTAACGAGAGAAGCTTTTAGCTTTGAGGCTATACGATGATTCAAACACAATCATATCTGGATGTAGCAGATAACTCCGGCGCACGCCGAGTTATGTGTATTAAAGTTTTAGGTGGC
Source organism: BD1-7 clade bacterium (assembly GCA_902705835.1). Classification (NCBI taxonomy): domain Bacteria; kingdom Pseudomonadati; phylum Pseudomonadota; class Gammaproteobacteria; order Cellvibrionales; family Spongiibacteraceae; species BD1-7 clade bacterium. The sequence continues at coordinate 742,420 of CACSIN010000001.1, forward strand.
TCTCATCGTCGTTACGCTCGCGTTGGCGACATCATTAAAGTCACAGTTAAAGAAGCGATCCCGCGCGGAAAGGTTAAGAAAGGCCAGGTAATGAACGCAGTTGTCGTTCGTACCCGCAAAGGTGTTCGTCGTCAGGACGGGTCTCTGATCAAGTTTGACGATAACGCGGCAGTGCTGTTAAACAGCAGTCTGGCGCCAGTTGGCACCCGTATCTTCGGCCCTGTAACTCGTGAACTGCGTTCCGAGCGCTTCATGAAGATTATCTCTCTGGCGCCGGAAGTACTGTAACGGTCGCAGCTAGTAGGTCGAGGAATACTTATGTTAAAGATCAAACGTGATGACGAAGTCATCGTGATCGCCGGGAAAGACAAGGGTAAGCGCGGCAAAGTACTTAATGTACGCACCGACGGTCGCCTTTTGATTGCTGGCGTCAATGTAGTAAAGAAACATCAGAAGCCTAACCCTCAAATGGGTGTTGCTGGTGGTATCGTTGAACAGGAATCACCTATTCAGGTTTCCAATGTCGCGATCTTCAACCCGGAAACGCAGAAGGCTGATCGCGTTGGCTTCCGATTGGAAGGTGATAAAAAGGTTCGCTTCTTCAAGTCTAACAACGCACTTGTAGACGCTTAATAGTAGGTTGTTGAAAATGGCAGCACGTTTAAAAGAAGTATACGAGAACGAGTTGAAGGCGAAGCTAGTAGAAGAGCTGAGCCTCGACAACGTTATGGAAGTGCCTCGTATCACCAAAATCACCTTGAATATGGGTGTTGGTGAATCGATTGGCGATAAAAAGGCATTGGAAAACGCGGTTAAAGACCTCGAAGCAATTGCCGGTCAAAAGGTTGTGGTCACTAAGGCTCGTCGATCTATCGCGGGTTTTAAAGTCCGTGAAGGTTGGCCGATCGGTTGTAAAGTGACTCTGCGTTCTGACCGTATGTATGAGTTTCTGGAGCGTTTAATTTCGATTTCAATTCCTCGAATTCGCGACTTCCGGGGCATTAGCCCTAAGTCTTTCGATGGTCGTGGTAATTTTGCAATGGGTGTTACCGAGCAAATTATCTTCCCCGAGATCGAATACGATAAAGTAGATAAACTGCGTGGTTTGGATATCGCGATTACAACAACTGCACGTACAGACGATGAAGGTCGTGCATTGTTGAAAGCGTTTAACTTCCCATTCAAAGGTTAAGAAGGCGTTATCATGGCAAAGGCATCAATGAAAGCGCGTGAAGTAAAACGTGCTAAGACCGTCGAAAAATTCGCAGCAAAGCGTGCGGCGCTTAAAGCTGTAATAAAGAGCGCCACTGCTTCTGAAGAAGAGAAGTGGGAAGCGCAATCTGCACTGCAAAACCTGCCACGTGATGCGAGCCCAGTTCGTCAGCAGCGTCGTTGCCAGTTGACCGGTCGTCCACACGCGGTATACAGAAAGTTCGGTCTTTGCCGTAACCAGATTCGCCAGTCTGCTATGCAAGGCGATATCCCGGGCTTGGTTAAAGCAAGCTGGTAATTGCAGGCATAAGAGGAAAACACTATGAGTATGCAAGATCCTATTGCTGATATGCTTACCCGCATCCGAAATGGTCAGATGGCGGAAAAGAAATCGGTAACTATGCCGTTCTCAACCAAGAAAGAAGCGATTGCTCTTGTTCTTGTTGAAGAAGGTTTTGTAACGTCTTCAGAAAAAACTGAAGCTGATGGCAAAGATGCTCTGACAGTTGAATTGAAGTATTTCAACGGTCAGCCAGTTATCGACTCCATCGTGCGTGTTAGTCGTCCAGGCCTGCGTATCTACAAAGGTGCTGACGAGATTCCTACCGTAAACGGTGGTCTCGGTGTTGCGATTTTATCCACCAATAAAGGTGTGATGAGTGATCGTGAAGCGCGTCAACAAAATGTTGGCGGCGAAATTATCTGTAACGTCTTCTAATCGATTTCGATCAGAAGGCTTGATTTAAGAGAATTTTAGTATGTCCCGTGTTGCAAAGAGTCCGGTTGAACTTCCAGGTGGCGTAACTGCTACTTTGAAAGATTCGAAATTGACTGTAAAAGGTGGCAATGGAACATTAGATCTGGATATTCACCCTGCTGTTGCGGTGGAATTCGAAGATAATGTGTTCACCTTCGCTGGTAAGACTGACAAAGATTGGGCCATGGCGGGTACGACCCGAGCATTGGTTAACAATATGGTCGTCGGCGTAAGTCAAGGTTTCGAAAAGAAATTACAGCTGATAGGTGTTGGTTATCGTGCTAAGGCTTCAGGTAAAACCCTGAATCTGACACTTGGTTTCTCCCACCCGGTAGATTATGAACTGCCAGAGGGTGTTAAAGCTGAGACGCCGTCTCAGACAGAAATCGTGATCAAAGGCGCTGATAAGCAGCGTGTTGGCCAGGTAGCCTCTGAGATTCGTGCGTTCCGTCCGCCCGAGCCTTACAAGGGTAAAGGTGTTCGCTATGCGGATGAATATGTACGTCGTAAAGAAGCTAAGAAGAAGTAAGGGCTAGGTCATGAGCGAGAAAAAAACTGCAAGATTACGCAGAGCGCGCCGCGCCCGTATTAAGATGCGGGAAATGGGCGTTGCTCGTTTGTCTGTACACCGTTCTTCCCAACACATCTACGCGCAGATCATCGCGCCTGCAGGTGATAAAGTGTTGGCAAGTGCATCGACCCTGGACGGCTCACTGCGTTCCGGAGCAACCAGCAACATTGCTGCCGCAGAAGCTGTAGGTAAGCTGATCGCCGAGCGTGCGAAAGACGCTGGTATTGAGGCTGTCGCGTTTGATCGTGGTGGTTACAAATTCCACGGCCGCGTTAAGGCTCTGGCCGACTCCGCCCGCGAAGCCGGTTTACAATTCTAGAGGTTAATTCGATGGCTTTTAATGATAGAGACAAGGCAAACCAAGAAGGTTTGCAAGAGAAACTAGTCCAGGTTAATCGTGTTGCAAAAGTTGTAAAAGGTGGTCGTATCTTCGGCTTCACAGCTTTGGCTGTTGTTGGCGATGGCAATGGTAAGGTTGGCTTCGGTCGTGGCAAGGCGCGTGAAGTGCCGGTAGCGATTCAAAAAGCGATGGAAGCTGCTCGCCGCAATACAGTTCAGGTTGAGCTGGATGGCGACACCATCCAATACCCTGTTAAGGCGCGTCACGGTGCGTCAAAAGTATATATGCAGCCAGCATCACCGGGTACCGGTGTAATCGCCGGCGGTGCGATGCGTGCGGTACTTGAAGTTGCCGGTGTACACAACGTACTAGCTAAGTGCTATGGATCTACGAATCCGGTTAACGTTGTTCGTGCTACTGTAAATGGCTTGGCTGCGATGAAGTCGCCTGAGTCTGTTGCTGCGAAACGCGGTAAATCAGTAGAAGACATCTTAGGTTAAGGGTGAGCTCGATGGCTGAGAAAAATATGATTAAAGTGACTCAGATTCGCAGTACTGCGGGTCGACTGAAGTCACACAAAGCGTGTGTAGCCGGTCTTGGCCTGCGTCGCATCAACCACACAGTTGAAGTGGAAGACACTCCTTCTGTTCGCGGCATGATCAACAAAGCGCACTACTTACTGAGCGTTGAGGAATAATCATGGCTGATACAATGCGTTTAAATACGATTAAGCCTGCTGATGGCCACAAAACTACGCGTAAGCGTGTTGGTCGTGGTATCGGTAGTGGTTTGGGTAAAACCTGTGGCCGCGGTCACAAAGGTCAGAAGTCTCGTTCCGGTGGTCATACCATCCCGGGTTTCGAGGGTGGCCAAATGCCATTACAAAAGCGTTTGCCAAAGTATGGTTTCACATCACGCGTTTCACGTGTGACTGCTGAAGTTCGTACTTCTGAGCTTAACGCAATCAATGCAGATGTTATCGATCTGGCAGCATTGAAAGATGCTGACATCATCAACGAAAACATCGCTCGTGCTAAAGTTTTCCTTTCTGGCGACGTAACTAAAGCAGTTACTATCAAAGGCCTGAAGGTAACTAAAGGTGCAAAAGCTGCAATTGAAGCAGCTGGTGGCAAAGTCGAGGAATAATCGACTTTGCAGTCTATCCGGCGGAAGCCGGATTCGATAGGGGCTTAGGATAATGGCAAAACAACAGGCAGCTACGAATGCGGCAAATCAGGCGGGAATGGGCGAATTGCTCTCTCGTTTGCGATTCCTGTTCCTGGCATTGGTTGTCTACCGGATCGGAACACATATTCCGGTACCTGGTATCAATCCTGTACAGCTGGACGCATTGTTTAATCAGAACTCGGATACCATTCTTGGTCTGTTTAATATGTTTTCCGGTGGTGCACTTGAGCGTATGAGTATACTCGCGCTTGGCATCATGCCGTATATATCAGCATCCATCATCATGCAGTTGATGAGTGCAGTAAGCCCTCAGCTTGAACAGTTGAAGAAAGAAGGCGAAGCCGGACGACGTAAGATTAGCCAATACACGCGTTATGGCGCTGTATTGCTTGCTACGATTCAAGCGACCGGTATGTCTGTTGGGATGGCGTCTCAAGGATTATTTTTTGATTCGGGTATCACGACAATCGCAATTGCGATTGTGTCTTTGGTAACCGGCGCCATCTTCATGATGTGGCTAGGTGAGCAGATCACAGAGCGCGGTATCGGTAACGGTATTTCTATGTTGATCTTTGCTGGTATTGTCGCAGGTTTGCCTGCCGCGATTGGGCAGTCCATCGAGCAGGCGCGCCAGGGTGAGTTGAATATATTGGTTCTACTCGTCGTACTATTGATCGCAGTTGGTGTTGTGTGGGCAGTTGTTCGAATTGAACGTGGCCAACGACGTATTACGATCAATTATGCGAAGCGCCAGCAAGGCCGCAGAATGATGCAGGCACAAACCAGTCATTTGCCGTTGAAAATAAACATGGCGGGTGTCATTCCAGCAATTTTTGCGAGCAGCATTTTGTTGTTCCCAGCGTCAATTGCGCAGTGGTTCGGAGAATCCTCCGATAGCTTGGGATGGCTACAAGACATGGCGTTTTTGATTGGTCCTGGTCAGCCACTGAATATTCTTCTGTTCACTGCATTGATCATCTTTTTCTGCTTCTTTTATACCGCGTTGATGTTTAACCCGAAAGAAGTTGCAGACAATTTGAAGCGTAGTGGTGCATTCCTTCCGGGCATTCGTCCGGGGGAGCAAACTGCGAATTATATCGACAAAGTGCTAACACGACTGACCCTTTTTGGATCTGCGTACATCGCCATTGTGTGTTTAATGCCGCAATTTTTGGTTGTAGCGTTCAACGTGCCTTTTTATCTCGGCGGTACTTCTTTGTTGATCGTGGTTGTCGTGGTCATGGATTTCATGTCACAAGTACAATCTCATCTGCTTTCTCATCAGTATGATGGCCTGATGAAAAAAGCGAATCTGCAAGCGCGTTGATACTGGACGCGGTTGTTTAATTTATTGGGTCACTAAGCGTAACTGCTTAAGAACATTGGAGAAACACGATGAAAGTACGTGCTTCTGTTAAGAAAATTTGCCGTGATTGTAAAGTTGTTAAGCGCAAAGGTGTTGTACGCGTTATCTGTAAGACAGAGCCGCGTCACAAACAGCGCCAAGGCTGATCGCTTTATAAATTGGTTGATTTTTGATAAAACAGGCGCTATATTGCTGCGCCTTTCGCAAAACACAAATGTTGGAGATAGTTGAATGGCTCGTATTGCCGGTGTCAACATACCAGATCACAAGCACGCGGTGATTTCACTGACCTATGTTTACGGCATTGGCCGTACCACAGCGAAAAAACTATGTGCCTCCGTTGGTATTGCAGAAGATACTAAAATCGCAGATCTGTCTGAGGAAATCTTGGATAAATTTCGTGCTGAAATTTCCAAGCTCACCGTAGAAGGTGATCTTCGTCGTGAAATCAACATGAACATTAAACGTCTGCTTGATCTTGGCTGTTACCGTGGCTTACGTCACCGTAAGAACCTGCCATTACGCGGTCAGCGCACCAAAACGAATGCACGCACCCGTAAAGGGCCTCGCAAGCCAATTCGTAAGTAAACCGTTTTTGTAGGAATTCGATATGGCTAAGCCAAGTCAAAAGACTCGTAAAAAAGTAAAAAAGAATGTTGTTGATGGTGTTGCCCACATTCATGCCTCGTTCAACAATACGATCATTACAATCACTGACCGTCAAGGCAATGCGTTAAGCTGGGCAACCGCCGGTGGGTCTGGTTTTCGTGGCTCGCGTAAGTCAACGCCTTTTGCAGCTCAGGTTGCTGCGGAACGTGCTGGTGTAGCGGCTCAGGAGTTTGGTCTGAAGAACCTTGATGTTGAAGTCAAAGGTCCAGGGCCAGGTCGTGAATCTGCAGTTCGTGCATTGAACAACTGCGGTTACAAGATTACGACCATTAAAGATGTTACGCCGATCCCACATAATGGGTGTCGTCCAGCGAAAAAACGTCGCGTATAACCAACTCATTCAGCAGGAAATTAGAAGATGGCAAGATATATCGGCCCTACCTGTAAGTTGTCTCGTCGCGAAGGCACCGATCTGTTTTTGAAAAGTGGCGTTCGTGCGTTAGACAGCAAATGTAAAGTAGAAGCGATCCCGGGTCAGCACGGTGCACGTCGTGGACGTCTGTCTGACTACGGTGTTCAGCTGCGTGAAAAGCAGAAAGTTCGTCGTACTTACGGTGTTCTTGAAAAGCAGTTCCGTAACTACTATAAAGAAGCTGCACGTATCAAAGGTGCGACTGGTGAAAACTTGTTGCGCCTGTTAGAAACTCGTCTGGATAACGTTGTTTATCGTATGGGTTTTGGTTCAACACGTGCAGAAGCTCGTCAATTGGTTTCTCACAAAGCAATTCTGGTAAACGGTAAACCTGTTAGCATCGCATCTTATGTTGTTAGAGAAGGCGATACAGTCAGTGTTCGTGAAAAATCCCGTACCCAGCTGCGTATTAAAAACGCACTCGAAATCGCCGGCAACCGCTCTGAAGTCGAGTGGGTAGAAGTTGATTCGACCAAGCTTGAAGGTGTATTTAAACGTTATCCTGTGCGTGAAGATCTTCCTGCAGAGATTAACGAAAACCTGATTGTCGAACTTTATTCGAAGTAATAAACGGACTGATCTTCAGATAGGAGCATTTATGGGTAGTGCGGTTACAGAATTTTTGACACCTAAAGTCATCAATGTGGAAGAATTCAGCACAACACACGCAAAGGTCGTGCTGGAACCGCTAGAGCGTGGATTCGGTCATACACTCGGTAATGCTTTGAGACGTATTCTGTTGTCTTCGATGCCCGGTTGTGCGATCACTGAGGTCGAAATCGATGGCGTGTTGCACGAGTACAGCACGCTTGAAGGCGTCAGCGAAGATATCATTGAGATCTTACTGAACCTCAAAGGCGTAGCGATTGTTTTGAACGAAAAAGAAACCGCTACGTTAACGCTGAAAAAGAGTGGTCCTGGCGCGGTAACAGCGGCAGATATCCAAGTTGATCACGATGTACAAATTGTAAATCCTGATCACGAGATTGCGACTCTGGGCGAAGGCAGTGATATTAATATGCGCCTTACCGTTGCTCGTGGTCGTGGTTATTCTTCAGCCGATTCGCGTCTTGGTGACGAAGATGAAAGTCGTTCAATTGGCAAGCTGCAGTTGGATGCATCATTTAGCCCGGTATCTCGTGTGTCTTACATTGTTGAGAGTGCACGTGTCGAGCAGCGTACGGATCTAGATAAGCTGGTTCTTGATCTTGAGACTAACGGTACGCTAGATCCAGAAGAAGCAATTCGCCGCGCTGCAACCATTCTGCAGCAGCAACTAGCGGTATTTGTTGACCTGGAAAGTGAAGCAGAAGCCGAGGCAGTTGAAGAAGAGGATGAAGTAGATCCAATGCTGCTGCGTCCTGTTGATGATCTTGAATTGACTGTTCGTTCAGCGAACTGCTTGAAAGCAGAAAACATTTACTACATCGGTGATCTGGTTCAGCGTACAGAAGTTGAACTGCTTAAAACACCTAACCTTGGTAAGAAATCTCTTACTGAGATCAAGGATGTTCTGGCAAGCCGTGGCCTGCATCTTGGTATGCGTTTGGACAATTGGCCGCCGGCAAGTCTGCGTAATGATGATCGTGTTTTACACCGCTAAGTGACTTAAGATTAATCGCTAACAAGCAATTGCTGTGATAGCAAAAGCAATATAGGAATTTTATCATGCGTCATCGTCATAGTGGCCGTCAGTTAAATCGTAATGCGTCGCATCGTAAGGCGATGTTTCAAAACATGACATGCTCTCTGGTAGAGCATGAACTGATTAAAACCACTTTGCCTAAAGCAAAAGAGCTGCGTCGCTACGCAGAGCCACTGATCACTTTGTCTAAGGTTGATTCAGTTGCGAATCGCCGTTTGGCATTTGCACGTTTGCGTGACAAAGCTACCGTTGGTAAGTTGTTCAACGAACTTGGTCCACGCTACGAGAGCCGTCCTGGCGGTTACTTGCGCATCATGAAGGCGGGTTTCCGCGCTGGTGATAACGCGCCAATGGCATACGTTGAATTGGTTGATCGTCCAGTTGTTGAAGATATCGACGACGCAGAAGATTGATCTTCTGGCGCTAACGTAATTAGCGTCTACAGCGATTAATGATAGAAAGGACCTTCGGGTCCTTTTTTTTGCTTTGAATATTCTCGTCGCTAGCGGTGAGTGTCGTGGTAGTTGAGCTGAATCAGTAGATGCTAGTTGTCGGGTGTAGTTTTGAGGGGGCTATTGACTGGGTCATGCGATAAGATGCATGAACCGACATAGATGCCGGTTCACTGTTTGAGGCTTTTGAGGTGAGATAGCGCTAAAGTAATGATTTTAAGAATTGCCCGGTATGGGATCCTGGCTCGGCCGCGACCTGCTCTGGTGTGCCTGTCGCGATAATCTCGCCGCCTCCCGAGCCGCCTTCCGGCCCAAGATCGACTATCCAGTCAGCAGTTTTAATAACATCAAGATTGTGTTCGATAACGACGACGGTGTTGCCTTTATCGCGTAGGCGATGCAGTACTTCTAATAGCTGGGCAATATCGTGAAAGTGCAGGCCGGTGGTGGGTTCATCGAGGATATACAGCGTCTTGCCAGTGTCGCGCTTAGATAGCTCTTTGCTAAGTTTTACCCGTTGCGCTTCGCCGCCAGATAGCGTGGTAGCTGCCTGTCCTAGGCGAATATAAGACAACCCTACGTCAATTAACGTCGTTAGCTTTCGTGATACGGCAGGTATAGCTTCAAAAAAACCCAGTGCATCTTCTACGGTCATATTGAGAACTTCGTCGATCGAATTACCCTTGTATTTTATCTCGAGTGTTTCTCTGTTGTAGCGTTTGCCTTTGCAGACATCGCACGGGACATAAAGATCCGGAAGGAAGTGCATTTCAACTTTGGTTACGCCATCACCCTGGCAGGCTTCACAGCGGCCGCCTTTCACATTGNAGCTGAATCTGCCGGGTTTGTAGCCGCGCGAACGAGCTTCTTTTGTGCCTGCGAACAGTTCGCGAATTGGGGTGAAAATCCCAGTGTAGGTTGCAGGGTTTGAGCGAGGAGTGCGGCCGATCGGGCTTTGATCGATGTCGATACACTTATCGATATGTTTAATGCCCTTTATGGACTTATATGACTCCGGCTGGAGGGTTGTTGCACCATTCAGTTCGGTAGCGGCAATCGGGTATAGTGTTCGGTTGATAAGTGTCGATTTGCCGGAGCCTGATACGCCGGTAACGCATGTGAATAAACCGAGAGGGATAGTGAGGTCGACCTCTTTAAGGTTGTTGCCGCATACGCCGTTGAGTTCGAGTACGTGTTTTTTGTTGAAGACATGGCGTTCTTCAGGTATCGCAATTGATCGTTTACCGCTGAGGTACTGGCCTGTGATGGAGCCTTCAGTTTCTATTATGTCTTCATATGAGCCAGAGGCAACGACTTGGCCGCCGTGAATGCCGGCAGCGGGGCCGATATCAACGATATAGTCGGCAGCGCGTATTGCATCTTCATCATGTTCGACGACGATGACGGTATTACCAATATCGCGTAGGTGCTTTAAGGTTTTTAGTAATCGTTCGTTATCACGTTGATGTAAGCCGATTGATGGTTCGTCGAGGATGTACATGACGCCGACTAAGCCTGCGCCAATTTGGCTCGCAAGTCGAATGCGCTGGGCTTCACCGCCGGAGAGCGTGTCGGCACCTCGGTCGAGTGTGAGATAGTTTAATCCTACATCGTTTAAGAACGTTAGGCGGTCGAGTATCTCTTTGAGGATTTTGTCGGCGATTTGAGCCTTGGCACCGTCGAATGTTAATTCGTTAAAATAGTCATGTGCGTTGGCGATCGACATGCCGGTAACGTCAGGCAGTATGTGTTCGTCAATAAACACATTGCGAGCGTCGGCATTGAGACGTGAGCCTTTGCAGCTTGGGCAGGCGTGTATGCTAAGAAAGCGTGTGAGGTCTTCGCGCACCATTTGTGATTCGGTTTCGCGGAAGCGACGGTCAAAATTGGGGATGATACCTTCGAATGGGTGGGTCTTTTTGTATATGTCGCCACGGTCATTGACGTAGTTAAAGGTGACGTCTTCGCCGTCGCTGCCGTAAAGAATGACATCGCGTTGTTTTTTTGTGAGTTTTTCGTATGGCGTGTCGGTGTTAAAGCCGAAATGTTCTGCAAGCGATGACAGCATCTGAAAATAGTACACACTGCGTCGATCCCAGCCTTTGATAGCGCCTTCGGCAAGACTTGCTTCGGGATGTGCGACGATCCGGTTTTCATCAAAGAATTGTTTTACACCAAGGCCATCGCAGGTCGCGCATGCGCCGTAGGGGTTGTTGAATGAGAACAGCCGCGGTTCTAATTCTCGGATGCTGTGTCCGCATGTTGGGCAGGCGAATCGTGCCGAGAAGACCATCTCTTCGTCGGTTTCTATATCGACGATGGTGGCGATGCCGTCAGATAATTCCAGTGCAGTCTCAAATGAATCGGCTAAGCGGGTTTGGAGGTCGTCGCGAACTTTGAATCGATCGATAACGACGTCGATGCTGTGCTTTTTGTTTTTGTCGAACTTCGGAATGTCGTCCAAATCACACACAATGCCGTCAATGCGTGCCCGCACAAATCCCTGGCTTCGTAGGCTATCAAATACATGCAGGTGTTCACCTTTTCTATCTTTGATAACGGGCGCCAATAACATGCATTTCTGCCCTTCGGGCAACGCCAGTACAGCGTCGACCATTTGTGAAATCGTTTGTGCAGACAGCGGCAAGTGGTGGGTTGGGCAACGGGGTTCACCGACGCGTGCAAACAATAATCTCAGATAGTCGTAGATCTCTGTCACTGTGCCGACGGTAGAGCGTGGGTTGTGTGATGTTGACTTTTGTTCGATTGATATGGCCGGCGATAGGCCCTCAATGTGATCGATGTCGGGTTTTTCCATCATCGATAGAAACTGACGGGCATAGGTAGACAATGATTCAACGTATCGACGTTGGCCTTCGGCATACAGTGTATCGAAAGCCAATGACGACTTACCGGATCCTGACAACCCGGTGATAACAACAAGTGCATCACGAGGAATAGTTAGGTCAATATTTTTCAGGTTGTGCGTACGGGCACCGCGAACAATGATGGATTCCATGAAACACCGACAGGCCTCTGAGGTAAACGGACCATTATACGCACAAGGCTTGGTCAATAAAATGAGAGTCTTGATGGGATACCGGCATTGTGGGATGACGAAGGTATGTTTTGGAAGTACACTTGAAGCTCGATTCGACTGGTCTGCGCAGTTCCATTCCTTATAGCTTTGACTTCCTTGGTGATGCGCTTCCGGCTTACGCCGACGAAGGTGGTGTAAGGGTGTTGCTGTACCGGTGTTTGCGGGCTTAACGTGGTGTAGCCATGCAAGATATTGGTGTTTTTTGGCAGTACGATCGGTGAATCTGACAGCTTTAAGGTGCCGGCTCCAAACAGCGTATTTACAGTTTGATTGCCCTGGCAAAAATGCCCAAATGTAGGGCGTTGATATTTATTGATACACAGGTATTCGGAGTTTTTTATGGCAAGAGGTGTGAACAAAGTCATTATCGTGGGCAACGTTGGGCAAGATCCTGAATCTCGTTCGTTTCCTGATGGAAGCTCAGTCACCAATGTCAGTGTAGCGACATCGGAGAGCTGGAGAGATAAGCAGACCGGGCAGCAACAAGAGCGCACGGAGTGGCACCGTATTGTATTTCGCGATCGCGGAAATTATCGGTTAGGCCAAATCGCATCACAATATTTGCGTAAGGGGTCGAAGGTTTACGTCGAGGGCGCATTGCGAACGCGTAAATGGCAGGATCAACAAGGGCAAGATCGTTACACCACGGAGATCGTGGCTAATGAGTTGCAGATGCTTGATACGCGCACGGATGGGCAGGCCGGGTATAGCGCCGGTACAGCCGCACAGCCGGCTGGAGGCTATCAACAACCTCAGCAGCCAGCGCAAGCGCCTGTTCATAATGCACAGGCTGCAGCTCCGCAAGCGCGACCGCAATCGGCGCCTCAAGCAGTCCCGCAGGCCGCTCCAGCGATGGCGCCACAACAGCCGGCAGCTCAGCCGCAGCAATATCAGCAACCTGCCCAGCAGCCGCAACAAGCTGCGCCGCAGAATACACAGCAACCCGCTGCTGCGCCGGCATTTGACGATTTTGATGATGATATTCCGTTCTAAGTAGCAGGTTGAGTGCAGTGTAATTCGAGATATCTGAGTTGTTTGGGATAGAAGTTGAATGAAGTTATTAGTCGTTCGGGATCACCATACTCTGGTGCCTGAAATCCAGCAGCAGTTAGAAGATCGTGTTGAAGATATATCCTGTGTGCCGCTGGATTGGCAGTTAGTCGGTGAAACGGTTGATATTGCAGATGCGATCAAATATCAGAAGCCTGACTTTGTCTTAATGTTGACCGTGTTGGGTCCTGATGAGCTGGCTGAATGGGGGCAGCATTATCGGCAATTAATGGATGATTTAACCAATATCCTGGCAAAATCTGATATTCCGTTGATTTATTTGTCGTCGGCAGCAGTCTACCCTGGGCAGCAACTCAACTACCTCGAGCATGATGCCCCGGATCCGGTGACGGATATAGGGCGCTTGTACCTAGATATTGAGCGAATGGTGGAGTCGCGGCTTGAGCGTTATATCACGTTACGGTCAGGCTGGATGTTCTCGGAATCGACGCCGAATTTCATGACATCTGTGATCGAATACGCTTCTTCGAATGCCATGATTAGCGTTAATAGTGCAGGTAAGGGCTGCCCGACGGCAATGCATGATATTGCGAGAGTGATACTTGCTATCTTGCTTCAGGCTGATCTTGATATTGGGGTATGGGGAACCTACCACTACAGCAGCTCCGACGCAGCAATTGGCTTTCAGTTTATTGAGACAATTTTGGCGCAGGCTGCCCAATTTAATGGTGATATTGATCCAAAGCAGCTGCTATTTGAGCACTGTGATTCACCGGTAGGAGATTTCTATTTTGAGCCGGTGGTACTCGAATGTAGTAAGTTAAAGGATACCTTTGGTATTCATCAAAAGCCCTGGCGAGCGATGCTGGGTAGTGTTGTTAGAGCCTACTTTAATGAGTTGGAGAAATAGCCATGTCGAGTTCTACAAATCAGTCTATGGCCCAGCTTAATATCTGTGTGTTAACGGTTTCAGACACGCGTAATGCATCCAACGATACATCCGGTGATGTGCTTGTCGAAGGTCTTTTAGCGCAAGGGCATAAGCTGAGTGATCGCTGCATAGTGATTGACGATGTTTATCAGTTGCGTGCAGTGGTTTCTGGTTGGATTGCTGATCCTGATGTCCAAGCGATTTTGGTCACTGGTGGCACAGGTTTCTCTTCCAGAGACAGCACCCCTGAAGCGTTATCGCCTTTATTCGACAAATCAATTGAAGGGTTTGGAGAGTTATTTCGCCAGCTGTCGTACCAGGAAATTGGTACCTCAACGGTTCAATCGCGTGCGCTTGCAGGTATTGCAAACCGTACGGTTATATTTTGTATGCCGGGGTCAACAGGCGCTTGTAAAACGGCGTGGCACGGTATTATTCGAGAGCAATTAGACAGTAGTCATAAGCCCTGCAATTTCGTCGGTGCTTTAAAGTTGGTTTGAATGAAGTCGATAATTTGATGAGTGTGGGTTTGGAAGGTGGCGACATGACATTGTCGCAGCAACAAAAAAGGCAGCCTAAGCGCTGCCTTTTTTGTTGCTAGAAAAAACGAGTTAGTCGTCGAAGCGTTGGAATATCAGCGTGGCGTTGGTGCCGCCAAACCCAAAGCTGTTCGACATTACGCGATCGAGTTTCACATCGTTTTCTGTCTCAAGAACGATTGGCATGCCGTCGGCAGCGTCATCAAGTTGGTCAATATTTGCTGACGCAGTGATGAAATCATTGTTGAGCATGAGCAAGCTATAGATGGCTTCCTGCACGCCGGCACCGCCAAGGCTGTGGCCGGTCAATGATTTGGTGGAGCTGACTTTAGGCATGTCAGTACCAAACACTTCTTTCATGGCGCGTAATTCAGGTAAATCACCTGCTGGTGTGCTAGTACCATGCGCATTGATGTAGTCGACGTCTCCGTCAATCATATCAAGTGCCTGGCGCATGCATCGCACAGCGCCTTCACCACTCGGTGCAACCATGTCGTAACCGTCAGAGGTTGCGCCATAGCCTACCAGTTCTGCGTAGATTTTGGCGCCACGAGCTTTGGCATGTTCCAACTCTTCGAGAACCAATGCGCCAGCGCCGCCAGCGATAACAAAGCCGTCGCGATTCGCGTCGTAGGCCCGTGATGCTTTGTCTGGTGTGTCGTTATAGGAGGTAGAAAGTGCACCCATTGCATCAAAGAGACAGGTTTGTGTCCAATGCTCTTCTTCGCCGCCGCCCGCAAATATCACGTCTTGCTTGCCGAGTTGGATTTGCTCCATCGCCGAACCAATACAGTGCGCGCTCGTCGCACACGCCGATGAAATAGAGTAATTCAAACCCTTGATTTTAAATGGCGTAGCCAAGCAAGCCGAAATGGTACTGCCCATAGTCTGGGTTACTCGGTAGGGGCCAATGCGTTTAACGCCCTTGTTTCGCAGTATGTCTGCAGCCTCGACTTGATTCGAAGATGATGCACCACCAGAGCCCATGATCAGACCCGTGCGGGGATTTGATACTTGGTCTTCAGCAAGGCCAGCGTCTTTGATTGCCTGATCCAGTGCGACGAAAGAGAAGGCTGCCGCATCACCCATAAAGCGCAGAACTTTGCGGTCTATGTGTTCTTTCAGGTCGAGTTCAATGCTGCCGGCAATGTGGCTGCGTAACCCCAGCTCCTTGTATTCCTCTTTGAAGCGAATGCCAGACTTGCCTTCTTTCAGGGACTGCAGCACGTCGGCGACATTGTTGCCGATGCTAGACACGATGCCTAAGCCTGTTACAACCACTCGTCTCATAGTTAACCTCTATAAGTTGTTTATTAGTGTTTCCTGTTAGCGACCATCAATAACGCTTAAAGAACCTGATCAGGTTGGAATAAGCCGACCTTCAGATCTTTGGCGGTGTAGATCACTTCGCCATCACAAGAAACCGTTCCGTCTGCGATACCCATAACCAGCTTGCGTTCGATCAAACGCTTGATGTGCAGGTGATAGGTTACTGTTTTGGACGTCGGTAGCACTTGACCGGTGAATTTTATTTCACCCGCTCCGAGTGCGCGGCCGCGTCCAGGATTGCCTTTCCAGCCCAAGTAAAAGCCAACCAGCTGCCACATGGCGTCAAGGCCAAGGCAGCCAGGCATTACTGGGTCGCCGGGAAAATGGCATTCAAAAAACCAAAGATCCGGATTGATATCAAGCTCGGCGACAATTTCGCCCTTGTTGTAGTTGCCGCCATCCAGATTAATATTTGTGACACGATCAACCATTAACATCTTGTCGATCGGCAGTTGGGCATTGCCAGGGCCAAACAGTCTTCCGTGGCCGCATTCGATAAGTTGTTCCTTTGAGAAGGCATTAAAGTGCGTTAATGGGTTTTTGGCTGTTGTCGTTGTCATAAATAGCTCTTTTCGGCTGTCCTTCTGGATGGTGATAAATGCGTATTACATTAGTACCGGCGATCTTGATGGCGCTAAGATATTTCGCATTGACCTGCACGGTAACTATATCTGCAGGTACTTGGATTCATTCTGCGGCAAGCGTCTCTGCATGCTAGTGGACCTGCTGGTACCGAGTGGATGAACGGTATCAGAAATTCGAGTCGTACCCACGTTTGATGGGTTGGTCGTTAATGGTGCATGCAGGTATTATCGGCCAATGTACTATGTCAGATGCAGTGTTAAGTACGCAGTCATTCTACCGTGTTGCATGTTGAAGTCCATTGATCGGGCAAAAAAACGGCACATTTCAAGCCACTATGAGTTGTTTCGTGTTTGCCGAGAGAGCTTACAACAAGTAAACACAGGATGATTTGGCACCTAGCTTGCTAGATAGGTAGGAATTCCATAAAGTATGCGCAATCTCGCTCTAATAAAACGTTGTAAATAAGGATTTTTTTGTGATTTCCAAGTGTTTGTTTCCAGTGGCCGGTTACGGCACACGTTTTTTACCTGCAACCAAGTCGATGCCGAAAGAAATGCTGCCAGTGGTCAACAAGCCGCTGGTTCAGTACGGCGTTGAAGAAGCTATTGATGCTGGTATGACAGATATTTCGTTCATTACTGGTCGTGGTAAGCGCTCGATTGCAGACCACTTTGATATCAGCTATGAGCTCGAGCACCAAATCAAAGGTACCGGTAAAGAAGACTATATGACCAGCATTCGCCGTGTTTTGGATGACGGTGTATTTTCGTTTACACGTCAGCGAGAAATGAAAGGCCTGGGGCATGCCATCTTAACCGGTGAGAACATGATTGGTGACAACCCGTTTGGCGTCATTCTTTCTGACGACCTGTGTGTGAACGAGGGTGGTGAGAGTGTGATGGCGCAAATGGCTGAGCTGTATAAACAGTTCCGCTGTTCGATTGTTGCGATCATGGAAGTGCCGGAAGACCAAGTACACAAATACGGTGTTATTGCCGGCACGAGCATGAAAGAAGGTTTGTATCGTGTTGAAGATATGGTTGAAAAACCCGCCCAAGGTGAAGCGCCAAGCAATCTTGCGATTATCGGCCGTTACATTCTGACACCGGATATTTTTGACATTCTACGTCGCACTGAGCCGGGTAAAAATGGCGAAATCCAGATTACCGACGCGTTATTAGAACAGGCTAAAAATGGTTGTGTTATGGCCTATAAATTTGAAGGTCAGCGTTTTGATTGCGGCAGTGTCGATGGTTTTGTCGAGGCGACCAATTACTGCTATGAGAACATCTACAAGAAAGAACAAGGCTGAGTGTTATGTCTGAATTAACTTGTTTTAAGGCCTATGACGTTCGTGGGCGCATCCCTGATCAGCTGAATGAAGACATTGCGTATCGCATTGGTGCAGCCTATGCACAGATCATTAAGCCGCAGAAAGTCGTTGTTAACTACGATATTCGTATAACCAGCCCAGCTTTTTGTGATGCGTTATCGCAAGGCATGATGGATCAAGGTGTTGATGTTTACAACGCGGGTTTGGGTGGCACAGAGCAGGTCTATTTTGCGACGTTCCACTACGGATTTGATGGCGGCATTGCGGTTACTGCGAGTCATAATCCAAAAGACTACAACGGCATGAAATTTGTTCGTGAAGATAGCAAGCCGATTAGCTCTGATACCGGGTTGCTGGATATCAAAGCGCTGGCAGAGGCGAATGATTTTACGCCGGTGGCTGAATCCGAACGAGGTACGGTGCACGAGCTTGATCTTCAAGCTGATTATGCGCAGCACCTATTGGGTTACATTGATGCCGATAGTTTAAACCCGATGAAATTGGTTGTTAATGCTGGCAATGGTGGTGCGGGCACTGTGATTGATTTGTTGGAGCCTTTGTTGCCGCAAATCGAATTTATCAAAGTGCACCATAACCCGGATGGCGAGTTCCCGAATGGTGTTCCTAATCCGTTGTTGGAAGAAAATCGCCCGGCAACCATTGATGCTGTTAAAGCCCATGGTGCTGATTTTGGTATTGCTTGGGATGGTGATTTTGACCGCTGTTTCTTGTTTGATGAGCAGGGTAATTTCATTGAAGGTTATTACATCGTCGGCTTACTCGCTGAGGCCTTTTTGTCTAAGGGTGGCGCAGATGCAATTGTGCATGATCCTCGATTGACCTGGAATACGATTGATATTGTTGAGCAAAGTGGCGGTCGTGCTGTACAAAGTAAAACCGGCCATGCCTTCATTAAAGAACGTATGCGCAAAGAAAATGCAGTGTATGGCGGCGAGATGAGCGCACATCATTATTTCCGTGATTTTGCATACTGCGACAGTGGCATGATTCCGTGGTTGTTGGTGGCTGATTTGATCAGTAAGTCAGGTAAAGGGCTTTCTACTCTAGTCTCGGAGCGTGTTGCTGCGTTCCCGTGCAGCGGTGAAATTAACCGTAAACTGGATGATGCCAAGGCTGCGATTGCACGTGTGAAGGCCGCGGTTGAATCTGACGCGAACGATATCGATTATACTGATGGCTTGAGTGTTTCATTTGATAACTGGCGTTTTAGCGTGCGTTCATCAAACACCGAGCCGGTATTGCGTTTGAATGTCGAAAGTCGTGGTGATGAAGCGTTGATGCGTGAAAAAACTGAATGGCTATTGAGCTTGATCGAAGCCTGATGATTATGCGCTAACACACGTTGGCAAGTCTGTTCAGACGCTAGTGTGTGATTGTAACGTCAATAAAACCCGACTTAGTGTCGGGTTTTTTGTTTTTGCATATCAGCTTTTTGCGCGGTGCGAGGATGGCATTCTATTCATGCGATCTATGGTATTGAACACAAGAGTAAAAAGAATGAAAGCAGTGATACAACGAGTGCAGCACGCCAAGGTCGAAATAGACGGGGCGGTAAGCGGGCAAATTGACCAAGGGATATTGGTATTGCTGGGCGTTGCCCATGAGGATGACCACGCTAAAGCCGGCCGGTTGTTGCAGAAGGTTTTGAACTATCGAATATTTGCTGATGATGCCGGGAAAATGAATCTGAATGTGCAACAGGTTGGTGGCGGTGTACTGGTGGTTTCACAATTCACCATTGAGGCCGATACGCGTAAAGGCTTGCGGCCTAGCTTTACCACGGCGGCAGAACCGGAAAAAGCAGAGGCCCTTTATGATTACTTTGTTGACGAAACCCGCAAGGCTTACGGCGCTGAGAGAGTTCAAACAGGGCGCTTTGCCGCAGATATGCAGGTGCACTTGCAAAACGATGGGCCGGTCACTTTCATCTTGGAAGTCTGATATCGGGTTCGGTAGGTTGTGGTGTTTTCGAAATCTATAGCGAGGGTAATTATGTACAACGATTGTTTGATTGATGTAGCGTCACTGATGGTACCCCAAGTCAATAGAGTGATCCTCGACGCTAGCTGGTATCTGCCCGGGTCTGGGCAAGATGGCAGAGAGAATTGGTTAGAAGCAGCCATACCAAATGCGCGTTTTTTCGATTTTGATCAACAGATAGCCCTCGCGAACACCGATCTCCCGCATATGCTGCCAACTCCTGATGATTTTACCTCGGCAGTTCAAACCCTTGGTATTGATAGCGATACATCAGTGGTTGTTTATGATCAGCACGGGTTGTTTTCTGCGCCTCGGGCATGGTGGATGTTTAAAGTCATGGGGCATGACAATGTGCAGGTGTTAAACGGCGGCCTGCCTGCATGGATAAGCGCGGGTGGTGAAGTCATGTCGCCGGATGGATGTGTACCAAAACCGGGTGGCTTTTTTGCCGCCTTGCAGCCTCAGTGGCTCGCCTCATGCGCCGATATTTTGCATCAATGTGATAACGCGTCAGTCACGCTATTGGATGCTCGGCCGTTTGCACGTTTTACGGGTGATGCGCCTGAACCGCGACCGGGGTTGCGTTCCGGTCATATTCCCGGTGCGTTGAGTTTGCCTGCGACGGCATTGATCGAAGACGGTTTTTTACTGGCCGATGATGCGTTGGTTGAATGTTTGCACGCTAAGCTGGGGGCATTAGATACGTCAGCGCCGCTGATAACTAGCTGCGGCTCTGGCGTTACAGCCTGCATTTTGGCGTTAGCGGCTTATCGTATTGGCTTGCAGCCCGCCGTTTATGACGGCTCCTGGGCTGAGTGGGGGGCAAGTGACACGCTGCCGGTAGTTACCGGCAGTTCGCCCCAATGATATTGTTGCCTAATGACGGCCGGTATCATTGGCTGGTGGTGTTGCGCTATTACAGTTCAAACGGATAATCGATCAATCCAAGCGCTCTGGCATGAAATGCCAAATGTTCAGCAATAAATGTCTGAATAAAAAAGTAGCTATGGTCATACCCAAGCTGGTAACGGATTTGCACACTTGACTGGTCTGCAGGCAATTGCGCGGACAGCTGGGGTGTTTTTAGTTGATCATGCAAAAATGTATCTTCGGTACCTTGGTCGATGAGAATATCTGGCAGCGCGCCTTCGTATTGGCTCAAAAGATGGCAGGCGTCATAAGCTTTCCAGGTGTTTTTGTCATCGCCCAAGTAGTTGCTGAAGGCTTTCTCACCCCATGCACAATCAACCGGATTAACAATGGGCGCGAATGCTGAGATTGCGGCGTACCGGCCCTTTTCTCTTAGCCCAATAACCAATGCCCCGTGCCCGCCCATTGAGTGGCCGCAGATGGATTTTTTGTCGCTAACAGGAAAGTTGGCTTCAATGATATCGGGCAATTCACGGGTGACATAATCGTACATGTGGTAGTGGCGGTTGTATGGGGCTTGTGTTGCATTGACATAAAACCCCGCGCCTTTGCCAAAATCATAAGCGTCCTCATCGGCAACGTCTTCGCCTCGTGGGCTCGTATCACAACAGACGATGGCAATTCCCAGCTCTGTGGCGGCATGAAAGGCGCCGGCTTTCTGTGTGAAATTTTCATCTGTGCAGGTAAGGCCCGATAGCCAATAGAGCACGGGCAGGCGTGTCGCTTCTGATGCCCGTGGCGGTAGAAAGATAGAGAACGTCGTCTCACTATTGAGAGTCTTACTGGTGTGGGAATAGCGTTGCAGCATACCCGAGGCCACTTTGTGGCTGCCGATGGGAGTTAGTGACATCGTAGATCCTCTTGGCGACCCAGCCGGGTACTTTGGTCCGGCTGTGAATCGCAGGCTTGAATTTAGTAATGAATAACGCTGCGAATGCTTTCGCCGTTATGCATCAGGTCAAAGGCGTCATTGATGTTTTCAAGTGGCATTGTATGGGTGATAAAGTCATCCAACGCAAACTCACCGTTAAGATAGCGTTCCACATACCCCGGCAGCTCTGAACGGCCTTTTACGCCGCCAAAAGCCGTGCCGCGCCAAACCCGGCCGGTCACTAGCTGAAATGGCCGCGTAGAAATTTCTGCACCGGCAGGGGCAACACCAATAATGACCGATTCGCCCCAGCCCTTGTGACAGCATTCCAGTGCCGAGCGCATGGTGTTGACGTTGCCGATGCATTCGAAGGAGTAGTCAACGCCGCCATCCGTCATGTCGACAATAACTTCTTGGATGCTTTTATCCGGGTAGGCTTTCGGGTTTACACAGTCAGTCGCGCCTAGCTGTCGAGCAAGGTCGAATTTGTCCTCATTCAGGTCAATCGCGATGATACGTGAAGCCTCGGCCATCTTGGCGCCCATGATGACGGCTAAGCCAATGCCACCTAAGCCGAATACTGCGATGGTGCTTCCAGGCTCGGCTTTGGCGGTATTTGTTACGGCACCCATGCCGGTCGTGACGCCGCAGCCAAGCAGGCAAACTTTTTCTAGTGGCGCNGATTTAGGAACTTTGGCCAACGAGATTTCGGGTAATACCGTGTACTCAGAGAACGTCGATGTGCCCATGTAGTGGTAAATCGGTTTGCCATCTTTGTAGAAGCGGGTAGTGCCATCGGGCATTACGCCTTGGCCTTGGGTCTCGCGGATCTTCTGGCATAAATTGGTTTTACCCGACAGACAGAATTTGCATTCACCACATTCAGGGGTATAGAGCGGGATCACATGATCGCCTACAGCTACGGAGGTAACGCCTTCGCCGATTTGTTCAACAACGCCACCGCCTTCATGCCCGAGAATGCATGGGAACTTACCTTCGGAGTCTGCGCCCGATAAGGTGTAGGCATCGGTATGGCAGACACCGGTTGCAACGATGCGCACGAGAACTTCTCCGGCTTTGGGTGGCATAACATCCACTTCTTCGATAGATAATGGCTGGCCTGGTCCCCAGGCGACAGCTGCGCGAGATTTGATGAAGGCTTCAGACATGGTTAGACCTGTACGTTAATTGAGTGGTATCGGAGCAGAGCGTTAAGCTCTGTTTGACGGTGTTTGCATGATATGACTGGCACTTGCGCTTTCGCAAGCGTTAAAAGGCTGGTTTCGGCCAAAGCATGACGTTAGACTGCGCGCCCAATCGTGTACTTGCCCAAGCCTTATTCAAATATGACTTTTATCGTTCCGCCTTGCGATGCGGATATTGACATTGTTTATGCCGATTCGCGTATCTTGGTGGTGAATAAACCGTCGGGATTGTTGAGTGTGCCGGGGCGAGATGTGCGCAACCGCGACTGTTTGATTACCCGTCTGCAGGTCGACTTCCCAGAAGCTCGGATCGTGCATCGGCTTGATCTTTCGACATCCGGTTTAATGGTGCTTGGATTGGATGCCGAAGCGCATCGGCACTTGAGTCGTCAATTCGAAATGCGCGAAGTCGGAAAATCTTATCAGGCGGTCGTCGATGGATTTATCGCGGAAGATTCGGGCGCTGTGGATGCGCCCTTAATTTGTGATTGGCCCAACCGGCCACGGCAGATGGTCGACAATGACAACGGTAAGCCGGCACTAACGCATTTTGAAGTTATTCATCGTGATGATGAGCGCCAGCAGNCACGCGTTCGGCTCAAGCCGCACACCGGGCGATCACATCAGCTGCGCGTGCACATGTTGCACCTAGGGCACCCCATTGTGGGTTGTAAGTTTTATGCGCCGGCCGCTGTTCGGGCGCAAAGTGATCGTTTGCTATTACACGCTTGCGAGCTGAGTTTCGTTCATCCAGATCATGACGAGCGTATGCACTTCGATTGTCAGCCGGACTTCTGACGCTTTTTACGTCGAAGTAACCGCCGCCTTGCCTCGAGGCGATAACGGATTTTGTATCCACCCCATACCAATACGCCGATGACGCACATAGCAATCACGACGGTAAGTTCGTATTGTTTGCCGTGTCGTAAAATCATATCGCCTATCAGATAGCCCAGAGTACTCACGACGATCGCCCAAATACCCGCCCCAATCGTATTGAGGATTAAATATTTCAGTGGCGGAAAATTACTTGCGCCGATGGCGATCGGGGTAATCGTGCGTAGCCCGTACATAAAACGAAATCCCAACACGAGTAAAACCGGGTATTTGTGTAACAGCGAAAATACTTTTTCGGTGCGTACCTGCCAGTGGGGGCGTGAGTCGATATAGGGTCTGCCTTTGATGCGGCCGATATAATAAAACAGTTGGTCGCTGATGAGGGTGCCGGTAAATGCAAATAACATGACGAGCGGTAGCTCAAGATAATGGCGGTGGGCCATAAAGCCGCCGATGATAACGATCACTTCGCCTTCCAGCAAAGTACCGATCAAAATACCGAGATATCCGTATTCTACTACCAGGTGCTGCCAATCCACGGGATACTCCATGCAGTTTTCTCTGCCAGTATAGGTCAGGGGCGGATGTGAGGCGGTAAATTTCAGTAGGCCGAAAATCGTCAGCTGGATGCTAGGTTGGCGTTATGCTCGCAATAAGTATGAGGCGTGATCAACTACGTTTAATACGTATAGTTTTGATATTGTTGTTGATCAGTGTGCTACGGGCCTTTGCCAATGCGGAGCGGGAGGTAAACGGGCCAACAATAACACGGTGCCAGGTTGTGCCACTTGTTTGGCTGACGCGCTTTTCAATATTTGCATCCAAACCTAACAGGATAATTTCTGCGCGTAGCTGGTTTGCGTCGTTGCCACTTTTGAAAGAGCCGGCTTGCAACGCATAGTTATAATCTTCCTGCTCTCGTTGGGCGACGACTTCGTCCGGGACCTTAACTTCCATATCTTTGAGTGTGTCATAGAATTTCAGTTCAGGGCGCTTGGTGGGGGCGCTGTCGGCGGTACTTTTTGGGTCGTCTAGCCATTTGATGTTTGGCCGTACAACCGGTTCTTCGGGGTTTGCCGATGTTTCTACTTGGGCAAGTTGCCAAAGAAACTGGCCGAACAGCGTAATGGCTACGCCACTGAAAAACAGCACCCAGCCGGGAAGCTTGCGAGCAGCTGGCTGCGCCGCTTGTTTGGCGCCGCGTTTCTTGGTTGGCTTGCTCTTGCTGTTTTTCTTGGCGAAGTCGTGGCTCATGCGTTACATGGTTTCCGGGGCGGAAACACCCAGTAGGTCTAATCCATTAGCTAATACCTGCTGAACCGCTTTGCCTAGTGCCACACGTGCTGTGCGCAGGGCCGCGTCATCCACCAGAACCTTATGTGCGTTATACCAGCTATGATAGTCGCCGGCCAGCTCGCGCAAGAATGTTGCGATGGAATGTGGTTCAAGACGGGTTGATGCGGCTTTAACAACTTCCGGGTAATGTGCGAGTGTTTTTAGTAGCGCTTTCTCTTCATCTTCAACCAGCAGTGTTAGATCTGCATCGTTGATATTTGCATCGATTCCTTGTGTTGTCAGCTTGGCTTCAACACTACAGGTACGCGCATGGGCGTATTGGATGTAGTAAACCGGGTTTTCATTGCTCTGAGATTTGGCTAAGTCGATATCAAATGTCAGTTGAGCATCCGGACGGCGAGAAACCAAAAAGTAGCGGGTAGCATCACGACCGACTTCGTCGATCAAATCGCGCAGCGTCACATAGCTTCCTGCACGTTTAGACAGCTTCACTTCTTCACCGCCTTTCATGACCAAAACCATTTGGTGTAAGACATAATCTGGCCAGCCCTTTGGAATGCCAGCATCCAATGCTTGTAAGCCAGCGCGTACGCGAGTGATCGTCGAATGGTGATCGGCACCTTGTTCGTTGACTACGCGGTTGAATCCACGCTCCCACTTGTCGAGGTGGTAGGCGACATCCGGAACAAAATAGGTGAAGTTGCCGTCGGTTTTGCGCATAACGCGATCTTTGTCGTCACCGTAGTCGGTGGTTTTTAGCCACAAGGCACCGTCTTTTTCGTATGTTTTTCCATTGGCGATCAGGCGCTCGACAGCGGCTTCAACTTTGCCATCGCTGTAAAGCGACGATTCCAGGAAGTAGACATCAAAATCTACGGCAAAGGCTTGTAGGTCGAGATCCTGCTCGTGGCGCAAGTAGGCAACAGCAAATTGGCGGATCGCGTGAATATCCTCGGCATCACTGATGCCGGTGACTGTCATGTCTTTGGCTTCAACGGTCGCCTTTTGCATGTAAGCATCGGCGACATCTTTAATATATTCTCCCAAATAGCCGCCGCCATCAGGCCAGCCCGCATCATCCGGAGTTAGTCCGCGAGCGCGTGCTTGGGTTGATAGCGCTAGCGTTTCGATCTGAACGCCGGCATCGTTATAGTAGAACTCTGCGGTGACATCCCAGCCGGTGGCACCCAGCAAACGGCAGAGTGAATCGCCGACGGCGGCGCCACGGCCATGACCGATGTGTAACGGGCCGGTTGGATTTGCTGAGACAAATTCAACCTGAATCTTTTTGCCTTCCCCCAGATTGGCTCGGCCGTATTGTTCACCTTCGGCGAGAATGGCCTGAATGACTGAACCAGCAGCAGCATCATTAAAGAAGAAATTGATAAACCCGGGGCCGGCAATATCACATTGGCGCACGATCGAATTTTCTGGCAGTGCTGCAATAATGTGCCCTGCTAAGTCGCGCGGTGGCATGCCGGCAGGTTTGGCCAGCATCATTGCCAAATTGGTTGCCAGGTCGCCGTGTTCCTTGTTTTTTGTGCGGTCAAGGTTGATGCGGGCGTTGATCTCCTGAGGCAGGATGGCGTCGCTTTGCAGTTGTTGCAGCGCTTGCTCTAGCAAGCTGTGTAATTGCTCTTTCATGGGATTTTCAGGGACGAATTTGAGGAAGGGCGTATTCTATCTCGTTAATGGGTGGCGGCCAAATGCTAAAGGTCACGTCTTTATATCATTGGTTAACTCACATCTTGCGGATCGATATCCACAGAAAACCGATGTTGTGCCGGTTTTATTAGTGCTGTGGCGGTATCAAGCAGTATGCCAACGGCATATTTAAGCTGAGCGCGCTGGTGTGCCTGCAGCATTAACTGGAATCGAAAGTAATGCGCGCGGCGTTGTAAGTTGGCTGGGTATGGGCCGATAGCGATAATAGGAAGGTGACTGATGCTTTGTTGCAGGCGCTGAAGTAGGTTGATCGCATCCTGTGCGTCACGGGCTTCCAATCGAATCAGTGCTTGAAAGCTAAAAGGCGGCAAGCCCAGCTCGCGACGCTGGGATAGTAGATCCATCGCCAGGCGACGATACCCATGGTGCACCAGTTTTTGCAGTTGCATGTGATCAGGGTAATGGGTCTGAATGAGTGCATGCCCAGCTTTTTCTTCACGGCCGGCGCGGCCAATAATTTGTGTCACAAGTTGGCCAAAACGTTCGGTCGCCCGGTAGTCGGTACCCATTAATGCGCTATCGGCTTCCAAAATAACGACCAAGGTCACATTCGGGAAATGATGACCTTTTGCCAGCATTTGTGTGCCGACCAATATGGCTGAAGGTTGTTGGTGAATCTGTGCCAGCATGTTTTGCATTGTCTGCTTCCCCGCGGTTGTGTCGCGGTCGATGCGAAACAGTGGAGCATCTGGAAAATGTTGCTTGAGTGTCGATTCGAGCCGCTCGGTACCTGCGCCTTGGTAAACTAATTCGGTGCTCTGGCAAGTCGGGCACTGCATGGGAATAGGGCTGACGGCCTGACAATGATGGCAGCGCAGGTGTTGGGCGCGAAGATGCAGCGTCATTCGTGCATCACAGGCTTCGCACTGGCTAACCCAGCCACAGTCGTGGCAAATGAGCGTGGGAGCGAAGCCGCGGCGATTGATAAACACCAAGGCCTGCTGTTGTTGCTGGAGGCAATGTGCAATGTGTGGCAATACGGATTCTGCTAAGCCGTCCACCATGGGCTGATTGCGTATATCAACGAGTTCAACGGTAGCTGGAGAGGCGTTGCCTGCCCGCTCGGTCAATTCCCAGTGCTCGAACTTCTGGGTATCTGCATTGTTGAGTGTTTCAAGGCTCGGAGTTGCGCTCCCCAATACGACTGGAATTTGTTCAATTTTAGCGCGAACACACGCTAGGTCACGCGCTGAATAGCGCAGTCCATCCTGTTNCTTGTACGAAAGATCGTGCTCCTCATCAATGATGATGATGCCCAGATCTTCCGTTGCGGTAAACAGCGCTGAGCGGGTGCCAATGATGATACGGGCAATGCCGGCTTGAGACTGCTGCCAGTAGCGCAATCTCTGCTGATCTGTCAGGTTGGAATGAAAAACGGCCATCGCGCAATCGAAGCGTTTTTGAAAGCGGGCAATCGTTTGCGGTGTTAAGCCAATTTCAGGGACAAGAACAAGTGCCTGTTTGCCTGCCAGTAGCACCCGTTCAATCAGTTGTAGATAGATCTCGGTTTTGCCGCTGCCGGTAATCCCTTCGAGTAGTATTGGCCGAAAACCTGGTGGCTGTGCTTCGAAACGTCGAATGAGGCCAGCTTGTTGCGTGTTCAAACCAAAGGGGGAGTGGTGAATATGCGCTGCCGTAAAGTCAACTTTGGCGGGCTGTTCGGTATATTGATGTAGTATGTTTTTTTTGACCAGATTCTTTAGGGCTGATAGAGAAATACCCGCGGCACCTTTGTCGTCGTCGTTTAGTCGTGCATTTGACTGAAAATAATCGATGGCTTTTTGTTGCTGAATGGCATTGGCTGCCGGGCGAAAGTTTTTGCCGCTATCGGTCAATTGCCACCCGTTTTCAGAGAGATCTACCTGCTTTTCGCCTTTCCTTAATAAAGAAGGAAGAAGAATGGCAAAACACTCTCCAATCGGATGTTGGTAGTAGTCGCTCATCCATGTTGCCAGCTGCATCATGGTAGTGCTGACGATTGGGGTCGAGTCGAGCACAGTTTCGACATGGCGGAGTTTGTTTGCGGGGAGATCGCTAGTTGCAGTAGTTGCAATGACAATGCCCGTGAGCTTGCGGTTACCGAAAGGCACGCTCACTCGGGTGCCGGGCACTGGCAGTTCGTTGACCTGTTTTGGGGGTAAATAGTCAAACGATCGCCGTAAAGGGCAGTTGACGGCAATTTTTAGGAATAAATCGTGTGGCATCCCGTGAGTCTATCACGGATACACGTAGAAAATTGTTGAAAACGCTTGCCTGGTGATAATTTGATCGCTACTATTCGCATCCCATTTTAGCCTGTACGGTGCCTGGCAGTTGATATGTTGGCGGATTGAGAATGTCGCGATAAGCTCCTCAATCAAAGACATATTCGGTATCAGATGAGCAAATGCTCGTTGATCTTTAAGGATCAGGTGGCGGTGCAGCAAATTTAAGGATTGTAATCATGCAAGCAGATATTCATCCAAAGTATGCCGATATCACAGCAACATGCAGCTGTGGTAACACCATCGAAACACGTTCAACTGTATGCAAAGACATCCACCTTGATGTTTGTTCTGCATGCCACCCTTTCTACACAGGCAAGCAGAAGCAAGCTGAAACCGGTGGTCGTATCGACAAGTTCAACAAGCGTTTTGCCGGTCGTCGTACCAAATAAAACGACACTGTTTACAGAATTTCAAAAGGCATGGCTACCTAGTAGCCATGCCTTTTTAGTTTTAGGTGGCTCTATTGTGTATCCGGCGAATTCGTATTTGCTTATGCAATTCAGGGTGTTGTGAAAAACAATAACAATTTGTTTTTTGAGCTAAAGCCTATTGATATGCGTATCCATTCGAGAGTTTTGGGGGAGTGGCTCGCCGGTTAGGCAGTATGTATCTGTTAGCGATATGTCATATCGCTAAATCCATCTAAAACATCAAAGAAACCATGCGGCTATCAGAAATCTGATGTGTTTGTTTGTGAGCGGGAGCGCTCTTCTAAATACACGAAAAAAACGATCTTGGTATGTTGCAAGGTCGGCATGTCGATGTATTTGAAGCGTGTTTTTCCGACGGTAAAAGCAGCATCTAATCAGGCTAATTTCTAAACGCGGTGTTTCAAAATTAAGCTTGAGGGGGGTGGGTGATTTCTATATCCTTGCACCTCTTGACGATCTAGGCGGAATAATTATGTCGGAAGATTTTAAAAAAGCAGCGTTGGATTATCATGCTCAGCCTAAGCCTGGCAAAATCGCAGTGGCGTTGACTACATCAGCTGAAACCCAAGGGGATTTAGCATTGGCTTATAGCCCCGGGGTTGCTGAGCCTGTGCGTGCGATCGCCGAGAATGCAGAGGATGCTTATCAGTATACTGCCAAGGGCAACTTGGTTGCAGTAGTGACTGACGGATCTGCCATTCTTGGTCTTGGTAATTTAGGGCCTTTAGCATCCAAACCTGTAATGGAAGGTAAGAGCCTACTGTTCAAACGTTTTGCCGGTATTGATTCAGTTGATATCGAGGTCGAAGCGGATGATCCGAAAGACTTCATTAAAACAGTCGCTAATATTGCTAATACATGGGGCGGTATCAATCTAGAAGATATCAAAGCGCCAGAGTGTTTTGAGATCGAAAAAGCACTGATCGAACAGTGCGATATCCCAGTTTTCCATGATGATCAGCACGGTACTGCCATTGTAACGGCGGCGGGTATGCTGAATGCACTGGAAATTCAGGGTAAATCTATTGCCGATTCCAAGATCGTATGTCTTGGTGCTGGCGCTGCTGCGATTGCCTGCATGCGTTTGCTGGTGAGTTGTGGTGCAAGTAAAGAAAACATCTTTATGCTGGATCGTCGTGGTGTGATTTACGAAGGTCGCGATGGTATTAACCAGTACAAAGCTGAATTTATGAATCGTACCGATAAGCGAACGCTGGAAGATGCTTGTGATGGCGCTGATGTGTTTGTCGGTTTGTCGGGCGCGAATTTGTTATCTGTCGATGTACTAAAAACCATGGCGGCTAACCCAGTAGTGTTTGCGTGCTCTAACCCAGATCCGGAAATTAGCCCTGAGTTGGCAAATGGTGCTCGCGATGATGTTGTGATGGCAACAGGGCGTTCAGATTACCCAAATCAGGTAAATAACGTTTTGGGCTTCCCGTTCATTTTCCGTGGCGCATTGGATGTACGCGCAACGGCGATTAATGAAGAGATGAAAGTGGCTGCTGTTCACGCAATCAAAGAGTTGGCGAAAGAGCCTGTGCCGCAAGTGGTGCTTGATGCGTGTGGTGAAGAAAGCCTGACTTATGGTTCGGACTATATCATTCCTAAGCCATTGGATGGTCGTTTGCTTGGTACGGTCTCTGCTGCTGTTGCAAAGGCGGCAATTGACTCGGGTGTTGCTCAGTTGCCATACCCGGCGAATTATCCGTTGACGTCGGCGGATGACGTTTAGGCCGGTATTGAGTATCTACAAAAAAGGCCGGCTTATGCCGGCCTTTTTTGTAGTGGGTGCCGCCGATCAGATGGGGCGGTGCAGGTTGGATAGCTTTTTGTTGGTTTGCTTGGCCAAACGATAAAGCAAAACGATTTTTCCGATTTGTTGTACCGCTTCTGCTTTTGAATGTTTGACGACTTCGTCGATGGCTGCCTTTTTGGCTTCACGATCTTCGAATGCAAATTTGACTTTGATAAGCTCATGATCATTTAGTGCGCGTTCCAGCTCGGCTAAAAGGTTGTCGCTGAGGCCGTTTTCACTGACGATCACAACCGGCTTCAGTTTATGGCCGATGGTACGAAGATGTTTGATTTTTGCCTGTGGTAGCGCCATAGTTGTTTGCCCTCGAATTTGAGGCGGCATTGTAAGGTATTTTTCACAAAAACGTAAAATGAGTTTATGGCAAAGTCCAAAAGCAGCCAGCGATGGCTTGATGAGCATTTCGACGACCACTACGTCCGAGAGGCACAAAAACACGGGTATCGCTCCCGTGCTTGCTTCAAATTATTGGAAATTCAGAAAAAAGACAAATTGATCAAGCCGGGTATGACGGTTGTTGATCTGGGTTCTGCGCCCGGAGGTTGGTCTCAGGTCGCCGGCAGTTTGGTGGGCAGTGATGGCATTATGATTGCCTCGGACATCCTGCCGATGGATTCGATTCCTGATGTCACCTTCATTCAAGGTGATTTCACGGAAGAAAGTGTTTTTGAGCAAATCATGGATGTAATCCAAGAACGCCCAGTTGACCTTGTAATTTCCGATATGGCCCCCAATATGAGTGGGATGCGCGATGTTGATCAGCCGAAGTCCATGTATTTGGTCGAGCTTGCTCTCGATATGGCGCGTCAGGTATTGAGTCCGGGTGGTTGTTTTCTGACTAAAGTGTTTCAGGGTGAGGGCTTTCAGCCGTATATGGCGGAGATGCGCTCAAGCTTCAATACTGTGTTAACGCGTAAGCCGAGTTCTTCGAGAGCGCGGTCGCGAGAAACCTACCTCTTGGGTAAGGGTTTTAAGGGGTAGTTGGCGGAATTCGGGTGTGCTGAGCGCAGCTGAATATAGGCGGATTGTTAGAGTGCCGCCCCGTAAACTACCGTTCAGACCGCATAAATGGTATTGTGCGCCGATGGCATATAAAAACACCGGCATCTTTTCTTAAATGCGGTTAAAGTGTAAAGACGTCTTTCCAACAGGCGCTATGATAAAAGACAGGCAAATGTTCCTGAGGGTATTCCTTTGAACGATATGGTTAAAAACCTCCTTCTGTGGTTGGTTATCGCGGCAATACTGGTGTCAGTGTTCACTAGTATCAATCCGTCGAAAAGTAACCAAACCATGAGTTACAGTCAATTTATTGACGCTGTGCAAAAAAATCACGTTGAAAACGTGGAAATCAACAATACCACGATTTTGGGTAAGCTCTCTGGTGGTAGTGATTTTAAGGTGGTTCGGCCACCGATTGATGATCCGCAGCTGATTAATGACCTGCTGGAGCACAATGTGACGGTTGAGGGGCTTCCTCCTGAGCGTCAGAGTATTTGGGTGCAGCTGTTAGTCGCAAGCTTCCCGATTCTGATTATTATTGCCGTGTTTATGTTTTTCATGCGCCAAATGCAAGGCGGGCCAGGTGGTGGAAAAGGCGGGCCAATGGCCTTTGGTAAATCCAAGGCGCGCTTGCTGGCAGAAGATCAAATTAAAACAACATTCGCGGATGTTGCTGGCTGTGATGAAGCCAAAGAAGACGTGCAGGAAGTGGTCGATTTCTTGCGAGACCCAGGTAAGTATCAGCGCCTAGGTGGTCAAATCCCACGCGGTATGCTGTTAGTTGGGCCTCCGGGCACAGGTAAAACGCTATTAGCGAAAGCGGTTGCTGGTGAAGCAAAGGTTCCGTTTTTCTCTATCTCTGGCTCCGATTTCGTTGAGATGTTTGTTGGTGTTGGTGCGTCTCGTGTGCGGGATATGTTTGAGCAGGCTAAAAAGCAGTCTCCTTGTATTATCTTTATCGATGAAATTGATGCTGTTGGTCGCCATCGCGGTAGCGGCATGGGTGGTGGTCATGATGAGCGCGAGCAAACGTTGAACCAGCTGCTGGTTGAAATGGATGGATTTGAAGGCAATGACGGAGTTATCGTCGTGGCGGCAACTAACCGTGCTGACGTGTTGGATAGCGCGCTGCTTCGGCCGGGTCGTTTTGATCGCCAGGTTGTTGTGGGTTTGCCTGATATTCGTGGTCGTGAACAAATTCTTAAGGTCCACTTGCGTAAGGTGCCGGCTGCAGATGATGTGCAAGCGAATGTCATCGCGCGAGGAACGCCGGGCTTTTCAGGCGCAGAGCTGGCGAACCTGGTCAATGAGGCATCGTTATTTGCTGCACGATCAGGTCATCGCATGGTTTCTATGGCAGAGTTTGAGCAAGCGCGAGACAAAATCATGATGGGCGCAGAGCGTAAGACCATGGTAATGTCTGAGAAAGAAAAAGAAACAACAGCGTATCATGAGGCTGGACACGCCATTATCGGTTACTTGGCGCCAGAGCATGACCCTGTGCATAAAGTGACGATTATTCCTCGTGGTCAAGCGTTGGGTGTTACGCACTTTTTGCCAGAAGCTGATCGAATTTCTGAATCCCGCTTGAAGCTGTTGGGTGGTATTGAGACCCTTTATGGTGGTCGTATTGCTGAAGAAATGATGTACGGGTTGGACGGTATCAGCACAGGAGCGAGTTCTGATATCCAAATGGCGACGCGCTATGCTCGAGCTATGGTGACTCAGTGGGGCTTTGCAGAAGATCAACTTGGCCCTGTTTTGTACTCTTTGAATGAGCAGACGGGTCGTGAAGACTATTCAGCGGCAACTGCAGAAGTCATCGATAACGAGGTTAAGCGAATTATCAATGACTGTTACACCAGTGCCCAAAAGACCTTGAAAGACAACGAAGATGTTCTGCACGCGATGAAAGAAGCGTTGATGGAATACGAAACCCTCGACTCTCATCAAGTTGATGACTTAATGCAGCGTCGTCAAGTGCGGCCGCCCAAAGATTGGGATGATGGCAGTGGTGATAGTGCTGATTCTTCAGGTGTCGAAACTGGCAAGCTTGACGATATCGACGGCAAGAAATCTGACGACCTCCCTGGCTCTGTCGGCGATCATTAGTAACGCAGTCGACACATTTCTTTGTTAGACTCCTTTTGCGAGTAAGACTGAACTAGGCCCCCGGTATATCCGGGGTCTTTTTTTAGGAGCAGTATGACCCCCAAGCTTATCTGTGGTTCCCGTGAGCTGGATCTCTCCCGCCCCCATGTTATGGGGATATTAAACGTTACACCAGACTCGTTTTCTGATGGTGGGGAGTGCCATTCTGGCGCGTCTATCGATCTGGATAAAGTGCTTCGCCGCTCAGAGCAAATGCAGCGTGATGGGGCGACCATTCTTGATGTTGGTGGTGAGTCGACGCGCCCAGGAGCGGCGTTTGTCTCTGCTGCGGAAGAATTGGATCGTGTTGTGCCTGTTGTTGAGGCGATTGCCTCGCGGCTTGATGTTGTAATTTCCGTTGATACCTCCACTCCCGAGGTTATGCTTGCCGCGAAACAGCACGGTGCAGGCATGCTCAATGATGTTAGGGCGTTAACACGGCCGGGCGCATTGGATGCCGCAAAACGATGTGAATTGCCGGTCTGTTTGATGCATATGCAGGGAGAGCCGGGCTCAATGCAGGATAATCCGAATTACCAAGATCCTGTCGCTGATGTGTTGTCCTATTTGCAGGGGCGTATGGCGGCATGTCTTGATGTGGGGATTTCCCGGCAGCAGCTGCTGATTGATCCCGGTTTTGGTTTTGGAAAGAGTGCTGCCCATAACCTGGCGTTGCTGGCAAACTTGTCCGCGTTTCGGCGGTTGGGGGTGCCGATCTTGGTTGGGATGTCGAGAAAGTCGATGATCGCCAGTGTTTTGGGTGGTTGTGGTGTTAGTGAGCGCTTGCCTGCGAGTATCGCATTGGCAGTGATGGCGGTAGAGCGCGGAAGCAAAATTATTCGCGTACATGATGTAAGGGCGACCAGTGATGCGGTTCAAATGGCGATCGCGGTACTTGATGCGGAGTCGTCGGATTAAAAAGATCTAATGGTGGATTCATCAGAGTGTGCCCGAGAGCGTCGGTGTTTCAATGGTGTCGATAGGGTGCTCTAAATTGTCTGGTGGTCAGTGCACCTGGTGAAAGGAGTAGGATGTAAAATGCGTAAGTACTTTGGAACAGATGGTATTCGTGGTCAGGTTGGGCAAACACCAATCACACCGGATTTTGTGATTAAGTTAGGATGGGCTGTTGGCCATTACTTGGTTGAGGCAAATCCGGGTGAAGACTGCACAGTTGTTATTGGTAAGGATACCCGGATATCCGGGTATATGTTTGAGTCGGCATTTCAGGCAGGCTTAGTTGCGGCTGGCGTAAACGTTAAGTTACTTGGCCCGATGCCTACGCCTGCTATTGCTTATTTGACGCGTACATTTCATGCCCAAATCGGCATTGTAATTTCTGCATCGCATAACCCGTTTTACGATAACGGCATTAAGTTCTTCTGCGAAAATGGCGAAAAACTGAGTGATGAGGTTGAGGCAACAATCGAACGATACGTTGATATGCCTTTGGTAACAGTTTCTAGCGATAAGCTCGGAAAGGTTATCCGGATTGATGATGCGGCAGGTCGCTACATAGAGTACTGCAAGAGCACGGTGCCGATTGATTTTGAATTGAAAGGGCTTAAAGTCGTTCTCGATTGTGCGCATGGTGCTACCTATCACGTTGCGGGTAATGTGTTTCGTGAATTGGGCGCGGCGGTTATTGAAATTGGCTGTGAACCAAATGGCGTAAACATTAATGATGGCGTTGGCTCAACGGCCCCGGAAGCTTTGCAGCAGAAAGTTGTGGAAGAAGGTGCGGGGCTGGGTATTGCATTTGATGGCGACGGTGATCGGGTGTGTTTTGTTGATGCCAATGGCGAGATTATTGATGGGGATGAACTTCTTTATATTATCGCTAGTCAGTCAGCCATTGGTGAGCCAGGGTATCAGGGCGTTGTCGGAACGCTGATGACAAATATGGGGGTCGAACTGGCATTTCGTGGTCTCGGGTTGGACTTTGCGCGTGCCAAAGTCGGTGATCGTTACGTCAAGCAGGTCATGGTTGAAAACGGCTGGTTGCTCGGTGGTGAGTCTTCCGGGCATTTGTTGTGTCGTGCGGTAGCAAGTACTGGCGATGGTATTGTCTCGGCATTACAGGTTCTTGCTGCGCTAGCGACCAGTGGGCAGTCACTGCAGGCGTTGCTTGCGCCTGTTCGCAAGTTCCCCCAGCGTATGATTAACGTGCCGGTTCAAGATAAGGCGACCATTGCTGAAGAGGCTTCTGTGAGGTCGGCTGTTATGGACGCTGAAAAGCAACTGAATGGAAGTGGGCGCGTACTTATTCGTCCATCTGGCACCGAGGCGTTGGTTAGGGTGATGGTTGAGGGTGAAGATGATGTGTTGGTTGCTGAATTGACAGAGTCGTTAGCGGGTGTTGTTGAGGCTGCAGGCGCATAGTTTAGGAGGGCGGGCTTGGCAATATAGCGTGACTGTTTTGTTTGTTACTGATTTAGTAAGATTTTTTCAGTTGTTTTCGCGTATTGCTCTAGGAAACATGTTGTATGTTGCAAGTGGTTTGGTTAGTATTGTCGGCCATTTTTGAGGGGCAGTAAATGCGTCGTAAACTCATCATCGGTAACTGGAAAATGAACGGTTCTCCGCAGTCAGTCACAGCGCTGGCGGAANATCTGTCTTCTGGTGTGAGCAATTTGGTGTTGGGTTCTGTGGATGCGGTTGTCTGTCCGCCGTCAGTTTATACTGCGGTAGTTGTTGAATTGTTAGCCGGTACTTCGATTCAGGTCGGTGCACAAAACGTGTGTGCTGAAGCATTAGAATCTGGCGCATATACTGGCGAAGTGTCAGCGCAGATGTTCGCGCAGCTGGGTTGTAAGTTTGGCCTTGTCGGCCACTCTGAGCGCCGTGAATATTACGGTGAGAGCGATGTGGTCGTTGCTGCAAAGTGCGCGCACCTTCTTGCACAAAGCATAACACCAGTTTTGTGTGTGGGTGAAAGTCTGGCTCAGCGTGACGCAGGTGATGCGTTGGATGTGGTGTCCGGGCAAGTGGCTGCTATTATCGATGTCATCGGCATTGCACAGTTTTTGTCTGTTGTTGTGGCATATGAGCCAGTTTGGGCGATTGGTACGGGGCGTACCGCATCACCTCAGCAAGCCCAGGAGGTCCATGCAGCCATTCGTCAATGTGTGGCTGGATATGACAGCGTAACTGCTGAGAGAATACAGATACTTTATGGTGGCAGCGTTAAAGGTGCAAATGCTGCTGAGCTGTTCGCCATGGAAGATATTGATGGTGCACTTGTTGGCGGAGCTGCACTGGATGCAGAAGAGTTCTGCGTAATTTGTAAATCGGCGGAATAAACATGCTCGAACAATTAATCTTGGTTGTCCACGCTATCGTGGCGATTGCAATCCTTGCATTGATCATGCTTCAGCAGGGTAAAGGTGCTGAGATGGGGGCGTCGTTTGGTGGCGGTTCATCACAGACAGTATTTGGTGTTCAGGGAAGTGGTAATCTCCTGACACGTTGGACGGCAGTTTTGGCTGCGGTCTTTTTTGCTACAAGTCTCACATTGGCCTATTTTGCACGTGAGAAAAGTGGTGTTGCGTATGAAGTGGATGTGCCAGCGATTCCGGCGGCCATTGAAGTGATGCAGCCACAGCAAGAAATTAATGAAGAAATTCCGGCACTACCTGTGAATCAGGCAGTGCCAGCAGAGTCCGAAGTGCCAGTTGTTCCAGCTGATGAGGCGCCTTCGAGTACTGCTACAGATATGCCGTCAGCGAAGGATGCTGGGCAGTAATCTGAAACACTCTTTATGCCGAAGTGGTGGAATTGGTAGACACGCCATCTTGAGGGGGTGGTGAGCTTATGCTCGTGCGGGTTCAAGTCCCGCCTTCGGCACCAAATAATGTTATTTTTACGAAGCAGCTGATTGGTTGACCCTAGTTGGCGGTGCGCCTATAATCCGCGCCAAGGTTTTCGGGGTGTTGGAAACCTGACGATACTTAAAATGCGCAGGAAGCCGGTTTTCCTGCAGATTTTCGGTGGGCCTTGTGCCCATTTTTTGTTTCTGGAGATTTAGTAAGTGGCAGATGTTCAACAAATTCAAGAGCTTATCGAGTCTTCAGTGAAGGCCCTCGGCTATGAGCTTTGGGGCGTTGAACTCGTAGGTCAGGGGCGCCAGCAAACGCTGCGAATTTTCATTGAAAACCCCGAAGGCATAGGCGTAGACGACTGTGCTGCTGTGAGTCATCAGGTAAGCGGTATTCTCGACGTTGAAGATCCGATTAAATCAGAGTACTTCCTGGAAGTATCATCGCCGGGTATGGATCGCCCGCTTTTCAAACTGGAGCATTACCAGCAGTTTGTCGGTAATGGTATCCGAGTGAAATTACGAATCCCTTTTGACGGTCGCAGAAAGTTTTCTGGCCAATTGGTCGGTGTTGAAGGTGACGATGTTGTGGTTCGTGTCGATGATGAAGAATATGTATTGCCCGTCGATTCGATAGAAAAAGCCAATATCGTATCCAAGGAATAGTGCTTAAAGAGGCGTGATATGAGTAAAGAAATATTATTAGTCGCGGAAGCTGTATCAAACGAAAAAGGTGTTGATGAAAGCATCATCTTTGAAGCGATTGAGCAAGCGTTGGCGACCGCAACCAAAAAGCGCTTTGAAGACGAAGAATCAGACGTTTATGTGGTAATTGATCGAGCAACTGGCGACTACAGTACGTTTCGTCGTTGGACTGTGGTTCCTGATGATCACATGGCTATTTTGGGTACTGAATTTACCACGCAAGAAGCTGCTGAAGTCGATACGAGTTTACAGATTGGTGATGTTCACCAAGAACAAATCGAAAATGTAGGTTTCGGTCGTATTGCGGCACAAACAGCTAAGCAAGTTATCGTTCAGAAGGTTCGTGAAGCTGAGCGTGCGCAGGTTGTTGACTTGTACCGCGAACGTGTTGGTGAGTTGGTCAATGGCTCTGTTAAAAAGGTTACCCGAGACAATATTATTGTTGATTTGGGCGGCAATGCAGAGGCGTTGTTACCGAAGTCTGAAACCATTGCCCGTGAAATATTCCGCATGGGTGATCGTGTACGCGCAATTCTTAAAGAAGTATCTACTGAAACTCGAGGTCCGCAGTTGATCATGAGTCGCACGTGCCCAGAGATGCTGATTGAACTGTTTAAAATTGAAGTGCCTGAGATTTCAGAGCAAGTTATCGAGATCAAAGCGGCTGCACGTGATGCCGGTTCTCGCGCTAAGATTGCCGTCAAAACCAATGATGGGCGTATTGATCCTGTTGGTGCATGTGTCGGTATGCGTGGTGCTAGGGTGCAAGCAGTATCCGGTGAACTGAACAACGAACGTGTCGATATTATCCTTTGGGATGATAATCCGGCACAGCTAGTCATTAACGCAATGTCGCCTGCCGAAGTTGAGTCCATCGTTATGGATGAAGACTCTAATGCAATGGATGTTGCGGTTGCAGAAACAGATTTGGCTCAGGCCATTGGTCGTTCTGGACAGAATGTTCGCCTTGCGAGTGATCTGACAGGTTGGCGTATTAACGTCATGAGCGCTGAAGAATGGAACGAGAAACAAGAAAGCGAAAGCNGTGAAATTCTCGAAGTATTCCTAGAAGCCTTAGATGTTGATGAAGAATTAGCTCAAATGTTAGTGGACGAAGGCTTCACTGCATTGGAAGAGGTGGCGTATGTGCCACTGG
The DNA here is from genome assembly GCA_902705835.1 of BD1-7 clade bacterium. NCBI lineage: Bacteria > Pseudomonadati > Pseudomonadota > Gammaproteobacteria > Cellvibrionales > Spongiibacteraceae > BD1-7 clade bacterium. The sequence continues at coordinate 782,070 of CACSIN010000001.1, forward strand.
AAGAAATGCTGGAAATCGAAGGTTTCGACGAAGATATTGCACAAGAGCTGCGTGCCCGTGCAAAAGATGCTTTGTTGACACAGGCCATTGCGTCAGAAGAGCAGCTGGAGTCGAATGAGCCTGCTGAAGACCTGAAGTCGATGGAAGGAATGGATACTCATCTGGCATATCAACTTGCTAGTCAGGGTATTATCACCATGGAAGATTTGGCAGAGCAAGCGGTAGATGACTTGCTGGATATAGAGGGAATGGATGCAGAGCGTGCTGGTAATCTGATCATGGCGGCGCGTGCTCCCTGGTTTGAGGAAGGTCAGTAATCCATCACCGGTAGCACAGCAACGTCGAGAGGAGAAGAATTCGAATGGCAGAAGTAACCGTCAGTCAATTAGCCGATACAGTAGGAACCACTACAGATCGTTTGCTTACCCAAATGAAAGAAGCGGGGTTGACGCACACCTCTGCAGACGAATTTGTATCAGAAGACGACAAAAAAACCTTGCTGGGGCATTTGAAAACCAGTCACGGTTCAGTAGAAGAGCAAGGCGAAAAGAAAATTACGCTAAAACGTAAGAAGTTGACCACCCTGAAGACAGGGTCTGGTCCGGGCAAGAAAACCGTCAATGTCGAAGTTCGCAAGAAGCGAACAATCGTCAAACCGTCGAAAGAAGAAGCCGCACTTGCTGCTGCGTCTGAAGCGAAGAAGGCGTCAGATTCTGTCTCGGTTGATGGCGAAGTTGTTGTGGCAGACGAGTCTGTTACTGAAGAAGCTGCGCCGATTTTAAGCGAAGCAGAGTTGAAAGAAAAAGCGCTTCAGGAGCAGCAGCAGGCTGAACAAGATGCGAAAGTAGCTGCTGAAGAAAAAGCACGTTTGGAAGCTGAGCAGAAAGAAGCGGCTGAACAAGCTGCTCGTGAGGCGGCTGCAAATGCGGCGCGTGAGGCTGCTGAAAGAGTTGCTCGCGAAGTAGCAGAAAGAGCTCAAAAAGAAGCCGAAGCACGAATTCGAGCTGAATTGGCTGCGCTTAAAGAAGAGCGTACGTCATTGGAGGCTAAAGCGAAGGCAGACCCTAGCGACCCAGAAGTTATGCGTCAGTTAGCGGCCGCCAAACGTCGTGAGAAAGAGCGTACTGACGCAGAAGAGCGTGCGGCACGACAAAAAGCCAAAGAAGAAGAAAAACGCAGAGCTGCTGAGGAAGAAAAACGCCTCAAAGAAGAAGCGATAGCGGCTGCAGCGGCGGCGAAAAAGGCAGAGTCAGCGAAGACCGAGACCAAAGAAGAGTCTGATAGTGAGTCTTCAGGCAAGAAGATGCCTGCGCGTAAGCGTACGAAGGAACTAGCTACCCCGGTTGTTGATGACCGTAAACCTAAGCGCGGCGGTGGTAAAGAGCAGCGTACTCGTGGTAAAGGTCGTAACCATAACTTGCGTTCACAGCTAACTGCAGATGGTGAATTGCAAGAGGGCAGTGGTCGCGGCGGACGTCGTAAGCTGAAGAAGCTTAACGTCAACCAGCAGAAGTTTGAGATGCCTACTGAGAGAGCCATTCTTGAAATTGAAGTTGGCGATGCTATCAGCGTTGGCGATTTAGCCAAGCAGATGAAAGTTAAGTCTGGTGAACTGATCAAACAACTCATGCGAATGGGTGTTATGGCGACGGTTAACCAGCCGTTGGATCAGGATACCGCCGTTCTTATTGTTGAAGAATTAGGCCATAAAGTTAAATTCGTGTCTGAAACCGAACTGGAAGATCGTCTGATCGATGATATTGGCCGCGAAGAAGGTACGCTCCAAACAAGAGCACCAGTTGTTACTGTTATGGGACACGTTGACCACGGTAAAACATCGTTACTCGATTACATTCGTGAAACACGTGTTGCTGGTGGTGAAGCCGGTGGTATTACACAGCACATTGGTGCCTACCACGTAGAAACCGATCGCGGCATGGTGACATTCTTAGATACTCCTGGGCATGCTGCGTTTACAGCGATGCGTGCACGTGGTGCACAAAGTACGGACGTTGTTATTCTGGTTGTTGCTGCTGATGATGGTGTGATGCCTCAGACAGAAGAAGCGGTGCAGCACGCACGCGCAGCTGGCGTACCGATTGTTGTCGCAGTGAACAAAATCGATAAAGAAGACGCGGATCTGGATCGTGTTAAAAACGAATTGGCTGCGAAAGACGTTATCCCTGAAGATTGGGGCGGTGATGTGCAGTTTATCCCCGTGTCTGCACACACTGGGCAGGGTATCGATGAGTTGCTGGATGCCGTTCTGCTGCAATCTGAGATGCTAGAACTTAGCGCCGCTGCAGATATTCCAGCACGTGGTGTTGTTATTGAATCGCGCTTGGACAAGGGCCGAGGTGTTGTTTCAACCGTGTTGATTCAGCAAGGTACTTTGAATAAAGGCGATATCGTTCTAGCCGGCGAATCATTTGGTCGTGTCCGTGCGATGATTGATGAAGTTGGCCACGGTATTGAAGTTGCCGGTCCGTCTATTCCTGTAGAAATCCTAGGCTTGAACGCAACACCGAATGCCGGTGATGAGTTCTTCGCTGTTGAGTCAGAGAAGAAAGCCAGAGAAGTTGCTGAGTTCCGTAACCGCAGAACCCGTGAAACTCGCCTTTCTCGTCAACAAGCTGCGAAGTTGGAGAACATGTTCAACTCCATGGGTAGCGAAGAGAAACAAGTTCTTAATGTTGTTCTGAAGACTGATGTACGTGGCTCCCTTGAGGCGTTGCAAAATGCATTGCTGGACTTGGGCAACGATGAAGTTAAAGTCTCGGTCATTAGCTCAGGTGTTGGTGGTATTACCGAAACTGATGCCAACCTAGCTTTAACATCGAACGCGGTTGTCTTTGGTTTTAACGTACGAGCCGATTCTGCTGCTAAATCACTGATGGAAAATGAAGGCGTTGATTTCCGCTATTACAGTGTTATCTACGACTTGATTGATGACGTAACGAAAGCCCTATCCGGCATGTTGTCGCCAGAGCTTCGTGAAGAAATCGTCGGTGTTGCAGAAGTGCGTGATGTCTTCAAATCACCGAAATTTGGTCTCATTGCGGGCTCTATGGTTATTGAAGGAACGATCTATCGCAGCAAGCCGATTCGTGTTCTGCGTGATGACGTTGTTATCTACGAAGGGGAACTTGAATCCCTGCGTCGTTTCAAAGATGACATTGGTGAAGTTCGAAATGGTCTTGAATGTGGTATTGGTGTTAAGAACTACCAAGACGTTCGACCTGGCGATAAGATCGAAGTCTTTGATGTGAAAGAGTTTGCCCGTACGCTGTGATGCTGATGCATTGCCGCGTTTCGGAAAACAGTTACTGATGTATTGCAAAGTAGATAGTTGATAGATGGCAAGAGAATTTGGTCGACCCCAGCGTGTAGCTGATTTCTTGCGCAAAGAGTTGTCGCAATTGATTCAGCAAGAAATTCGTGACCCACGTGTAGGTATGGTGAGTCTCACGGATGTTGAGGTCAGCCGTGACCTGACTCATGCCAGAATCTATATCACTATTCTTGGTTGTGACGATGCAGATAGCGCGAAAGAATCGGTAAAAGTACTCAATGGTGCAGCAGGATTTCTACGATCCTTGATTGCTAAGAGTACAACGATGCGTACAACACCTTCATTGCGCTTTTTCTTTGATGAAAGTGTTATTCGAGGCAGCCATCTGTCTGCGCTGATCGACAAAGCTGTCGGCAGCCAAGAGCAAACATCTGATTCCCAAGCGGACTCATCGGACGATAAGGACTAACAGGCCGGTGGCTCGTCGTAAAAAAGGTCGTCTCGTAGACGGCCTACTCTTGCTGAATAAACCCAAAGGCGGCTCATCTAACGGCGCTCTGCAGACGGTAAAACGGCTGTATTTCGCACAAAAAGCTGGTCATACGGGGAATTTGGACCCGATGGCAACCGGAGTTTTACCGATTTGTTTTGGTGAGGCGACCAAGTTTTCTCAATATCATTTAGACGCTGACAAAGCTTATACGGCGACCTTACGATTTGGCGAGGTTACCGAAACAGGTGATGTCGAAGGCAGTATTCTGCAGTCAGTGGATGCGTCCGCTGTCACTGAGGTGGATGTTGCGATCGCTATTGAAAGCTTCCGCGGCGAGATTACCCAAGTTCCTCCAATGTATTCGGCACTGAAGGTGAACGGCCAGCCGCTATACAAGTTGGCTCGACAAGGTATTGAAGTTGAGCGCAAGGAACGACAGGTTACTATCTACGAGTTAACCTTGTTGGCATTTCGTGAAAACGGCGCACATCCTGAGGCAGATATCTCGGTCAGGTGTAGTAAGGGAACGTACATCCGAACCTTGGCAGAAGATATTGGTACGATGCTGAATGTGGGGGCGCATTTAATTGCTCTTGAGCGTACTCAAGCCGGCCCTTTTCATTTGCAAGACTGTATTAACATTGAGGATCTTGAAAGTCTGAAGGAAAATGAAGACTTTGAAGCGATGGATAATTTGTTGCTACCGGCCGAGCAAGCAGTAAATCACTTCCCATTAGTGGAAGTTGAGGAAACCGCGGGTTATTATATACGGCTCGGTCAAGCTGTGTTGGTGCCGAAGGCACCCACTGAAGGTCTTGTTCGCATTCGAACCGAGCAAGGTGAGTTCCTAGGAATTGGCAAAATATTGGACGACGGGCGTGTTACGCCGCGTCGTTTAATTGCTTCTGACGGTCAGTAAGTACCCGTTGGATGCATTTCAGACATTGGTGTCTGGCTAATTTTCGACCTGTCTGTAAATATGCGCGGACAGGCCGCATTATTCGCATATTATTGAATGAGGTTTTAATTATGGCTTTAAGTGCCACAGAAAAAGCAGCAATTGTTAAAGATTACCAAACAGCTGAAGGCGATACAGGCTCTCCAGAAGTACAGATTGCGCTGTTGACCCAAAACATTAACAAACTGCAAGACCACTTTGCGTCTAACAAAAAGGATCACCACTCACGTCGTGGTCTGATTCGTATGGTTAACCAGCGTCGTAAATTGCTGGACTACTTGAAGCGCAAGAACGGTGATCGCTATACAGATCTGATCAAGCGTTTAGGTCTGCGTCGCTAAGCAGCAACACCTACAATCGAGCGTTTGAACTGATCGGCCCTTTATGGGCCGATTTTCGATCAGGGCTCTAAAGTGTGTGTATGCTAAAAACGGAGAATATAAGTGAATCCAGTAACAAAACAGATTTCGTACGGTAAGCATACCATTACCCTGGAAACAGGGCGCGTTGCTCGTCAAGCTACCGGTGCGGTATTCGCATCGATGGATGACACCAAAGTATTGGCAACGGTCGTAGGCGCGAAGAGCGCTAAGCCCGGTCAGGACTTTTTCCCACTTTCAGTACATTATCAGGAGCGTGTATACGCTGCCGGTAAGATTCCTGGTGGATTTTTGAAGCGTGAAGGTCGTCCTTCAGAGAAAGAAACACTGACATCTCGCTTGATCGATCGCCCGATCCGTCCGCTTTTCCCTAATGGTTTCATGAACGAAGTTCAGGTCGTTATCACTGTACTGTCAGCGAACAGCGCATTTGATCCTGATATTCTGGCTATGGTGGCAACCTCTGCTGCGTTGTCGATCTCCGGTATCCCGTTTAACGGCCCAATCGGTGCGGCACGTGTTGGCTTTACTGATGCTGATGGCTACATGTTGAACCCAACATATGAAGAGCTAGAATCCTCTCGCTTGGATATGATCGTTGCCGGTACTGAAGATGCCGTTCTGATGGTTGAATCAGAAGCTGACGAGCTTACCGAAGATCAAATGCTGGGCGGTGTATTGTATGCCCATCAGGAACTGCAGGCGATTGTTGGCCTGGTTAAAGAATTTGCTGCTGAAGCTGGCAAGCCACGTTGGGAATGGGAAGCTCCTGCAGCTAACCAAGCATTGATTGACGTAATTACTGAAGAGTACGCGGAAAAGATCGGCGAAGCCTATCGCATTACGGATAAGTTGGACCGTTATTCTCAAGTAGGCGTTCTAAAAGACGATGCTGTCGAAAAATTCGGCGGTGAAGATTCAGAATTTGCAGATGCAGATATCCAGAAAACAATCTCTGGTCTGGAAAAAACAACAGTGCGTCAGCGCATCCTTAGCGGTGAGCCACGTATTGATGGTCGTGACAACAAGACGGTTCGCCCGATCGAAGTTGAAGTTGGCATGTTGCCAAATGTACACGGTTCTGCATTGTTTACTCGTGGCGAAACGCAAGCGATCGGTGCGGTTACGTTAGGTTCTACCCGTGATGCACAGCGTGTTGATCAGTTGCATGGTGAGATCCGAGACGGTTTCATGCTGCACTATAACTTCCCTCCATATTCTGTTGGTGAGTGTGGTCGTATGGGTGGTGTTGGCCGTCGTGAAGTTGGGCATGGCCGCTTGGCGCGTCGTGGCCTGGCTGCAATGCTGCCGACTGAAGATGAATTTCCATACGCAATTCGTGTTGTGAGCGAAATTACTGAATCTAATGGTTCAAGCTCAATGGCGTCGGTATGTGTTGGTTCTCTGTCGTTGATGGATGCTGGTGTTCCTGTGAAGGCGCCTGTCGCTGGTATCGCGATGGGATTGGTGAAGGAAGGTAACTCCTTTGCCGTCTTGACCGATATTCTGGGTGATGAAGATCACTTGGGTGATATGGACTTTAAAGTAGCCGGTAGTTCTGAAGGTATCACTGCATTGCAGATGGATATCAAGATCGAAGGTATTACTGCCCAGATCATGGAAATTGCTCTAGAACAAGCGCAACAAGCGCGTTTGAGCATTTTGGGTGATATGAACCAAGTGTTGGCTACAGCACGCAGTGAGACAGCGTCTAGCGCACCACGTATCCATACCATGAAGATCGATTCTGATAAAATCCGTGATGTTATTGGTAAAGGTGGCGCGACTATTCGTGGCATTACCGAAAGCACTGGTGCTCAGGTCGATATTGAAGACGATGGCACGATTCGCATTTACGCACCAAACGGTGATTCGTTAAATGCTGCAGTCAATGAAGTTGAAGGTATTGTGGCTGAAGTTGAGCCGGGCACTATCTATAAAGGTGTGATTACCCGTATCGCTGACTTCGGTGCGTTTGTTCGCATTTTGCCGGGTAAAGAAGGTCTGCTACATATTTCTCAGATCGCTCACGAGCGTGTTGAGTCAGTAACAGATTACCTGAAAGAAGGTCAGGAAATTGAGGTTAAGGCATTGGAAGTCGACAACCGCGGTCGCATTAAGTTGAGCCGCAAAGAGTTGTTGCCTAAGCCAGAGCGTGCACCCTCTCAGGACTGATCGCCTTGTGTGATCCTTGAGTCTGCTACCTAGGTTGCAGACTTACTAAAAGAGAGGCTCCGGCCTCTTTTTTAATGCCTGTTTGTGGCGCTGAAGTGGCGCTCGACAGATAAGGTAAGGTTAAGTTGTCTAGAGTTACATTGAACGAGTAAACTACGTTTTTATCTACTATGTCTGAATCTGGCATTTCTATGTTGCGTAAAGCTGCCGCTATTTGGGGGTTTGTCGGGGTCACCAGTTTTCTGGGGTTCGCCGTATTTCGCCTCTATGACAACACCTTTCAGGCTTTCGAATCCAATTTGACACTTTTTCAATGGGTGCTGTTGTTCGCTAACATTGTTTTTATGTCGTATTCGGAAGGCTATAGAGGGTTTCAAAAGAACTTCTCGCCGCGAGTCGCTGCACGAATTCGTTATTTGAAAGACAGCGCTGACTTGAAATCCGGGCTGTTTGCCCCGGCTTTTTGTATGGGGTATTTCGGAACGACCCGGCGCCGTCAAATTAGTGTAATCGTATTAACGTTGGCCTTGATGGCGCTTATATCTGTGGTGCGTACGTTGCCACAACCCTGGCGTGGTATTATTGATGCAGGGGTTGTTGTTGGCCTAACTTGGGGGTTGATATCACTGTTTGTTATGGTGTGGTTGGCTTTCACGTCAAACGATTTTGATCATCCACATGAAGTTCAGTAATGGGCCTATGCCTGTATTGACACTATCACTGATACTGTACGCAATATTATAAATAGAAGGAAAAATCCTCATGAATAAGGCTTATCTTTCCACTCTGATACTGGCCGGCGTGCTCAGTGCATGCTCTTCGCAGCCTTCAGTGACGGACCAGGATATTCTTATTGCCAGTAACCGTGGCGAACTGCTGAGCCTTTATTCACAGCTTGAGGATGAACTGAAAGATGTTAAACCGTCGAGCGCGACGGCAACGGAAATCAGATTGAATCTTGGGAAAGTCGGCAAGAAGATTGCACAAGAAAAAGAACGACAAATACTCGATCGACTGGACCGTGATATTCCCGGCCAGACCATGACGGTACTGAGTCAGACGATCGAAGACGCTCTGGCACTGGAGCCCTATGACAGTGCGACATACTTGGCCCTTCGGCTTGAACTTGAGCAAGCATTCAATGACAAGCAGCTTGCCGTTGAGCAGAAAGAATCAGAATTTCAGCGTCTAGGTGATGATCAAGTCGCCCGCAAGGTTGAGTTGTTAGATGAGATGGCGGCGATTTACGGCGGTGATAAGGCCGCGGAAACATTGGTGCGTAAACAAACCTATATCGATACTACGATTCAGAAAGCTCGCTCAGAAATGCGCAGTAAGCGCTATGAAAACGCACTTTCTCTGGTGAATCAGCTTGAGACCATTGTGCCTGAAAACCCAGCGCTTAAAGAGCTTCGTAAAGGGCTGTCATTCGGCGAATACGAGCAACAACTGTGGGACGCGCTCGCTGCCGGTAACACGGACGAAGCCTATTCCTTGCTGATTCACTTATCGAAAGTCCCAGGGTATATGGAAAGCCATGCGGATGTCGTATCAATCGCCGATGACATCAGTCAGTATTTCATCGCGNCCGGCAATAAGGCGATGAGCAGCTACTCCGTTGTTTCAGCCTATCAGGCCTATTCGAAGGCCAGAGCGCTCAAGGTAGCGACAAATAAAGCTGCGGATTACACCACGGAAGAACTCAAGTTCATCGAGTTTGTTGCTAAACGCGCCCGCGGCTATTTGTCGAAAGGCAATGTAACTCCTGCCTACGGATATCTGAGCGTACTGGAAGAATTTAACCCTGATCATGAGTTGCTGGTTGAGCACGCGCAGAATATTAATAATCGTGTGCTGGATATGGCTACGATCAAAATTCTGGTATCTGACTACGCCGATGACGCCAAAGGCTATCAGCTGGGTAAATTGCTGACTCAATCGCTATTGCAAACGTTCGATCGACAGCATTTGCGTGATGTCACGATGACATTGGCATCGTCAGTAAACGCATCGGATATTGCAGCGATTAGCGAATCTGAGAACGCACTGAGCTACTACTTTATGAGTGGTGAGATTTTGCAGGCCGGCGTTCAAACACTCAATGATACGGAAAACGAAGCCAGACGTGTTCATGTCAGTTATCAACGCATTGAGAACCCGGATTACATTGCCTGGACGAAACTTTCGAAGCGGGAAAAACGCAACGCCTCTGAGCCGCCAGCGACCATTGAACAACCGGTTTACCAGACGGTGAATATTGAGCACCTGAATATCGAAAAAAATGCGGAAGTTTATTCAACCTACCGTGTTGTTGATCACACACGAACAGAGGTGTTTGTCTCTGATGCGTTGTCTGAATCTGTCACGCATGCTTCCAAGGGAACAAGCGCACTTGAGCAAGGTGAATTTAAACAACCTGCTGTTGCTGCAGACGTCTTAGGCGACAAGGAGATGTTGGACCAAGCATTGGTGAAAACTGCCAATGCGGTTTCTCTCAAAGTGTTGGATAGCCGAGTCAAATTCTTTGATGTTTATACCCAAACTGCCGACAAAGCGATGGTGGACAAGTCCTACAATCAGGCGTTGACGTATTACAGTTTGCGCAATGTTATTAATCAGGCCGGCGCTACGCCCGATGAGTTACTTTTGAGCAAGTTGCGTTTAAGCGCTTTGTATTGGAAGTAATTCACACTGTTGATATGGCGTGGCGCTGGGCCACGCCGTTTAGCTTTGATAGGATAAATTTACACACCGGCAGCGGCGGTTTCAGGGCTATTCAACAAGGTTTGGTAGATGTGAAAATAGGAATCTGCCATTTTCTCTGCGGTAAATAACTCGGCAAAGCGCTGATAAGCGTTGCATCCCATTTTCTCCGCATATTCCTCGTGTTCCCATAGCAATTCCATTGCAGCGGCAAGCTTTAACGGCGATTTGGGCGGTACAGTCAGTCCAGTTTCGTGCAGTTTATTGACATAACTTGTGCCTGTGCCGATCTCACATGAAATTAACGGCTTCTGATGTATCGCGCCCTCAAGTAGGCTGATGCCAAAGGCTTCTGAACGTTCGTCTGAAGGAAATACAACCGCATAGCAAGCTTGTAGCAGCTCTACTTTTTCGTGTTCTGATACATGGCCCAGGAAGTGTACGTTGTGTAGCCGTGCTTGTTGTGCTTTCTCCCTGATGGATGCTCCGAGAGGGCCGTCGCCTGCAATAACGATGGGTAGGCGCGTGTGTTCGGCTGCTTCAAGCAATGTTTCCAAACCTTTGTAGTAGCGAAGTACGCCGAGAAACAAAAAGAATCGTCGACCAAATCGGCTTTGCCACTTTGAAACGTTGTTGATTGAGACGCTGGGATAACTTCTCGGGTCGAGCCCAATAGGCACAACATCGACCTTGTCACGAAACCGTTGTAGAACCTGGCTCGAAACAACGTAATTGGGTGAGGTTGCCACGATACGATCAACCGACTGAAGAAAGCGGTGCATCAATGGTTGATAGGCCTTCAATAAGTACTTTTGTTTGACGATATCCGAGTGATAGGTCACCAGAGTCGGTTTATTGTGTTGCCCAAGAAAGTGCAGTAAGTCGGCAAACGGGTAGGGAAAATGATAGTGAATCAAGTCAGCTTCAGCGGCCAAGCGTCGGAATGTCGAGACCGCCTCCAGCGATACAGGCGTTGATGCGAACTCTAATGTGGTTTTGCATTGAGTGACTGAATGTGTGCCGGGGTCGTAACCGGTTTTAGGATTCGGGCTTAGAGACAGCACATGATTGTCGATACCCAGCTTTGCGGTGGCCTGAGACATCTGCAGAATACATTGCTGAATACCGCCCATAGAATCCGGCAGATAGGTTTTGAAAACGTGTAGTACCTTCATATGGTTTTCTGATGTCGACTCTTTAGCAAGTTTCACAGCGATGTTCCGCTGATGAATTTCCGTGTCATTGTTTGGTGTAACCCGTTCTGATCGTGATCGAGGTAGCTCTCGGAATCAAAACGAGCGTGTTGGTATCTTGAAACTAGGCGTTTTGTGGCATTTGTCGAGAAATACACCGCATCACGAAACGCGATTTTTGTCATGAATGCTTGAGTGGTCACAAATGGTATTTAGCGAGTCTTTCAGGCGACAGCTGGGCTCGCCCTCCGCGCAAAAACTGCTATAAATTAAGTTTCTTAATCATATGATGGCGAATGCTGACGTTAGGATGACGCGGTGATACGAACGTTTTTCGAGTGGGTGACAGTGACCCCGATGGCTTTTTTGCCAATGGCTTTTCTGCTGAGTTTTTTAGCGACTTACGTTCTTGTGCGTGCAGGAACCCACCATCGACTGCTTGATCATCCCTGCATACGAAGCGCTCATCGTGAGCCAACACCCACCGGCGGCGGTGCTGGTTTTATTCTGGTGTTTTTTCTAGCCATGTTCGTTACTGGCGAGCAGAGCCGTATATTTGCGGCGTGTGGATGTTTGGCGCTGGTTAGCTGGGTCGATGATGTTTGGCCGCAGAAGGCACTGGTTCGATTAGTCGTGCAGTTAGTGCTGGCCGTTTGGATCATTGTCGGCCTGTGGCCGTTACTGACGCAGGAATACCCTTTGACCCGTTTATTCGCGCTGGTTGCCGGTGCGAGTCTGGTGTTTTTTCTGGTTTGGTCGACCAACCTCTACAATTTTATGGATGGCATCAACGGGCTGGCCGGGCTGCAAGCCATTACAGTCAGTAGCACTGTGCTGCTGAGTCACTGGGTCGTTGGTGGGGCGGCCACGATGTCGCTTTACGCACTTCCTATCTTAGCGGTGTGTGTTGCTGGATTCGTCGTTTGGAACTTTCCTAAAGCCCGAATCTTTATGGGTGATACCGGTAGTGTTTTTTTGGGGCTGTTACTAGCAGCGCTCGCGGTTCAGGATTTGGCATTGGGTATGCCATTGTTTTGCAGTTGGATTATCGCGCAATCAGTTTTTTATGTGGATGCCAGTCTTACTCTGCTGCGCCGATTTGCCGATGGTCAGCAATTGATGCAAGCGCATAGTTCGCATGCTTATCAACATGCCGCGCGCCGCTTGGCAGGACACACACCGGTTACGGTAATAGTGGTGGGCATTAACCTTTTTTATCTGTTGCCGTTAGCCGTATTGCAAGCGGCAGGCTGGATGCCTTCATACATTGCCCTGCTGTTAGCGGTATCTCCATTGATTATTCTCGCTGCCGGGTTTGGTGCAGGTACAACGCCGCGAGTGGCGCCAACCTGAAATTCACGCAGTAACATTTCATATCGCTTCAAGGATGATTATGCGACAAAAACTCACTGCCTTACCGCGTTATCAAAAACGGATCATTGCAGTGGTGTTTGATGTTGTCTGTGTTTGGCTGTGTTTTCTGGCAGCAATGATGACACGCTTAGGATCTGACCTTGTGACTGGCTTTGTTCATCAGGCCCCGGTTTTCGTCTTTATGCTTTTGCCGTTGTCGGCGATGCCGTTTTTTGTGCGAATGGGGCTTTACCGCGCGGTTCTGCGATGTATGCGCCAAGATGCGATGTGGAACATCGTTAAGGCCGCGGGCTTTGCGACACTGGGGCTTGTTGTTATGGATAAGCTGCTATTAACCCAGCTGGTGATTCCTCGCTCTGTTCCTCTGATTTATTGCCTCTATCTGGCGACGGCGTTGTCAGGTACACGTTATTTGATGGCTCGCTGGCTGATTGGCTCGAATATTCGCACAGTGCTATTGCAGTGGGTACGTGTGTCACGGGCTCCGACACACTTATCGGGCCGGCCTGTTGTTTTGGTGGGAGACATCGATGTGGCAGCGCAGGCAATTGAAGTGCTGGATAGCAGCCGCCAGTATATGCCCCAGGCGGTGATTGATATTCAGGGCCAGAATGCGGGCGGTGAAATTGCGGCTCGCAAGATTTATCAGTTGGATGATATGGCCAAGGTTGTTCTCAAGCATCAGCCTGCACAGATACTGCTGACGTTGTCACCGAGGCCGCGTAAAGAGCGTAGAAGAATCATTAAGCAGCTCGAAGTTTTTGGCCTGCCGATCAAAACAATTCCCTGCTGGCGTGATATCACGGCCAATCGAGTGCGCATTGATAGTTTTCGTGATATCGATATTGCCGATGTACTTGAGCGTGATGAGGTGCCCTGCGACCCTGACTTGATGGCGAAAAATATCGATGGTCGTGTCGTATTGATCACCGGCGCGGGGGGATCCATCGGTGCAGAGCTGAGTTTACAGGTTCTGCGCCAGCATCCTGCCATGCTAATCGTTGTCGACCAATGTGAATACAATCTCTACCAGTGCGAGCAGCGGCTTACAGCCGAGAGCAGCGAACAGGTCGACGTTGTTGCGGTACTTCTGTCGACGCAAGATCAAACATCGTTGGTGAAGCTGATGCAGCGCTTCCGTGTTGAGACGGTATTTCATGCTGCCGCGTATAAACATGTACCGATGGTTGAGCACAATGTCATTCAAGGGCTTGCCAATAATCTTTGCAGTACCATTAGTGTCGCACAGGCGGCGGTGATTGCAGGGGTCGGACAGGTCGTTTTGGTTTCATCGGATAAAGCCGTGCGGCCAACCAATGTCATGGGAGCGAGCAAACGCTTATCTGAGTTGTATCTCCAAGCTCTAAATCATGTAGCTGAATTCGCCCCGCTATCAATCGAGCAACATTGTAACGGCGTTAATTCTAAACAGCTTCACGGACGCTTGACTCGACGAACTCATTTTGTTGCTGTGCGTTTTGGTAATGTTCTGGGTTCAAGTGGGTCAGTTGTTCCTTTATTCAAACAGCAAATCGAGCAAGGTGGTCCCGTCACCGTCACACATCCGGAAATTACGCGCTATTTCATGACGATTCCCGAAGCGGCTCGGCTGGTGATACAAGCCGGTGCGTTGGCTGCGGCAGATGTTTATGTGTTGGATATGGGCAAGCCGGTAAGAATTGTGCAGTTGGCGGAACGGCTCATACGTTTGTCGGGGCTAACGGTGCGTAGCGATAATAACCCTGAAGGTGATGTGGACATTGTGTTCACTGGATTAAGAGATGGCGAGAAGCTCTATGAAGAGCTTTTGATCGGTAATGACCCTCAGCCAACACCTCACCCAGGAATATTTTGTGCCAATGAACAGCGTGTGTCGTGGCAACAGTTAATGCAGTTCTGGGATTTGTTATCAGCAGCGTTTACGCGTGACGATGAAGTCGAGGTACGCCAGTTAGCGATTGATTTCGTGCAGGCGGTTGATCAAGGTGAGGATGTTGCGGCCTGGCTTGCTGCCGCATACGGCAAGCGCGATGCGCCGGAAAAAAACGCAAGCGATGTTACGCAATTGGTTTCTTCCGGGCACTAATACTTCATCAACAACGATATAGCCGATGTAATCAGAACGTATCTTCCAATGAAGGCATTTCGTCGGCGGCTGCCGCATCTGGTGCAGGCACTGCTACGGTCGGTGCAGCAGGTACAGAGATTGTTGAATCTACGGTTGAATCCGTCGCTATTACGTCAGACTCCGGCAAAGGTTGCGCTGTCGGGGGGGGAGCAAAGGAAGTTTCATCGGATATCGCGTTCCAGCCTTGTTGAATTGCGATATCAAACAGCTGTGTGTTTTGCGGCGAGGCCTGGCTAGCTTGTGCGTGGAGGTTACGCGCCATGCTGAGGTGTTGGCTGTCTAAGTTGGCCTNGATATCCGGGATCATCTTGGCCACAACAAGCTCAATTCCGGCTTTCGCTTTAGCATTTTCAGCATCCAGAGCGAGAGCTTCCTGGTATTTCTCCAATGCATTATTTTGCGCCGGTGAATAATAATCACCTCGTTGGAAATATGTGTCGGCTTTGGCCAGTAATCCGTTGGTCTTCACTTTGCGGAAAAGGGCGTCGGCCTTGGCTTTTTCAGCGGCTGCAGCGGCACGTGCTTCAGTTTGGCGTTGTTCTTCGAGTAACGCATCTTCTCTGGCCTGGCGCTCGGCTTGAATCCGCTTTTCTTCGATGGCTTTACGTCGGGCGTCATCAGCACGCTTTTGTTCGGCGGCGAGTCGGTCTGCTTCGGCTTGGCGTTGCGCTTCTTCAGCAGCTTGTTGCACTGCTTTTTTGTCAGCTGCCGCTTGCTGTGCCCGTTGGGCTTGTTGGTCAATTAATGCCAGGCGTTCAGCTAATAGTTCTTTCAGGTTGGCAGTACTTTTGGCGTATTCGCCCATGCTATCAAGGTTGCCAATGTAACTTTCGGCGGCTTTAAGGTCGTCATTCTCGATAGCGCTCAATGCCAAGAATGTCAGCTTTGAGCTGATGTTATCGATACCTTTCAATGCACGTGCATTGGTATTCTCGATAACCAGAACTGACTGGTAGCTGGCGAATGCATTGGCATCCTGCGGTGCCAGATAGGCTTGAATTGCCATGTGGTCTTCAGCATCATTGAGTAGGTTTTGAATGCGTACGAGTCGAGGATCAGCTTGAGGTTCGGGTGCAGGCGCCGCTACTGGGGCCGCTTGTTGAATGCCAAGCATGGCCTGCATATTTTTGTGCAAATCCATCAGAAGAGCATTACCGGGCATGACTTGGGGGGCGAACCAGATCGTGGCCCCCGCACTGAGTGCCAGAGCAGCGGCGGTTGCTGTTAATAGCCCTGCATTGCTGCGATTTGTGGTGGTGTCGGCCGGGGTGTCTGGGGTTGTTGGAGGCTCGCGTTGTTCCGTCACCAATTCAAGGTCTGTCACTGCATCGTCGTTGCGGCTGGCGGTCATAACCGGTGCTGCTGAAGGTGACGATGCTGGGTTCGTTAGTAACCTGTCCGCTTTTTGCCAGCGGCGAGCTGCGCTCTTTTTCAACAATCCAGATAATAATTCAGGGTAGGGTGTTGCTACATTATTGAGTGCGGGCGGTGCGGCTTTAAGGTGTTGTTGCTTCAGTGCTAGCGGATCTTCAGCGTCAAATGGCAAAGAGCCGGTGAGCATTTGATACAATATAACGCCCAGTGAATAGTAGCTGCTTGCCGCTGACTCGACTTCGGCCTTAATAAATTCGGGGCTGATGTAGCGCAGATCTGCACCGTCAGATTGGCCCAGTTGTTGGAGCAGTTGATCAATATAGAGATTGCAGAGCAACGTTTGGCCGTCTTCGGTGGTCAAAATATCGGCGGGCGTAAAGCGCGGTGCTGGATGTCCTGCCAGAGCCAGTTCGTCCAGTGTCTTGGCAAGGTCATAAACCACCTTGAGGGCCATGTGTTGGTCAATACCAGCATCCATACGTGCCTGTAATGATGGCGACCCGGTAAATTCGGCAACGATATAGTAGGTATCGCCGCTTACACCGGCGTCTTTAACTCGGCTGACCCCGTTGAGACGAATGGTTTTAAGTCGGCGCATGGCGCTGACAAACAGATCGTGATTTTGAATATGTGCCGGTACTGGAATCTGAGTAATCAGTACCGTTTCGCCGGATTGCGAATGGGTGGCCAGCTGCTGCGCAAAGCGCGGGTGTGGATAACGATCGATGGTTTCGTAGCCTTGGATATTCAGTGCCATGTTCTTGCTATCTTGTTGTTATTTTACGGTTATCGTATTTGCAGCCTCAGCAACGTACCCACCGACGAGTCATTGTCTGTTGCCATCCCAACCCAAAGTTTTCAACCATACACTAAAGCGTTATGAATCTGAATCCGCTTTAGTGGTTTTGCAGAGGCTTGTGATGCGGTTAATTTCACTGGGTTTGATGACAACGAATGGAGATGAATCAACGCCATTTGGTGGTGCTGAGGGTGACAATTTAGTCATTTTGTTTTGTTTTTTTCGGTGTGAATAAAGGGGTAATTCCGTTACAATTCTGGGGTTTTTATACCCCCTGGTTAATTATTGACCGGTTTTCAATCATCTTAGGAAACTGATATGAGCAAAAGATATCCTATGCCAATCCCATTTGGCTGGTTCGGTGTTGGCTATTCCGACGAACTGGAAAAAGGCGAGTCACGCCCGATCAAATATTTCGGCAAAGAGATGGTGATCTTCCGTACTGAAGATGGCCAAGCTGTTGTTCTGGATGCCTACTGTCCGCATCTAGGTGCTCACCTCGGTTACGGTATTAACCAGGAAGCTGGCCAAGGCGGTCGTATTGAAGGCAATACCATCGTTTGTCCATTCCATGCATGGCGTTTTGATGATACCGGAACTGTGACAGAGATCCCTTACGCGAAAAATATTCCGCCAAAGGTTGCCAACAAGCAGTGCCTGAAGTCATACCCGGTACAAGAAAAGAACCAGGTTATCTGGGTTTGGTACCACCCTGATCCAAATCAAGCCCCATTGTGGGATGTTGAGGATCTAGAGGAAGCGAATGATCCGGCATGGTCTGAATACGAGAAGTACGAATGGATCATTAAAACCCATCCACAGGAAATGGGCGAAAACGCTGCTGATCCTGCACACTTCCGTTATGTGCATCAGGTTGCTGAGTTCCCTGTTTGGGAATCTGTCCAAGATGGTCACAAAACTCACGGTATCCAGCGTGCAGATATGCAAACGCCACGTGGTATTGTGAAAGGCAAGATCATGACGAACAATGCTGGCCCAGGTCAGGCGTGGACACGTTTTGAAGGTATTGCTGAAACATTCTTGCTGTCGCAAATCACACCGGTTGATGAAGAAACCGTACATGTACGTTTTGCTTTCTCCCAGCCTCTGAAAGATGGTAAAAAGCCTGAAGGTGGTGTTGAAGCCGCAATCATTGGTGATATTCGTAAGCAATTACGTGAAGATACCCCGATTTGGGAAAACAAAGTATACCGCCCACTGCCTGTGCTGTGTGATGGTGACGGCCCAATCGCTAAATTCCGTAAATGGTACGGCCAGTTTTATGCGGAATACGACGGTAATTTATAAGTCGTTTGAGGCAATGAAACACGCGTATTGATATCGCAATACGATTTAAAGAAGGCAGCGTAAGCTGCCTTTTTTGTGCCTGATGTTTTATTTAGTCATGGCTATGGAGGTTTTGTGCGGGTGCGTTCGTCGCGGTACCGGAGTTTGAATCAGTGAACCAGAACTTTTTGATCGGGGGTAGCAGAGATAACAGTCCGCCGGCGGCCAACCCCAGGGTATTGGCAATCTGGTCGTAGACAGAGCCGGTGCGGTAACCGGTGCAGGCCTGTAACAATTCGAGCATCACGCCGAGAGCAAAACCGGTAATCAACCATTCCAAAAACCGGCGTTGAGAGGTACTGGCGATCAGCGCAAGTGTCGCGAATCCGCCGTAAGCGATAAAGTGGGCGAGTTTATCCCACATTAGAGGGTCTGAGCTCTCTGACGGTGGTTTGAGGCTCAGCCAACATAGCAAGACGATGTAACTCGTCAGTAGCAAGTGAGAGAGGGTGAAACGAATCATAAGCCTAGAGGATTCCCGTGAGGTTGAATTGGTGTGTTGTTGTTATAGCCGGAGCGTGATCAAAGCTGCGTTCTATGATCCGGCAGCGCCCCTTGGTGTCCATGGTTAACAAGGTACTGCAACGCGTGCCATAGTGCTCGCTCTTGATAAACGTACTTGATAGCAGACGTTCCGTGTCGAGCCCGATGCCTGTATCTGGCAATTCGATATCGTCGGCTTGTGTGGCGTCTGCCAATACATCAAACCATTGCTCTGGCTGAAAAGGTTCTGCCAAGAGCGGCTGTATACGATGTTTACCTTGGCGCACTTTGGGCCACGGTGTGTCGATGACGGCGTTGCTCAACCCGTACAGGCCGTGTTCAAGGTTGAGTATCGGGTCTGTGCGGTTGCTGGCGTAGTGAATGCTTACCTCCGTGTTTTGGTATTCACCAAAAAGGCAGTTAAAACCACTATAACGTGATGAGTCAGCTGCAAGGCGGTCACTAAATTGCTGTGCTGACAACTCCTCCTTGAGCCAGAGCACGGGAATATCACCGCGGCTGAGTTCTGCGGTTTTAACGTCCATTTCGCGGTAGTTGGTCACGATTGCAAATCGTCCGTTGTCACCCGTTGCAAGCCAAGTGCCGCCGGCTTCTTGATCCTGCCCTGCATAGAGCTGGATGGGGGTGCTGTTGGGCCATGGATGCAATAAGCTGGCAGCACGTCGGTAAAATTCATCACGATTGGCGGCGACGATTAGGGGGTAATCCGGATGCTGTTTCAGTGCGATAAATACCAGACACATAACCAAGATACTGCGTAGGGAATAGAGCTGCTATTTAATGGGTTTCGTTGCGACATGGCAAGTGCTAGGCTTTAGCGCCGCAGCTGGAGCTCTTTATGTTGACGACGTTATTGATATTTTTGGTGATGGGTACCGTTGCCGGTTTAATCGCGGGCATGTTTGGTGTTGGTGGCGGGGTCATTATCGTTCCTGCGTTGGTTTATGTGTTTTCTTTACAGGGAATTTCTGCTGACGTACTTACTCATCTTGCTGTCGGTAGCTCTCTTGCTGTGATTACCGTGACGGCAATTTCGAGTGTTTTGGCGCACCATCGTAATGGCTTTGTGCAATGGCATGTGTTTCGAGTGATGTTACCCGGCTTGGTATTTGGCGTCGTTGGCGGTGTCATGGTTGCGGTCAATATTCCGGGGCATATCCTGCAGTGGACGATGGGGTGTTTTTTGATTGTTGTCGCATTGCAAATGCGCTTGGCGCTAGTGCCAACTCGTGAAGAGGGTAACTTACCTGGCGCCCCGGTGCTTTTAGGCGGCGCGGGTGTTACTGGTATTATCTCTGCACTGTTTGGAGTGGGTGGCGGCACTATCACGGTGCCTTTCTTGACGTTTTTTGGCATGCGCATGCAACAAGCCGTTGCAACATCGGCGGCATGCGGTTTGCCATTGGCGGTATTTGGTGCAACGAGCAATATCGTTGCTGGCTGGCAAACACCAGGTCTGCCTGACTACGCTTTGGGCTATGTTTATTTGCCTGCGGTGATTGGTATTGCGGTTGCTAGTGCGCCTGCGGCAAAAGTCGGGGCTCAAATTGCAAAAAACTTATCTGACACCAAGTTGAAACGAATTTTTGCCATTTTTCTTGCTATGATCGGCGCCTCAATGATTGCCAAGGCTACAGGAATTTTCTGATATGTTGGTTCACCCGAATATGGACCCGGTCGCGATAGACCTGGGATTTGTACAGATACATTGGTATGGCCTGATGTATCTGGCTGCGTTTGCCTTCGCCTATTGGATTTGCCGGTTTCGAGCGAAGCAAGGGCGTGCGCCATTTCGACCGGATCAGGTTGATGACATCGTCTTTTTTGTCGCCATGGGTACCATTATTGGTGGACGCCTCGGATACATGTTGTTTTACAACTTCGGCACTTTGGTTGCTGATCCGGTGTCCCTTTTTCGTATTGGCAGTGGCGGAATGTCATTTCACGGCGGTCTTATTGGCGTGATGCTGGGTTTGGGCTATTGGGCGCGTCGGGAAAAAGTCGCCATTGGTGATATTTTCGATTTTGCTGCACTGGCAGCGCCTGTGGGTATGGGTTTTGGTCGGTTGGGTAATTTTATTGGTCAAGAGTTGTGGGGGCGTCCAACGGACGTGCCTTGGGCGATGGTGTTTCCGCGTGATCCTTCCGGGCTTGCTCGTCATCCATCTCAGCTGTATCAAGCATTTCTCGAAGGTATTGTGCTCTTTGCTGTCATTTACTGGTTTACATCGACCACGAGGCCGCGCTGGGCAGCAGCGGGCTTGTTCGCTATTTTATATGGGATCTTCCGCTTCTTGGTGGAGTTTGTGCGTGAGCCTGATGCCCATATCGGATTCGATTTATGGGGCTGGATGTCGCGCGGGCAACTACTTTCGATTCCTATGATAATGATAGGCATTCTTGTTATGATGATTGCCTATTACCGAAATGTTCAACCGGTGTTTGTCGATCCGACACCACCCAAGACTGATAAGAAAGCCTGATTATATGCAGCAATATCACGATTTAATGCGACATATCCGCGACACTGGCGTGGATAAAGGTGATCGCACGGGCACCGGCACACGCAGTGTTTTTGGTTATCAAATGCGCTTTGATCTCAGCGAAGGGTTTCCGTGCCTGACGACTAAAAAGCTGCATTTGCGTTCCATTATTCATGAACTGCTTTGGTTCTTGAAAGGCGATACTAATATTGCTTACCTGAAGGACAACGGCGTTAGAATTTGGGATGAATGGGCAGATGATAACGGCGATTTGGGCCCGGTGTATGGTTATCAGTGGCGCTCGTGGCCAACGCCAAACGGTGAGCACGTTGATCAGATTACCCAAGTTGTGGAACAAATCAAAAACAACCCCGATTCCCGGCGCCATATTGTGAGTGCTTGGAATGTCGCTAACGTCAATGATATGGCCTTGCCGCCATGCCATACGATGTTTCAATTCTATGTGGCCGACGGCAAATTGTCATGCCAGCTATATCAGCGCAGTGCCGATGTGTTTTTGGGGGTACCGTTCAATATTGCTTCATATGCGCTGTTGACCATGATGGTTGCCCAGGTATGTGATCTTGAGCCCGGTGATTTTGTACATACGTTTGGCGATGCACATCTATACAGCAATCATTTTGAGCAAGTCGACCTTCAATTGTCACGAAAGCCGGATACACTGCCGAGTATGAAAATCAATCCAGATGTAAAAGACTTGTTTGCTTTTACCTTCGATGATTTTGAGTTGGTCGATTACCACCCTCAGCCTCATATCCCAGCGCCTGTAGCAGTTTAAGTTTTAGATAGAAAATCTAACAAAAAAGATACGTAGAGAGTCACAAGGAAAGCAATGAAAGTCGCAATGATGGTTGCCATGGCTGAGAATGGCGTTATCGGCAAAAATAACCAGCTTCCCTGGTATCTTCCTGAAGATTTACGCTGGTTTAAAAAAAATACACTCGGTAAGCCGATTGTTATGGGGCGTAAAACGTTTGAGTCGATTGGTCGACCATTGCCGGGTCGTACCAATATCGTTATAAGCCGGGATGCCTCTCTGGTATTACCTGAAGGGGTGCGTTTAGCCACCACGCTAGATGAGGCCTTAGAAATCGCTGAAGCCGTCGCATTGATTGACGGTGTTGATGAATTAATGGTGATTGGCGGTCAGCAGATCTATGCATTGTGCATGGCGCGTGCTGATCGCTTATATCTCACCAAAGTACACGCAGATGTCGAAGGGGATGCGACGTTTGAAGGTTTTGCTGAATCAGACTGGCAGGAAATCAGCCAGGAAACTCATCAAGCCAGCGGCGCTAATCCTCACGACTATAGCTTTTGTATTTACCAGCGGGCTGGATGTTAAGGAACTGAAATAAAAGGTTCATATAGCGGTGTTAACCTTGCGCCGCTTTCGACGATCAGACTGCTCCGGTGGAAAGAGTAAATCTAACGACGTTAAAAAGACGTTAAGACGAAAAAAAGTTTTCAAATCGCAGGTAGCTACTCCAATGAATACACAGATAAAGAAGCTCCTATTGGTGCTTAGTATCAGTGCCGGTACATTTGCCGTTGCCGCTGATCTGGATGATGTAAATAAAAGCCATGAGCGTCAGGCGAAAGCAGCGCAGAAGTCGCAGCTAAAAGTGGATGCGCTGGCAGAAAAGACCGATAGCCTCGAACAGGAATATCGTCAGAACCTCAAACTGGTTGAAGACCTGAAAGTCTATAACCGCAAGTTTGAGATTCAGACTGAAAACCAGGAAAAACGCCTGCAGAGATTGGAGAAATCCATTGCAGATGTTCAGGTTATTCAGCGCCAAATTACGCCATTGATCGAGCGTATGATCGACTCTCTCGAACAGTTTGTATCATTGGATGTGCCTTTCGAAAAAGCAGAGCGTGAGCAACGTATTGCCTTTTTACGTGAGAACGCAGATCGCCCTGAGCTGAGCACCGCTGAGAAGTTTCGTCAGGTTCTTGAAGCTTACAAAATTGAAAACGAATACGGTCGCAAGATTGATAGCTACACAGCGACCATCGACATTGACGGCACCGAGCGTGATGTAACCATGCTGCGGGTTGGTCGTATTGCGTTGCTTTATCAAACAGCCGATCAGAACTACACCGGTATGTGGGATAAAAACTCCAAGCAGTTTGTTGCGTTGTCAGCAGGTGATTATAAATCTGCCGTTCGCAAGGGTATTCGCATCGCCAACAAGCAAGCCAACATCGATATTCTTGAACTACCCATTTCGGCTCCGGAGGCTCAATAATGAAGTCGTTACTTAATATCGCCTCATCTGTTGTATTAGGGGCTTCCCTGCTACTGCCGGTTGCGGCACAGGCACAACAACAGGCTGTGAGCTTGGACGAACTGCTGAAAAAGGTTGAATCTGGCCGCATTCAGGAGTCTAAAGAAAATCGTCAGCGTGAAAAAGCGTTTGCAGCAGATAAAAGCCAGCAAGCAAAATTGTTAGCCAATGTAAAAGCAGAACTGGCTCAACAAGAAAAACGCAGTGCTGAGCTAGATAAGTTGTTCGAAGAGAACGACAAGAAAATTGCTGAAGCTGAAAAACGTTTGCATGAACGTATGGGGACACTGGGCGAGCTCTTCGGTCACATCACCAGTGCAGCTGGCGATACTCGCGGCAACTTTGAAAACTCGTTGGTCAGCATTGATCACCCAGGTCGTGAAAAATTCCTGGATAACCTGGTTAAAGTGACCAGTGAAGGTACTGAACTTCCGAGCATTGAGCAGATTGAAGGTTTGTGGTTTGAACTTCAGCGCGAAATGACTGAGCAAGGCCAAATCGTACGATTGACTGCTGACGTTGCTCGCGGAGAAGGAACACAACAGGAAGGTATCGTTCGTATCGGTACATTCAACGCCATTACTGACAAGGGTGAATACCTGAAGTACGAAGCTGGGCGTCTGTCAGTTCTGCCTCGTCAGCCATCGGGTAAATACGTTAGCGAAGCGGGCGCACTTGCCGGTTTGCAAAGTGGCTTCACTAAAGTCGGTATCGACCCGACTGGTCCTAGTGGCGGTAGCTTGTTGTCTGCACTGATTGATACGCCAACAATTGTTGAGCGTTGGCATCAAGGTGGTTTGGTTGGTTACGTGATTTCAGGCATTGGTGTACTGGCTATCCTGCTGGCTATTTTCCGCCTGATCGTTTTGTCTGCTGTTAGTGGCAAGGTACGTTCACAGCTGAAATCAGACACACCGAATGAAAACAACCCGCTGGGTCGTGTTTTAGCTGCTGCACAGAGCAACAAAGACGCAGATGTTGAAACCATGGAGCTGAAACTCAACGAAGCCATCTTGAAAGAGTTGCCGAAGCTGACTTCCGGCGAGTCTTTGTTGAAGATCATTGCTGCGGTTGCACCGTTGCTGGGTTTGTTGGGTACAGTTACCGGTATGATTCTGACCTTCCAGGCAATTACTATCTACGGTGCAGGTGATCCGAAAGCAATGGCGGGCGGTATCTCATCCGCGCTGATTACAACTGTACTGGGTCTGATTGTTGCGATTCCAACGATTCTGATGCACACCATCGTGGCAGGACGTTCGAAGCACATCATCCACGTATTGGAAGAACAAGCGGCTGGTATTGTTGCTGAACATCAGGAAGGCTGATCCTCATGTTTGCGCAAATCAGTCAATTCATGGATGCCGGCGGTGAGGTTTTATACCTCATCGCAGTACTCACATTCCTGATGTGGACGCTGATCTTTGAGCGTTTATGGTATTTTCATACCGCACTGAAGCATGATGTGAGCGCGGCGCAAGCTGCTTGNGAAGGGCGCAATGAGCGTAAATCCTGGCATGCAAAACAGATTCGTCGCCAGCTGATATCGGTTGTTTCTCTGTCGATTAACCAGAATATGCCAATGATTCGCACTATGGTAGCGCTATGCCCCTTGTTCGGTCTGTTAGGGACTGTCTGGGGCATGATTGAAGTGTTCAATATCATGGCGGTTACCGGCGGTGGCGATGCGAAAGCAATGGCGGGTGGTGTTTCCAAAGCGACGATTCCGACAATGGCAGGTATGGTAGCTGCGTTATCTGGCGTATTTGCCAATACCATTCTAACGCGAATCAGCGAGCGTGAAACTTTACTGCTGGAAGACAGCCTTGTAATGGATCATTGATATGTCTAGATCATCTTTGCCCAAATCTCAGGAGCCAAATGGTGAAATCGACCTGACGCCGATGCTCGACGTCGTTTTCATCATGCTGATCTTCTTCATCGTGACGGCGACGTTTATTAAAGAGCCCGGCATTGATGTTGTTCGACCGGCGGCTAAAACCTCTGAGGCGGTGACCAACCAGAATATTCTGATTGCGATCAACGCTGATGGTGAAATTTGGCTGAACAAACAAAAGCTGAAAGATCATCAGGTTAGCTCGGAGATCGCCAAGATGCATGCCGAGAATCCGAAAGGTGCGGTTGTTATCCAAGCGGATAAAGAATCCACTGCCGAGCGGGTTGCGCGTGTCATCGATGCGGCTAAACAGGCGGGTGTATCTGATATTTCACTGGCAACGAGCAAATAAACACTATGCAGTATTTACGACTAATTATCGGTGCGTGTTTGGCGGCAGTTGTAACAGTTGGACTGCTGATGCTGATGGAACGCCTCATTCATTCGGAATACGAGCCACTGGAGGACCAGGGCAGCCGGAAAATCGCGGATATCAGCATGGGTGAGACGGATATCGAAACCCAGACACAGGATAGAAAGCCAGATAAGCCCGACGAAGCTGAAGAGCCACCGCCGGAGCTGGAACAAATGGATATGCAAGACAGTGCGGTTGATACCGAAGGTGTGAATGTAACGCCGACGATGAAAGCCGATCTCAGTTTTGGTGGCGGCCCGGGTTTGTCATCCGCAGATGGTGAATACCTGCCGATGGTTAAGGTTCAACCTCAGTATCCACGTCGTGCACAATCACGAGGTATTGAAGGCTACTGTGTTGTTGAATATACCGTGACCAAAACCGGTTCTACGCGTGATCCTGTTGCGATCGACTGTGTGCCGAAGGGCATATTTGAACGGACATCCGTTAAAGCGGTGTCGAAGTTTAAATATAAACCTCGGGTTGAGAACGGCGAGCCGATTGAAGTTCAGGGCGTACAGAACAAGTTCAAATACAAGTTGGCGGATTAATTATCAGCCGAGAATAGTCGGCAAGATAAGTAATTTGGTACACAACGTGAGAGAGGTAACGCAGCCAACCTGATTGATGGGCTGTGTTTACCTTTTTACCGAAGACAGACGGTGATTCGATGAAAAAGGGTTATTGGAAAGCAGCATCACTGGCGTTAGCCGTGAGTCTGGTGCCTATGGTGCCAGAGATGGCGCAGGCTGCCAATAAAGAGGCGCAGGCCCAGTACAAAAAGAAGCAGACCAAAGCGCTGCGTGCTCCCATCTTTGAAAAACTGATGGAAGCGCAAGAACTGCAAGAAGCAGGGCAGTTCGATGATGCACTCAAACTACTGGACCGGTTAAAACGCCGTACCGGTAAACGTGCGTTGAAGCCACATGAAATGGTGCAGTTGTACAACTTTTACGCTTACGCGTATCTGGCTAAGGAAGATTATCTTCAGGCCATTAAAAGCTTTGAGAAGCTGCTGAAAGAAGACGAGCTAACACTCGGATTGGCGGTAGCGACGAAGTACACATTGGCGCAGTTATACTTTGCCAATGACGATATTCCAGCCGGTATCGATATGCTCAATCAGTGGTTTGAGATTACTGATAAGCCCACACCGGATGCACATATTTTGTTAGCTCAAGGCTATTTGCAGACTAAAAACGTCGATAAAGCGTTGCCTGAGCTTCAAAAAGGCTTCAAGTTAGCGGAACAGATGGGTAAGGAGCCGAAAGAAAACTGGTATTCCTTATTGCAGTACGCGTATGCCGAGAAGAAACAACACAAGAAACAGGTCGATGTACTGGAAATTCTTGTTAACCGCTGGCCGAAGAAGAATTACTGGCTTGCACTGGTTGGCGTTTACGGTGAGCTGAACGACGAAAGCCTACAGTTGTATGCATTGCAGTCTGCCTATCTTCAAAACATGCTGGATAAAGAGAGTTATATCGTCACTCTGGCACAGATGCTGTCGGGTGATGGTCAGCCTTATCGTGCGGCTAAAGTTATGGAGAAAGGTTTCGAAGATAAGCTGGTAGAGCCAACCGGCAAAAATCTCGAACGTACTGCGGAATACTGGCGTCGGGCGCAAGAAGTTGAACGTGCGATCCCACTGTTGGCTGAAGCCGCTAAATTGTCAGAAGACGGCGGTGCAGCTATGCGTTTGGCCGGTTTGTACATGAATAACTATCAGTACAAAGATGCGGTTAGTGCATTGCGATTGGCGCTGCAAAAAGGCGGTTTGAAACGCCCACTGGAAGCCCGTTTTATGCTGGGGCAGGCAATGTTCCATAGCAAAAACTATGGCGGTGCCCGCAAGGAGTTCAACTCGGTTATTGCCGATGGCAAGAAGCAAAAAGACGATGCCAAATCCCAGCGCATGAGCAAAATGGCCTCGCAGTGGAAAAAGCATATGCAGGTTGAAATCAAGCGTGAGCAGGACATTAAGAAGTACCTGAACTCTTGATCTGGTGTTTATCCTAACGTCAGAATCTGTACTGATTGCAGGTGGCAGTCTTGCCACTTGCAGTGTTTAAACCGGGGTGTCGCAATAACGACCTGGTTTAAGCCGTTTCTTCCATTCCCTTGCACGTTCCTCCAACACCTCAACGCCTTTTCTTTGTTGTTTGACCCCTATCGACTCTTCGTAGGCATCACGCTCGGCTATTGCTCTCAGGTGAGTGATTGTTGTGTGGGCTTCATTGAGGTGTTAGATAGGGCTGCTAGATAGCGGTGTTATTGGGGAATATCAACCCGAGAGGACGAAGCCTTTCCGGTTGATATTGAAGCGATGTCACCCGATAGTTAGACGTAAATACCTTTGGCGTGCAGGTCTTCAACGGTCAGTTGAATGCCCTCAGCCAGTGACACTTTGGGCTCGTATCCAAAATCTCGACGAGCCTTATCAATCGAATAATAGTGGTGAGTGACCATGTACTTGATGGCAAAACGACTCATGCCGGTTTCTTTCAGTGTTCCACCCTTGAGCATGTCCCAACCTTCGACGCAGGCCGCAACGCTGTAGGCTAACCAGAAAGGCACCTTTTTTGTGATTTTTGGTTGACCCATTGCCACAACAAAGTCTTCAACAAAATCAAAGAAGGCCATAGGTTCGCCGTTAGTGATGAAGTAGGCCTGCCCGTCTACCTTGCCGCCAGGGGTTAGATGCTCTTCGGCTAGCATCACACCGTCGACCAAATTCGAGATGTAGGTAAAATCAGACAGCTTGTCACGGTTGCCGACGGCACGTGTTAATTTGCCGGCTTTGGCACGATCAATGATATTAGGAATAAATCGATTATCTTCCGGTCCGTAAACCACATGTGGGCGAATGGCACAAACGGCCGTATCTCCCTTGCCCGCAAATGCCAGGGAGTCTCTTTCAGCACGTATTTTTGAATCTGCGTAGTCGGCTTGCGAGATAGAAGAGTAGGGCAGGGTTTCGTCACCGTTCTCAATATCTTTACCTTCATATACCGCAGACGCCGAGCTGATATAAACCAGCTTGGGAATCTTATGAACCCGACAGGCTTCCAGAACATTAAGGCTGCCGCCATGGTTTACATCCCAAACCATTTGTTTTTGTACTTGTTTGGTTAACACAATGGAGGCGTTATGGATGATGCTGTCCATGCCAGCACAAGCTTCGACCACTGCATCTTTGTCACGAATATCCATGTTTAGGAACGTCACATCGTCGCGGAAGGGCTTGCCGCCGAAATCCAGTACGGTGACGGTATGGCCGGCATCGGCAAAACCGTTCACCAAATTACGGCCGATAAACCCACAGCCGCCGGTGATCAGAATACGTCGTTTTTCCATAGTTACATTACCCTGCTGTCTTTATGAACGGGTGATCGAGTTAAGCGTAAGTACCAAACATTTTGTCCCAGAAGGGGAAGATGGATGCGTAGTTACGATTCAAATGCACGCCGTGGTGAATATCGTGGCGTTTGGCCCAGTAGTTAGCTAGGCCCATGAATTTGCTGTCCCACACGATATTGGCGTGAACCAAAATATTGCAGGTATTGTAAATAAATAGGGCTAACAAAAAGGAGGCGACAGAAATCGGGCCGACTAACACCGTGGCGAATAACAGTAGGAAGACGCCGCCAATACCTTCGAGTGGATGAACATAAATGGACTCAAACGCGGTCGGGTGGCGAATATAGTGGTGTACGCCATGGCAGTATTTCATCGCTTTAGGATGGTGCATACAGCGGTGAAAAAAGTAGTACATAAAGTCATATACCATTAGGGTCACGATGGCCTGAAAGATCACCTGATACCAAGGCACAGAAACGGTTGAAATCAGCTGCTCCTGTAAGAAGATTAGCGCGCCAAAAATCATCATCAAAGCGATGCCCATATTGCCAATCACATTGATGATCTTAGTTTTTAAGGTCACACGATTGGGGCGTGGCTCGCGAATGCGGCGATCAGGATACTTAACAACGGCTGCGTATTGCATGCCTGCCATCAGGATGCCTGACCAAGCCAGGACAATAATGACACCGATCAAAAGATCTTGTGGCATGGGGTTACCTCCTAAAATGTTACTTTTATTCTGTTAATGCATGACGTTGACGGGCATGGCTTGAACGACATCTCAACGTGAATTCAAAACCGCCCGAACGTGGTATTTAAAAAGCTATTTGGAAAACCTGGCCATGATTGAAACGCCAATCAACGCCATCAGGTTTTTCAATCTGTAGCCAGTACCGCGCCCAAACAGCAAGCGCATGGAGGCTTTGGCGGAGTCATAATCCTTGCTGCCCACCGGGAATAGCGCCGGCGGAATTTCCAGCGGAAGGCGATCTGCCAATATGGCTTTGGGGGTGGTATATGCACGCAGTCCATCACGGCCATTCATGACGCCGTANCCCGAATACTTAGTGCCGCCAAACGGCAAATCTTGATTCACATAACACAACCCAAAATCATTGATGCAGACGGCACCAGATTCGATGCGGGAGGCGATTCGATCGCCACGGGCCCTGTCATGGGTGATGACTGACGATTGCAGGCCGAGATTAGAATCGTTTGCCATGGCGATGGCGTGTTCTTCGTCATTGGCTTTGAATACCAGCATGACCGGACCAAAGACCTCGGTAGTGACGATATCCATGTCGTCGGTTAGGTCGGTTAAGATGGTGGGGGGGTAGAAACAACCGTTGCCTTCAGGACGTTTGCCACCAGCCAATACGGTTGCACCTTTGGCAATCGCATCGTTGACCAGCTTTTCGGTGATGCCGACTTGAATCGGCGTTGTCATGGCACCGACATCGACATTGCCACCACGCTTGGCTTCGCCCTGGCGTAGGCTGTTAGCAATCTCGCCAGCACGTTGGCAGAATTTGTCGTACATGGGAGCCATCACGATAATGCGCTCTGAGGCGACGCAATTCTGTCCCAGATTGATAAAACAGCCACCAATGGCCGAGTGCACGGCTTTTTCCAGGTGTGCATCATCACAGATGATCATCGGATCTTTGCCGCCGAGTTCCATCACAACTGGGGTAATGTGTTCAGCGGATGCCTGGATAATACGACGGCCATTACCGACTGAGCCGATGAATAATATTTTATCGACACGGGCGCTAATCAATGCTGCGCCGGTATCACCATAACCTTGTACGAGTTGCACGGTATCTTTGCTGAAGCCTTCTTTTTCCAATGCCTGATTGGTGATTTCAACAAATTTGTTGGAGGCAAAGGCAACTTGTTCCGACGGTTTTAGAATCACCGCATTACCGGCCATCAAAGGTGCAACTAACGACGAAATGATATTTTGTAGTGGATAGTTCCAGGGAATAATGCAGCCAACGACGCCGAGAGGGACATACTCGATGCGACCCTTTTTGTGCATCAATAAGCCCGAACCCACCTTTTCAGGCTTCAGATGTTTTTCGCCGTATTTATTTAGCCATTTGATTTTGTTGCAGGTAGGCATTACTTCGCCCAACAGGGCGTTTTCGTAGGTTTTCCCCGCGTCTTTTACAATCAATTCGCAAACGTCATCGACGTTTTCCAAAATATAATCGCTGATATGATTGAGCACCGCACGACGTTGCTTAAACGTACTTTTTGCCCATGCCTTTTGGGCTTCGCGTGCGCGGGCTACAGCAGCTTTGACGTCGTCTGGCGTGTCGATTGCGACGTCACCGAGATGTTCGCCATTCGCTGGATTGGTGCAAGGAATCGCAGTTTGTGCTTGTTGGTAGCTGTTCATCAGGCGGTCTCGCTCGCAGTTTGCGGGGTTGAAGATGGTTCGGATGTGCTCGCGGTTTGCTGCAAGCCGTGTTCATCGATAATAAAGTCAGCGGCTCGCAGGCCGATCATCATGCTGGGCGCGTTGATGGCGCTAACCGGCACTTCGGGAATCACCGAGGCATCGGCAATGCGCAGGCCATCGATGCCTTTGAGGTGAAGACGTGGGTTCACCGGGGCGTCGTCGCTGTCGCCCATCATGCAGGTGCCGCAGAAGTGGAATGTTGTCATCGTTGCGCTGGCGATCCACTGTTTTAACGCTGAAAATTCCGTGGTTTTCGCCCCGGCTGATAGCGGCTGATTGCCCCACGCCTGCATTTGCGTCTGCGATGCGATTTGTTGGGCGCGTTTAACGCCGTTGATCATGGTCAGCAAGTCATCGGGATGTTCATAATAAGCTGGGTTGATAATGGCTTGATCACGTGCGTCAGATGAGCGCAGGGTTAATGAACCGCGTGATTCAGGTTTGCCGAGAATCACAACAATGCCGTAAATTTGATCGACAAAACGCCGTAATGGTGGAATTTTGAAAGCCAGGTTTACCAGTGAGCGAACGACAGTACGGGCCGCTTTTTGACTGTATAGTATTTTCGGTAAGACAATGGTCGGCACCATGCGCAGCATCGATTGGTGTAACGTAATCGGCGCTGAGAAAAAGGCAAAGCAGGTATCAGGTTGTTCGGCAGGTAATGCCGTCAGAGCATTGACTCGATCAAAGGCATACAGCTGCGGGTATCCGAAATCGGTTTTCTGTTTACCCCTAAAAAACATACAAACGTTGGGGTGATCATGCAGGTTTTGACCGATGGCAGGTTGGATGAGCTTAGGCTCGATGCTGAATTGATCTAACACGGTGGCTGGGCCGACTCCGGATAGCATCAATAATTTGGGTGTTTCTAATGCGCCGGCTGCGAGAATCACTTCTTTATTGGTGTAAATACGCTGGCGTCTGCCGTATTGTTCCACCTCAACGCCCACGGCTTTGCCGTCTTCGATAAGCACTCGATGAACCAGCGTTTCGGTCATCAATTCAAGGTGAGGTAGGTTCGCTTGATGCAGATATACCTGG
Organism: BD1-7 clade bacterium; assembly: GCA_902705835.1. Taxonomy (NCBI): domain Bacteria; kingdom Pseudomonadati; phylum Pseudomonadota; class Gammaproteobacteria; order Cellvibrionales; family Spongiibacteraceae; species BD1-7 clade bacterium. Next base: position 814,774 of record CACSIN010000001.1, read on the forward strand.
TAGGAACTCTGGCGTTTATCACCCTGGTAGTTCATGGCGTTGTGGCCAATAAAACCTTTGAGATTGCCATCCATTAAACCGTTTTTATGGGCGAAGCCAGATAGGTTGCCAGCGTCGATAGCGGCCTGAGTAAAGCTGGTGGCTTCACGTGCCTGCGGCTGCAATGCTGCCTCTAGGCGTTTGAAAACCGGGCTGACGTCCTGCCACTGCCAGCCTGCGGGCCAGCTGTTGAAATCTTTTGCATCACCGGGTGTGTAGACCATGCCGTTGACGGCTCCGGAGCCGCCCGCTGTCCAACCGGTGCCTTGATACGCGCTGCGGCCGTTCAGGCCCGTAAGTTTTTCACTGAAGCGATCACGTATCACGTTATCGTTGGCGAAGCAGTATTTGAAGCCATCGGCGCTGAGTGTCTCAGGGTTTCGCTCTGCGGCAGGGCCCGATTCGATAACCAGAATGGTGGCATCCGAGCGTCTTGCCAGTTCGCCCGCAAGGGCAGAGCCGGCCGACCCGGCACCGACGATAATAAAATCGACTGTATTTTCCATTATGACTACTCGGAATTACTGGATAAACGGGGCGTAGGAGTTTGTCATCATCATCTGCAAACAGACCCACATGCAGTAGAGGCCAAAGATGAACCAGGGTGCGTTGGTACCCAGAATGTAGATCATGTTTTCGCTGAACTTCAGACGTTCATAACGTTTATTGACGATAAAACTGACCCAATACAGAGCTGTCATGTACGTCATTTGATAGAACATCAGCAAACCAATCAGGCCCAGTACTCGGGCTTCAAGAAAATGCACTGATAAGCCGATATGGAAAATCAGGCCGGGGATCAATGTCCAGAAGCCGTTACCGATATCGGCAGCAAAACCAAATGTGCGGCGGTCGGCGTAGGAGCCGTCAAACTGCGAGTAGGTGGCCCAAATCTCTGCCCAGACTGTCGGCGAAAGTGCTTTGGATATCGGCACTTTGCGCATCATGAAATCATTAACAGGGGTGTTTTTGTCGTCAAGATGGTCGCGAGTATAAACGGCGTTGCGTTCGGCAATAAAATCGATGCGCAGGAACAAACAAATTTCCCAGAAACAGATCAATAGGTTTAGGCACAAAAAGAAGGCGACCAAGGTGTAGGTCAGCGTGAGTTTCTCGTGCATGAGATAGTGCAGTGAAAACGATGCCCCGACTAAGGCGATCAAGAAAAAAATAATCCAGCTTATGACACGCATGGGCCAATCAACCTATCTAATGTGGAGACGTTCTTAAGGGTATTCAGTGGCGATAGACGGATGAGTGTCGCCAGCGGGATATAGTAAACGATTGTTTGCTTTAAAGGTCAACAATTATGTATGAAAAGTTCAAGGCGTATTTACTAGTTAACGATTGTGGCTAGTCACGAGTGTAACTGGGGAGGTAGCCGAGGCAGTTAGGCATTAGCGCTACTGGGGCTGCGCCAGTGTCGTGTGATTTTTGCATGTTCGGACTTCGCTGTGAAGCGCACAAACAAAGGCATCGGCAGCCATTTAAGGCGCGGTTGCTGAGGGTTAATCCAGGCTTTTTCCATGATGGTATGGTCTTTTTCGGGGCTTAGAGTAAGTACTTCATCCATGATGAAAAAAGCGTTTTGGCGGATTTTTTCAACCGTTATCGGATGGCGAAAAACCAATGCGCTGCTCACGCGTAAGGCGATTGTCTGCCGGCTATTCGTGTCTTGGTGGTTGGCAGGTACGGGGATGATTTCAATCAGTGATGCGCCGGTCCAGCCACTGACAATTAATGATTGCCCAGGCTCAATGACGTCGGTAAATCGCGGCAGCGGGTAGTAGGCGAGAACTTTTTCTGGCGCAGTAATAAAGGATTCAATCTCTGCGGCACTGGCTTGCAGATGAAACGTGTCGCGATAAATGAGTGAGTGGGTCGAGCGCATGGGGTGTTCCTGGTCGGCGGTTTGAACATTGTTCAACGGAACACCTGTGAATGTCTAGCGGCGCATTTTTGCACTAAGGGGCTGCAAATTTGGTGTATTTACGCACGAGCTTAGCTTGGCTAAACTGGGCCACTTGCCGTTCTGACCCTGACTGATAAAAATTGTTATGTTACGTGCTTTTCGAAAGACATTACTGAGACCTCCATTTGCGCCAACCGTTGATTTAACAGGGAGGCACTTTATTGTTACTGGTGCGTCCAAAGGCTCTCTCGGTTTTGCCACGGCAAAATGTTTACTGGAATGGGGCGCAACCGTTACGGTTACGCGGCGCTCTCAAAGCCAGGCGGTTGTTGATTTATTGTGCGAATCGATGCCACCAGAAGCGCGTGAGCGTGCCCTCGCACACGACTTGGATATTGGCGATATCACCTCCACCAATGCTTTTGCCGATTGGTATTTGCAAACGGGTATGCCGCTGGATGTTTTGATTAATAATGCCGGTATTCATCTGGATTTAATGTCGAGATGGACAGCACCGAAACTGTCAGCAGATGGTTTTGAAATTCAGTGGCGGACGAATTATCTGGGCACAGTGCATTTAACGCATCGTCTGTTGCCTCGCTTGTTAGCGTCGGCCAAGCGAGATGGTAATGCACGTGTGGTCAATGTTGTCTCCATGCTACATGACAAAGGTATCAATGCGGATTTCTTTGAACAGACCCGTCCGTATAATTCTTGGAACGCCTACGGCCAATCCAAGCTCGGTTTAGTGCATCACACGCACCAACTGCAAGCGTTGTATGGCGACTTGGGCTTGCAGGCGTATTGTCTTCATCCAGGCGCTGTTTATACCAACGTGGCGGGTAAAGGGTTGAGTGGCAATCCGGCAGTCGAGCGCATTCGTAATGCCTTTGCTCCCATTGAGGCTTTCTTTTTGAAGACGCCGGAAGAAGGCGCTCAGACACAAATTTTGTGTGCCACAGCAGATGGTTTGAGTGGCGGCAGTTACTATCGCAATTGTCGTGTTGCTAAAGCATCGACGGATGCTGCTGATGTACAGACCGCCGATCGTTTGTGGAGCGATACATTAGGTTGGTTAGATGATGTGTGTGCCGTTGGTTGAATGTGTTAGTCAATGATGGTTGAGGCCGAAGCCTCTTTGGCCGAGCGGATATATTCGCAGATAAAACGCTTGTGTGGTCGCTGATACTGGCGTTAGTATCTACGCTTGTTTTATTGATTACTCACGACTGACATATCACTGACCATGCAACTGCACACCGCGCAAAAACAGCTAGCCGCAAAAGTCATTGCCCTCCGATGGGCGATGCTATGGGCTGCGCGCGCCAATAAGTGTGTTAGTTCAGCTGCGGTGAGAGGTCAGAATCGATATCGATGATTGAGAAATAAAAGATAAAGGCAAAGCGTAACCGCAAAAAGCCATCGAATTCTGAACCAAAAAGCCGCAGCTTCCAGTCTGCGGCTTTTTCGTTTTAGCCGCCGATGAAGGCTGTGGCATCGATCGGGGGAACCGAACAATGCCAGTACTGGGTAATTACCTGGCAGTTATATTTATTTGGTCAACAACGCCACTGGCGATAAAGATCAGCAATAGTGGCCTCTCTGCATTTGCGTCGGTTGCACTGCGAATGGTGCTGGCGTTTGTGTTGACAGCGATTGTTATCGCGATGATAAAACACAGCGCTGGTTTGAAGCGTCGACATTGGCCTTTGTATGCGGTGTCGAGTTTAGGGTTGTTCCCTAATATGCTGGTGGTTTATCTGGCGGCGAATTACATTCCTTCAGGATTAATCTCTGTGATGTTTGCGATGACACCGATCGCCTCCGGATTATTCGCAGCCCGCTTATTGGGCGAGCCCTTCCTTGTTGCCCGTAAAATGTTGGCACTGCTGGTGGCCTTGTGTGGACTGACCATGATCTTTCTTGAGCAGGCGCAGCTGGGGCTGGATGCGATATTCGGCATTGGGTTGATGGCGCTGTCTGTGGTGATTTTCAGCCTGAGCCAAGTTGGCAGTAAGTATCTGCAGCAGCGATATAGCGCCGAGCCATTGGAGCAGACTTTTGGTGCGTTGACGTTTGCGATCCCCGGATTTGTTGTGAGCTGGTATGTGTTTGATGGTGCGGTGCCCACCGTGTTTGAGGCAAGCAGCCTTTGGGCGGTGATCTATCTGGCGGTGATTGGTTCGCTGCTCGGGTTTGCGGCATACTTTTCGATTCTCCAGCAGCTTCCGGTAGCGTTGGTGTCTGTCATCCCGCTGGTTACGCCGATGTTAGCGCTGTGGTTGGGGGTCGTTGTGCTGAACGAATCAATATCCCTGCCGTTAGTATTAGGGAGCGTGCTGATCCTATCTGCATTGGCGGGTTACGATGGTACCCTTGTTAGCCGTGTTCAGGGCTATGCCGGCAAGCTGATTCGTCGTTAGGTATGTGATCAAATAGCACCGCCAACCACTGTCGGTTGGCAGTGACTGCGGTGCATTTTATAGTAGAAAGATAGTTATGTCGGTGCCGTTACATTTGTGAATGAATCCGCTGGTATTGAAGCAGTTGTTGTTGGGCGGTATCTTCTGCGGCCTGAATATCTGCGTCGGTGGTATCTGCACAAGCTGTTGGGCTGATTTCAGCCGGGCGATCAGAGATGATGGAGCTAACCCCGTGGCGTCTTAATCGCTCGGCATTGGCACAATCGTTGACCGTCCATGCAGCGACCCCGTAGCCATTGTCGATGATGTTGCGAACCGTTGAGCCGAGTAGCAAGCTTCCATTGAGGTTCAGAAAATCAAGGTTGAGAGATTCAGCCACAGATTTCCAATTCAATGGCAATATTGTTGCAAGGTAGCTCATTTCACCGGTGTACCCGATGTCGCGCATATGTTGGAGTGCGGTTTTATCAAAGCTTGAAATGTGCATTTGATTCATCGGTAGCTGCGTTGTCTGAATGGCTTCAAGCACTTTCTCTGCCAGTAACCGTGTATCGGGATCATTGGGTTTCAATTCCAGATTGGGGTGCATGCCTAAAGCTAGGTGCAACGTAATCCAGTCATCCAGTGATGGCACGGGTTCGCCTGTAAAATCTTCATGGAACCAACTGCCTGCATCCAGTGCTTGGAGTTCTGCCAGGGTCATATCCCTAACATTACCTTTGCCGTTAGTGGTTCTGTCGACGGTATCGTCGTGCATGATAACCGCTTCATCATCCTTACTCAGCATGACATCGGTTTCGGTCCAGGTGATGGCTTTCTGGTTCGACACTTTCACTGGCGCTAATGTGTTTTCAGGGCCGTATTCCGCGGCTCCCCGATGCGCAACTAACGCGCCCATTGCGTGAGATGATTTACTGTTGATAAACCAGACTAAAAACAACACTGCACAGGCAGTGTAAAAGAGCCAAACACGTTTGTTCTTCATAAGCGTTTCCCTCGCTAGTGATTAAATCCGTGTTGTTGGAGTGGTTGATAGTATGGGTGTTCCCCTGATTTGACTTAGAGAGACAAGTAATCTGTTAAAGGTCGCAACGGGTGTTTGGTTGGTTCTTCTTTATGATGTCATTTGGTTTTATTCGATCCCTTTTAGTTGTTTTACGAAGGAGCGAGTGAGTCAGTATGCTGTGCCGTATGCAGAGTGTAGTTCGCCCCTACGGCTAAATGGTGCTTTATCGAGCATGAAATTTAGCTGCGCGTTGCGGAACTTCCTGAACAACCGGCTATCAATAATGCACCTTTTCAATGCAGCTAGTGTTGATTGACTACCTGCATCTCAACCAATGGGATTCCACGATGGAAACTGACCGACCGCCGAGTAGTAACGTAAGGAGAGCCTTAGGCTTCTAAACAGCGGCGTGCGCATGCCGGTGCTGTTCAGCCTCGGTAGATATTCTCGATTTCCGATACTCCTCTCTTCTTACGATACCTATTGTTCTAAACATGGACGCAATGTCGCGCTTATTGGTGCGTCTTGCTGACGTGCTTGTGTGTTGGTTGTTGTCCTTCGCGGTGATGCCGGGAGGCTTAGTTATGAACCTTGCGCTTTTGTATACCCGTGAAGACGCCAAACCCCCAAGCTTAATGGGTATCGATGCGATAGAAATACCGAGTGGAGTTGGTACGGATGCGGATTGTGACACTGTTGAGATATTGGTGTGGATCGAACAACTCCCAGCCGAAGAAGCTGCGTATGTGCTGAGTGCGATGCCGTTCGGTGATGTCAGGCATCTTCTTCATCTTATGCATGAGCACGGGTTTCAGCGCCATGCGATGGATATTCGCAAGGCACTGGCATTGGATACTGCGAACCAAGAATCCATGTCGATGGATTACATGAAGAGCGGTGTCGCCGCGCATGTAAAAACACGTATTGGTTGGATTGTCGGCCTCAGCATGATGGGTTTTTTGACCGGGATGATTATCCAAAAATTTGAAGACGCCCTGAGTGCGCTAGTGATTCTGGCGTTTTATATTCCGGTGATGGGCGATACCGGTGGGAATGTAGGCTCGCAAGCCGGGGTAATGATCGTACGCTGCCTGGCAACAGGGGAGGTGAGTTTACATCAGTGGCGAGAAATCTTATGGAAGGAGCTGCGCGTATCCTTGGTGATGGCAGGCATACTGATGGGCGTTGTGATGGCGCGTGTATTACTCACGGGAAACGGCTACTCGCTGCCGGCGGGTATTAGCCTGTCGATGATTGGTGTGTCGGTTTCTATTGCGATGGCTGCGCAGGTGGTTACATCAACACTGATGGGGTCGATACTGCCATTTGCCGCTCGGTTGTTGCGTCAGGATCCGGCAGTGTTAGTGAGCCCGTTATTGACCTCGGTATCGGATATCACTGGCATGTTGATCTACTTCTATACCGCAACCTGGATTTTGGGGTTGCATTGATAGGTGTGCAGAACTGCTGGAGTAGATCGGTAATGCGTGATTTAAGGCCGTAAAGATGAAGTGTTGGGAGGTGGTGGAGAAATTGCAGGCAATAAAAAAGCCGATCATATGATCAGCTTTTTTAAATACTGGTAGCAAGGGGCGGATTCGAACCGCCGACCCCATCATTATGAGTTATTAGCACGCGACTTTGTGCGACTTTGATGGAGTTTGATGAGACTTGTTATTTTTATATAAAACAATAGCTTACAGGATTATTTCTTTAGATATTCTTTGATGTGTATACGCTAACTTTAATTCAGGTGTAGTAACCGTGTAGTAACGGTTCAGTGAAGGGCGTAAAAATCATGACTCAGAGAATCAATTTCACACGCAAAGTGCTATCGGAACTTCAGCCGCAAGATAAACCGTATGTTGTCTATGACACTAAGGGGAACTCCCTCAGGTTGAGAGTCTCTCGATCGAATATCAAGTCATTTCAAGTACAGAAACGTGTTAACGGCAAAGTGTGTACGTCAACGCTGGGTAAATTCTGTGACTCTGCCGGAAATATCCTGATGACAGTCGAGCAGGCGAGAATTAAAGCCCGTAATGATTATTCAGATATGGCCTCCGGTATTGACCCGATACAGCGAAAGAAAGCAGAAAGAGCGAAAGGTGTAACACTTGAAGAGGTGTTTACCGATTACATAGACGTTAGAGGAGGCCAACTAGCTAATAACACTCTCAGCAATTATAAAGGCATCATGGCTCAAAAGTTCACGAAGTGGCTTGATCAACCGCTGGATTCCCTGACGCGCAACATGATTCAGACAAAACACAAAAAGCTTTCAAGCCAGTCACCAACATCTGCGAACAAATCAATGAGACTGCTTCGGGCGTTATTCAACTTTGCTGGTGGCTATTATGAAAACGAGCATGGTGAAACGCTATTCCCTAATAACCCCGTTGATAAAATCACGCAAACACGCTCATGGAACCGTGAAACGCGGCGTACGGGGCGATTGTTAAACTCAGATATTAAACCGTGGTTTACCGCCGTTGAAATACTGCGGGAAGACGGGGAGTTCGCAGCAACGGTCAGTGATTATCTGATATTCGTATTATTAACGGGAATGAGACGGCGTGAAGCATCAACGCTGAAGTGGTCAGATATAAACATGCAGAATAAGAGTGTGTGTATTACAGATACTAAAAACCATGAACCACTGGAAATCCCCCTATCAGAAGCTCTTTACTTATTGCTTGAGCGAAGATTGAATGAGTCTAACGGTCAAACGTATGTATTTCCGGGTAAAGTCTTCGGATCAAGCGTGCAGGAACCGAAGAAGCAGATAAAGAAAATCAGGGAGGCGTCAGGGGTTCAGTTCACGTTGCATGATCTGCGACGTACCTATATCACTGCTGCTGAGAATTTGGAAACTCCTCACTATGTCCTAAAGCGGCTTCTTAATCACAATACATCAGGAGATGTCACTGCGGGTTATATAATGATCGACATTGAGAGGCTAAGGCCGACAGTGCAAAAGATCGCTGATTTGTTCATAGAGCTTTGTGAAGTTAGTTAGCTTTACTTAACAAATAAGTAAGAGGCATCGTCTTTATCAGTATCTACATACGCTTATGTGTTAGAGCACTTACGGATATATGCTCATTAGCTGGCGGTATAATAATTAGTTAAAATATGTGGAAACTTTGACTTTAAACCGTTGTTCTGTGGGCTAATCATTAAAACTTCGGAAATTTTGATCAGGCACTCCGTCAATGTATGTTGCTAGTGCCCACTTATGTATTTCGTATGTTTTTGATTAGTTAATAGGGTAGTCTTGTGGAAATATATAGTGTAAAGATACACTGACGGATTCAATAGGTTTAACTGTTGACACTATAGGGAGTAACAATGAATAAAGCATTTTTAGATCACTCGTTTAACAAGATCGTAGAAATATCTCACGATCCGCAATTTGCCCGTGTTTTTGTCGAAGGCAAGCTGAGGCAGTTAGAGGAAGTAGCTGAGGTAATTCGTTCTTCTGAGGGGGAAGATTCGCCAGAAAACGTTTTAAACTACAGGCTAACTCATCGCGCTTTTTCTCAGTGCCTCGATTACATAAACAATCCTAGCTCAGTGGTCACCGAAACAGACTATTACATCTATTACTCTTTCTTGGCTACTGCATTACAGAAAGCTGAGCAGATAATAGATGATGAGTTAGCACATCTAGAGTTGTAGTGTTAGCAACACGCATGCATAGGGCCGTAGCTACGCTGTGGCCTGTGATTTGGACGTTATGACTCTGAGAATTTTTTGGTTAACATCTCCAACGTACATACACACTAATACTCGAAGTCATTTCTTGTTGCTTGTGCCATTTACAGTTTTGCGGTGCTACTCCAATTACGGGTTGCCCGGCAGAGCCCAGCGGTTTGTATAAGATGATTTTATTACTCGTAACATGCTGCAATAGTGTGTCCAGCTACAAGTATGATAAGCTACCGATCATTGGATTTAATTATCATAGCGGCTTCGTTAGACGTAGGTCGGTATTGGGTTTCAGCTACCGCGAGCGAATATACCTAGGCTAGACACGCTCGCACACTGAGAGTGTGCTTGACCTTCTCTGGCCTGTATTAGTTGACCACTTCAGTTAGGCCATCAAATGGATTCAGATTTAAGCCTTATAAAATACTATAAAAGACGTATTCTAGCCTTTAAAAATAAACTAGACGGCATAGACCCTGAGTCTTCTGATCTTCGGCCTCTCTTAGATTTTCAATCCTATCTTATTAAGCAAATCGTTAGGGATGAAAAGAGATTAAAGCGAAGAAAAGATGAGCTTGTGTCTCTAAAGCGTGGCTTAAGAGATAAGTGTTTGGGAAAAAGGGAAGCAAAAGCAGTAAAGGAACTAATTAAGAGAAGAAAGGAGTCTATAGCAGGTAATAAATACCTCCTTTATCTTTGGCGGTGTTTCGGGGACGGCTTGGTTTTTAAGTTCATAAGTAAGTGGAATCTTAAACGATTCCTGTATGAGGCCGACACGGCTGAAATCAAACAGGCGTCGGGGAATATCGGTGGAAAGGATGGGCTTGAACAAGAGCTGGCTTTTCTTATAGATGCGATCGAAAATAATGTGCCAGCAGTTCTATGCGATCTTACAAACGTAATACGTCATGGTGATTTATGCTTGCTTGGAGCCTCTGATCCTGTGGTCATCGAAGTAAAAAGTAGCAAAAATAGAAATAAGAGGGTTGAGCGCCAGCTGGAATCCATTAGAAAGATTCATAAATATCTAGAGGAAGATGTTGGAGACGTTGGTGGGGTTGAAGGTATGCAGCGTGTTGAGCTGTATAATGAAGAGCGTCACCATGGAGAGACTTTCAATAAAGCTCTTGATCTATCCAAAGACAGACCTTATGTGAAGTTAAATCCCGAGAAAGGTCTGCATTACATCGTGCTGAATACTGATCATGAAAAGGACTTCGATGAGATATTCGAAGGTCTTGAGAAACCGGTTGTGTACATGCTCAATCAAGCGAAAACTGAACAACGTTGGGATAATTACTATCCCTTTGTTTTATCAATTAAAGACCCTACCAACCTATATAGATTTATAGCTGGGGATGTTTATGTTTTAGTTACAATTAGCAGCGTTGTACTGAAAGACATGGCTTCTAATATTGGCTATGACTTAGATGTTTCTGAATATGAGGCCTTTATTTTTAGTAAACCTCTAGACGGCTGTAATGAACCCTTTAGAGCTATTGTTTCAGAGCACTTTTTAGGTAGGCTTGGGTTGGAATTCATGACTCTAGAGTGGTTCTTTGAAAATGAAAAGAAGCTATTAGGTGGTATGGAAGCACAAGTTGTAGATACGGGCTAACAAGTTGCTGCTTTTCATTCCGCCGCTTGCAGCGACTTCACCGGACAGGTCCACTCCAATGCAGAATAACGTCTTATTCTGCATTGGAGTGGCGTTATAATTGCGTTTACAGGCTGAAAGATCTTTAAATATCGTAGAAAAGGATGTTACTGGATGTATGTATTTCGGAATACTGAACGAACAAATCAAAAGGCTTCCGAATATGAGACAAAATCACTATTGTATTTGATTGGGCAGTCCCGAAGTAGGAATGAAATTTCTTTGGCAGCAATTGATTGTTTCAACGATGTCACTGGGATAGATGAAGATGGCAAAAAACTGTGGGATGTTCAGTCTAAAGGTGAAGCTAAGTTAACCCCTAGAAAAATTGGGAAATATCTTGTCACACTATTCGACAACTACCAATCGAACCTGTGTTTTTTCGAATATATATTCTTTATGCCTAGGCTTAACGGACGATATCTAGAGGCGCATGATAAACACACCTACAAGGTTTCTGCTTTTAAGAAAGACCAAGCTGTCAAAGTTCATGAAGGGCTCGTAACAGAGCTAGAGAGGCAGGGGAAGTCGTATTCTGATCATGAGGTTGATAATTTCCTCGGGATCGTGATCTTGGTCGAAGATAGGAAGAACACTGCAACGTACGTTAAGGACATTGTACGGTTTAGGCATCAGGGCGATAAAGATAAAAAATTTTATGAGGAGATATTTCGGGAAATAAGAAACCTACAGAGCGCAAAGAAGAACTCATTAGTTGAGGGTATGACAGTTGTCGAGCCATTAGATGTATTGGAATTTGACCGTCATATTCAAGTTGGTGATCTTAAAATGCTGGTAATAAATAGGTTTGTCGGTGTTGATTTATTTGATCAAAAAATGATGCCTCCATCATTTCTAGAAGTTATCAAAGACCAAAGTTATGACCTCCAAGATTTGCAAGATATTATCCTTGAGTCAAAGTCCCAGATAGGTAAAGCATTTTTTGACAAAAATCAAAAGAAAGAGTTCTGGAATATCTTTGAACATATTATTTCATGCCTAAGATCTAACCCTGATATTCCACTACCGAAGATAATCGAAACATTATCTATAAATATACTGCATCGCTTATCCCATCTTGATGAAAAAGGGATATTGTTTCTTTCTGCGATGATTAAGGATGGCCTAGCAAGTGAAAGTTAAAAAAGCAGCATTTGGAGCAATCGATAAAGCGTTTATAGAATCTCGATTTCAGGATAGAGTTAATATAATTTTTAGCAATGACAACAACAAAGGAAAAACGCTACTTTTTCAAGGAATACTCTACTCACTAGGAAATGAGCCAATATTTCCAGCTGGCTTTCCATTCAATGATTACTATTTTTATTCTAAGATAGAGATTGGGGGGAATGATGTAGAATTCATCCGGAAGGGTAGAAGTATTATCGTTAGGGATGATGGCGGAATTCGAGCTTTTGATTCGGTGTCAGAATTTAAATATGCTCTTAAGACTTATATCCCTAACATGCCAGAAATATACAAGAAAGATAGACAAAAGCTAGTTGATCCATGTTTGTTCTATGAACTTTTCTTTGTAGGGCAAGATCTACGCGACCCTTCAAGTACTTTTTCCAAGTACTATAATAAATCCGATTTTATGAATGTTCTCTATGCTCTAGCAGGTATTGGTCGAAATGTTCTAACTTCGGAAGAAATTAAAAGTTTAAAGGACAGGATTAAGAATAAACGAAATAAAAGGGCTCAATTAGCAAAGGACATAAATCGATTAAATATCGATCCCGAAGTAAGGCGTACAGTACTTCAGAGCTCTAACAATGAAGAAGTTAGACGGAAAGAATCAGATATAAAGAAGGCTCGTCTAAGGGTTTCTGAAGTAGACAGAGCATTGTCTAGAGAGCTTAATCGGAAGTTCAAGTTAGAAGCATTGTTAACAGAGCTTAACTCCTTGAACCGAAAAATCGAGGTTGGGTCGGTAAAGTGTGGTGATTGTGGAAGTGAGCGAATAGTATACACAAATGGCAATTTCGATTTTGAACTAACAAACTCATATGTAAAAAGCTCTATGCTTTCTTCGATCAAGGAAGATATAAAATTAAAAGAAGAAATCATTGAAGAGCTTAGAAATGAACTTAGAACAGAAAAATTGAGTTTGGAGAGAGAAGTGAGTACCGCTCCCGCGAAGGTGAGAGATATAATGCTCTTTCGCGACCAGCTCAATGACGGAAGTAAGTTGGATGATGAATTGGTATCTATCGATTCGAAAATTGAGGAAATATCAGCTCAGCTATTGGTTCAAGAAGGTGATATAGGCGAGAATAGGCAAGCCCAGAAAGAGTTTGTTGCTACTATCACTACTCTAATGAATAAGTATGGTAACAAAGTTGATCAGAGCAAATCTGAAGAGTATAAGGGAGTTTTTGCAGTTCAGGGGCAAACATATTCGGGTAGTGAACAACAGCTTTACTATTTCTGTAAACTCATGGCATTCAGTAGTTACTTTAATCATAAATTTCCTTTGATCATAGATGCTTTTCGAGAAGGAGAAATTTCAAGTGGGAAAGAAAGTCAAATGCTTGATGTATTTTCAAGCATTGATAATCAAGTAATACTATCAGCGACATTGAAAGAAGAGGAATATAGTGCGGAGAAATATTTGCCTTCAAAGAATATCAATGTAATAGACTACAGTGGTCATGTCGATAATCAAATATTGTCACCTGAATTTTCCAGTGACTTTCGGAATATTCTTAAATCATTTGGAATCGTAGTTCCTTGATGTTTGTAAGAAACTAGGCGAGATATACGAATCATATGCTGGTTAGCGAGCTGTTTATCTTTGTGTATAGAAAGTAGTGCATGAATTACGTTTCAGCCCATGAGCTGGAGCTGGTGCGCGCTTAGTATTTGAATGTGGCGCATACTAAGGCGTTCAGGGTGTAGGCGACGGATATATTTGTAAAAAACTACTTTTCCACACCTTGGTTATGTTTAATTCTTAGAGGGAAATATGGTCCAAATTAACCTAGATTTAAGTTCACCTAGTATCCAGATTCGAGTTGAGCTTATCGTTTTACGTGAATATCTATCGCAGATGGAAGCAGGGATCAAAGCTGTGTGTGAGAGCTACGTTAAAATTGAAGAAAAAAAGCACTTTAACTCTAGTGCAGAATCTCATGAGTACTCATATATATACGACTTAGCTGAAGATCATATTCCAAGAATCATCAGGATTCCGTATTTAGTAAGTATTTATACGATTTATGAAAATTCAGTCACTCAGTTACTAAAGTATGCCCAAAAAAAAGAACGTGCTCCTCTCGCATTGAAAGATATCAATGCGAACTCTCTTTCGTCGAAATTTAACAAATATATGGCACATATTCTTGGATATGAATTCAAGTTTGATGCTAAGACTATTCAGGCACTGTCTGAAATTACCAAGCTTAGAAATTGTATAGCTCATGCAAACGGTAATCTTCTATCTCTCCCTAACGGAAAGACTGATGAGATCATAGATATTGCAAATAGGAGAAGTGGTATTATTGTCAATGCACAGCAATTAGACATTAAATATGAATATTTGATTGAAGCTATGGATATAGTTAGCACCGCACTAAATGGTTTAATGGACTACATGGATAGTAAATACCAAGTAAAATAAGCTTAGTATCAAGTTTGAAGTGCGACAGTAGTTATTAAATTCCAAAGTACATTTCCTTTCCTTTGATTAGCGTCAGTGTCATACGACGTGCTTCTCTTCTGCTTTCTTAAATAGCTCGGACACTGGCACGCCTAATGCGGTAGCTATCAGCACCAAATTTTTGATATGGGCATTCCTTGACCCGTTTTCAACCATCGTTAAGTAGGTGCGTGACAACCCGGCGGCTTCGGCTAGCTCAACCTGTGTTAAGCCTTTGGCTGCACGCATTTCACGTATTACGATGCCGATATTTGTAATGTATTCTTCACTAATCATGGCTTCACGCTAGACGTGATCAGAATTTGATGGGTCTCGAAATAGTGACAGTCACGAAATAGTGACATTTCCATGGGAAGGAGTTATAGTGATCACAAATTGGCCATGACTACCGAAGTTAGGACGCTACTGGCTAGCTGAAATTCCCTAAAACCGGTTCTGGTTGATTTTTGAGTAGCCAAATAACTTCTAAATTTAGTGGTCTAGCTGAAGGGGTGGTTTATGTCCCGTTGCGGCTAGAGGAGATTCGTATGACAACAATAAAAAGACTAATTGTGCTCGGATTTAGTGTTAGCTGTTTCAGTGTGATCGGAGCAGAAAGAACCGTGTATGACGCTGAAACTATCGACCGATGTGCTTCTGAGATAAAGGAATTTTCTGAAGAGCAAAAAAACATAAAAGTTCCAATGTTTACGGGGACTCAGTCTCAAGTTGAATTTATTGATATGGATTTGACTCGGCTGCTCTGTTACATGGATTTGAATGGCAGTGTGGATATGAGTAGTGATTTCTTTGGTGATGGGTTCACCGTAGATTATGTGCGTCCGGGCTTCAAGATCGCTGTCTACTTCTCAAAAATCGAAGGTGGATCATTCGTGACTATTACTAAATTTAATGGGGAAGACGTGCATCCAATTGGCGTGGCGGCCAACTTTCCGACTCTCCAAGGAGTAGTACGTCAGCCGGTAAATCAGTTGTAGCTGTTGCAACACTACAATCCTCATATCTGAACAGTCGGGGCTGTAGCGTTTGTGATTACGGCGTTATTTATGCACTGTCACGTGAGTTATCTAGTGGAGGCCTCTGCTGAAGCTAGGGGTCAGCAATATTGGGGGATTATATGGCTGAGGGCTTCGCACCGCTCTCTCAGGGAGATCTTGACTCTCTATGTGGCATATATGCCATTGTTAATGTCGTTAACTATTTGACAGGACCACATAGTGAGAAGAAGAATGTAGGGCTCTTCAGTGGGCTCATTGAGGAGTTTTCGCGTCATTGGGATCTATTATCCCTACTATCATCTGGAACGTCTTGTCAGCAGCTCTCATGGCTTCTCAGGAAATCAGTCATTAATCAGTACGATTTGCATCTCTCTAGGCCATTCTATCATCATCCAAATGTTGATATTGACACGGTGTGGTCTGCTGCAAAAGAGTGGGTGGACAATGGTGGGGTGATTATTTGGGGGGATGAGTACCATTGGACGGTGGTTGTCAGAATGACAACTCGTACGGCATTTTTTGCGGATAGCTACGGTCAGCAACTTGTGAGAAAAACAAGGTTCGAAACCAAGTCTCGAACCCTATTGCCTACGTCTCTGTACTTTATTAAGAAGTGAGAGCTGAGATCGTTAAGTGCCTCCTGTTCTCCTTTTGTTTTTGAGCTTCAATGGTCTATTTCGTAGAGTTGATTTTCTCTTCTTTAGTTTTTTCACTGGTTTCACTTTCTGGGCGGGCTTAAATGATGGTGTTAAGGGAGGCGGGTTTATCAAATAATTGCCTTTGGACACGGATCCTACAAATGAAAGAATCTCTTCTGATCGAAAAAAAGCTTGGCGTTTCAGTTTGTCTCTACGGGAATTTGCACGCCTAGTTTGCTCTTTGAGTATTTCTGTTTGTTGTTGTGTAGAAAGTTCGATTACTTGGCCACTGAGTTTCCCGTAAAGTGCTGATTCATTGGTATTCATGCCCCATGTGTCGGTATCCTGTTGTATACGTTCAAGCGCTGCGAATGGAATGTGAGTAGATAGCCCCGCAGAGATGATGTCTTTGCGTAGAGCTTTCCATTCACGGTCAGACAAATCTGCCTTTTCTTGAACAATTGATTTAGCAGCATACCGCTTGGGTTCGTCAAGCCATTGCTTTTCTAGCAACTCGATAGCTTTTCGACGTTTCTTATTTTTACTATTTTTCCCTTTTTCGCTCTCTAGAAATATTGTGAGGGTGTTATCAACGCCAGGGGTTAGAACACTGTTTATGTAGGTGTGTAGAGTTTTAAAGCATGTGTAGTAGTTTATTGCGTCTGCATCTAGCCAATTGACTAAGCCTATATATTGCGCGGTGGTGTTTTTTACTGGATGCAGCTTGTCCAATGCTTCAAATGCAGAGACTAGTGAACTTGTTCGGATACTCTTGCCACCGTGTTCTATGTTTACGCCAGACTTCCGCAGCAATCTTTTGAGTGCTGGTAAGTGAAGATTGCAGTCAAGGCGTATCAAATCGGCACACCAGCTAATTGAGTTCATGTATTCGACTTGTGCATCTTCATTGTTTATTCGATTTTTTGTCCATGAGTGTTTGTCATAGAGATCGAGCGTAAACTTCTTGTGGTTGCTGGTATCGATAGCGCATAACATAATCGACGTTAGAATTTCTTTATTTTCATTGTCGTGCTTCACTTCTGTGTACCTAGCTAGGTGTGCCTTGGATAGTCCCAAGAAATCTCTCACTCGATATAGGTGCTGATAATCGTAGTCCCCAAGCTCATAAAGTTTGTACAACATGAGAAGGTAGGGTTCCTTCAGTGCCGACGATGGTAGCTGTGTATAAAATGCACACTGGAAATTTGAGGTCGTAGTCTTTCCACTAAATATGTTTTCAAGTTCGCTCTCACTCCACTGAAGTTGAAGTAAGTCGGCGACGAATATGAACGGTGTCTGAAAGGGCAGCCTATAGAGGTCGAGCCTAGATAACTTTGGATTCGTACATTGTGAATAATCGAGTGGGAGTAGGTTGTTACCTGTCATTAGTGAGGTGGGGTTGGCCCGAATCTCGATTCGTTTTGTGCTCGATAAACTATGGATATTTGGATAGAGCGATATAGAAACACTAGTGCTTAGTGATAATCCTATGGTGTTTAGCAGCTTTACGTTCAACACAACACTGATATTCCCGCTGTTCTTTTTGTATGAGCTCAGTTCCTTATCTGAAACTGTTACTTCATAGATTGCAGGAGTTGTTAGTTCGGTAAGAATGGATGAATAGTTTACCTCTATTCGTTTTCTCTTTTTCTCTTTTAGTTCGACCATTAATTTTTCCACGGCGAGTGTTGCTTGATCGAATGTGTTGTTGTCACTGGTGCAGTCCAAATCTAAGCCAGAACTTATGGTATCGATTATGCAGTGCGTTGATTTATCTTGGTTCATCATATTTTTCCAAATGACTCGAATATGCAGTTTCAAGTGCATATTCGGGTTAGGCTGGGGGAAGTGGTTTCAGTGTGCTAGTGGACAATAGCTACTGTTAGTCGTCGGTATGAACTCTATTTTCTCTGATCATCGAGATGAGATCTTCCCGTATATACCTGATGGAATTGCCAATTTTAGTAAAAGGGATATTAACGGCCTTGGTTGAACGCCAAGTAGCTAAAGTTGCAGCTGAAACACCCAATAGCTCTGCTGCCTGTCGGGTCGTTAGTAATTCTGGAAATGACATGAATTGTCTCCGGTGGATTGATTTGGAGACATCTTCGCCTTTTAATTGAACTGTTTTTAGTGAGGCTTTTTGAAGGGTAGTTTTGCTCTTTCCTGTGTTGGGAATATATGTAGGAAGTACGTAGCTATGCCAGAGTGCCTGTCTCTGCCATACATACATTCGTCACGCTTTAGGGAATTCTTTTGAAATATATCTAAACCAGTCTTTTTTTAGGGACTGATCTAGTAGGAGGTTGTCTGAGTTAAATCCCAGTATGTTTTGGTTAGATAGCTCAATAAATAGAGCGGATGCTAAGTGCTGGGCGATTGTTGGTGCGTTGCGTGAGCGCCACTGTCTCATATTTGTTGAAAAGGTATGTACGATCTTGATTTCACTGCCAGTTAATATGATGGCCTCATCTCTTGAGTTAGAATCTTCGTTAGTATGTGCAATAAGCCTTTCTAATAGGTTTTGATGCTCATCCTCTTTAGATTGTAAATATCCAAAGAGCACCCAAAGGTGAGTTAATGGCATGGAAGTTTTTCTCCCTTTTTCTCCCCTCACTATTTTTATGCCGGGCGCGTTCTTCGAAGGGGCATTTTTCACAATCGCACGAAATGCTGAGATCAAGATTCTGTGAGACTCTAATGCGAGGTTATATTCAGGCTCTAGGTGAGGATGGTTTGTCCTTTGATGCGCGGAGTGTTCCTGTCTTAAACGAAAACGCCTAAGCCTATCCAAGTAATTGGCTGGAATGAGTTTGGGGGGCGGGCTCGTGTTTAAAAAAAACTCGTCTTGTAAATGATTAAGATTTTCAAGGGCGACACAGAAGTAGTGTTCGTGATCTGCTTTGTATCGGGATTTAGTAAAGTTTACCCAAACTTGGAATTCTTCTTGGGACGATAGAAGTGATCTTATTGGGTGTGTGCCGGAATCTGGGATGTTTTCCCGGTTTCTGCATACATAGTAAAACGTTTCTTCCAATTGCTGCACTGTATCGCTACTGAGCGTATTCCTTGCTCGTTTTCTAACGTACTTAACAAAATCGATGAATTCAGTGTTCGATAAGGAGTAGTCTTTCATTTGCTAGCATGTATTCCATACGAATAACGACTATGCGTATGCAAAGTAAGTAATCTGGCTTTGGGATCATTGAGATTGGTATAGCTTATCTTATAGAATGATAGACTGATGCGGTATATATCAAGGAAGAGTGTAGTAACCGTGTAGTAACGGTTACTAAGACACTTTGAAGAAATCAACGTAAGTCATTGATTAAAATGGTAGCAAGGGGCGGATTCGAACCGCCGACCCCATCATTATGAGTGATGTGCTCTAACCAGCTGAGCTACCTTGCCAAAAGAGGTGCGCATTTTCTACGCTTTATTGTTTGTTGTCAAGCACTTAAACGTTAAATCTGAAATGAACAACGTCGCCGTCGCAAACCACATAATCTTTACCTTCCAAGCGCCATTTTCCGGCTTCTTTGGCGCCAGATTCGCCGTTGCCTGCAACGAAATCATCATAGGCAACCACTTCTGCGCGGATAAAACCTTTTTCAAAATCAGTGTGAATAACGCCGGCAGCTTGCGGTGCGGTAGCGCCTTTTTTCACTGTCCAGGCACGTACTTCTTGAACACCAGCGGTAAAGTAAGTGTGCAGGCCAAGAAGCTCGTAGCCGGCGCGAATAACGCGATCCAATCCGGGTTCTTCCATGCCAAGATCAGCTAGGAATTCGTCGCGTTCTTCGTCTTCGAGTTCAGCAATTTCGGCTTCGAGTTTGTTGCAGATAACCACAACAACAGCGGCTTCGTCTTCGGCAATTTTACGCACCACATCTAGATGTGGGTTGTTTTCAAAACCCTCTTCGTCAACGTTGGCGATATACATGGTCGGCTTAACAGTTAGCAGGTGCAGTTGCGTGACCAGATCGCGTTCATTGTCATCCAGCTCGAGAGAGCGAACGGGTTGGCCTTCGTCTAGGTGTGGTTGAATTTTTTCCAGCAGGGCTTTCATGGCAACGGCTTCTTTGTCGCCGCTTTTTGCTGTGCGGGTATATTTCTGTAGCTGTTTTTCAACGCTTTCGAGATCGGCCAATGCCAATTCAGTGTTGATAACATCGATGTCGGATGCTGGGTCGATTTTAGACGCAACGTGAATAACGTTTTCATCTTCAAAGCAGCGAACCACATGGGCAATAGCATCCGTTTCACGGATGTTCGCCAAGAATTTATTGCCCAGGCCTTCACCTTTGGATGCACCGGCAACAAGACCTGCAATATCGACAAATTCCATGGTGGTTGGAATTGTACGCTCGGGGCTAACGATCGCTTCTAGTTTGTTCAGGCGCGGATCAGGGATCGAAACAACACCGGCGTTTGGGTCGATGGTACAGAAGGGAAAATTCTCCGCATCGATACCGGCTTTGGTCAGGGCATTAAACAACGTAGATTTACCCACATTAGGTAGACCGACAATACCGCAATTGATAGCCATGGTGTTTTCCTTTTGATCAGGATGCTGAAAAACTGTGTAAGTGGTTCATGGCTTTTTGCCAATCGCCGGCGAGTAGCTCGGGCAAGTAGCGGGCGGCTTCGTCAACCGTGGCCATGATGTGTTCGTGTTCTTTGGGTGGTGCTTTCTTCAACACGTAATTCGAGACTTCTTTGGCGCTGCCAGGGTGGCCGATGCCAATACGTAGTCGGTGAAAGTTTTTGTTGTTACCCAGTGCAGCAATGGTATCGCGTAGGCCGTTGTGACCGCCGTGGCCGCCGCCTTTTTTAACGCGTAGTGTGCCTGGGGGAAAATCCAGCTCATCGTGTGCGACGAGTATTTCTTCAGGGGCAATTTTGTAGAAATTAGCCAGCGCTGCAACCGCTTTGCCACTGAGATTCATAAACGTTGTGGGTATCAGTAGCCGTACTTGCTGGCCGTGAATGTTGCCCACGCCGGTTAACCCGTAAAACTTGGCCTCGGTTTTTAACGGAATATTATGCGTACGCGCAATGTCTTCCACAAACCATTGACCGGCATTGTGTCGGGTTTCAACATAAGAAGGCCCGGGATTACCCAGGCCTACAATCAGTTTCAGGTTGCTCACCTGCTACTCCACTCTAACGGGCGAATTAGCCGCGTGCAGCTGTAACTTTTGCCAGAGGCAGATCGTGATCAGCACCCAGACGCAGGTCTGTAGACTCAACACCTTCAGGGAAGTTGATGTCAGAAAGGTGGATGATGTCGCCAACTACGCGCTCAAGCATGTCGATTTCCAGGAATTCTGGCAGATCTTTGGCTTTACAAGCAATGTGAACCAGTTTGGCATCGAGTTCCAAGCTACCGCCTTGGGTTTTTACGCCAACACAGGTTGTGGTGTTGGTGTAATGAAGCGGAACGTTCATTTCGATGATAGTGTCACCTTCAGCGCGCTGGAAATCAGCGTGCATGATAACGTTTTTAGCGGGGTGGCGTTGCAGGTCTTTGATGATAACCGGTGTGGTTTTGCCGTCGATGTCCAGAGTCAGAACGCTGGCGTAAAAGTGCTCAGCTTCTTGTGCTTTCCACAGATCTTTGTGGATCAGTGACAAAGATTGCGCTTCACCGCTGCCGTATACAACTGCAGGAACTTCGCCAGTAAGACGTAGGCGGCGGCTCGCACCTTTCCCTAAATCGTTACGGGCTTTAGCATTAATAGTGATTTGTTTAGACATGATTGTCTCCTTAAGGGTTGCTCCGTTAGTACCCGCGACCAGGATTCCAACGGAAAAATCAGGGCGCAAATTATCGCAGTGTTAATCGTAATAGACAAGCTGATATGGTTGAATTTTGTGCAATTAACAGGCTGATTTGTGAATAACCGGAGAGAAGGGTGTGAAAGTTGCAGTGGGGTGCAAACGCGAGGCAATAAAAAGCCCGCAGTAGCGGGCTTTGGGTATCACTGTATCTTGATCAGTCGAAGAGAGCGCTGATCGATTCTTCGTTGTTCACGCGTCGAACGGATTCAGCCAAGACGTTTGCCATGGTCAGCTGTCGAATGCGTGTGCAGTTCAGTGCTGCGGGTGTCAGCGGTATGGTGTCGGTAACAACCAGTTCATCGAGCTGGGAGTTGTTGATGTTGTCGATGGCTGCGCCGGATAAAACTGCGTGTGTACAGTAAGCGACAACACGTTTTGCGCCGTTCTCTTTCAGGGCGTCTGCTGCTTTGCACAGGGTGCCGGCGGTATCGACCATGTCATCAACCAAAATACAGGTGCGATCTTTAACGTCGCCAATGATATGCATGACTTGAGAGACATTGGCTTTCGGGCGACGTTTGTCGATGATGGCCAGATCAAGATCGTTGAGTTGTTTGGCAACAGCACGGGCGCGAACAACGCCGCCGATATCAGGCGAAACGATCATCAAATCGTCGTAGCTCTGTGTGTTGATGTCATCAATCAGTACTGGCGAGCCATATACGTTGTCGACAGGGACATCGAAGAACCCTTGAATTTGTTCTGCATGTAGATCAACGGTCAATACGCGATCGACGCCAACGGCAACCATCATATCGGCAACAACTTTTGCAGTAATGGGTACACGTGCAGAGCGTACGCGGCGATCTTGGCGGGCGTAGCCAAAGTAGGGTACTACCGCGGTAATGCGTTGTGCTGATGCGCGACGCATGGCATCAACCATAACAATCAATTCCATCAGATTGTCGTTGGTTGGTTGGCAGGTCGACTGAATGATGAAAACGTCTTTGCCTCGCACGTTTTCATTGATTTCCACAGTGATCTCGCCATCGGAAAACTTACCAACGGTTGCGTCACCCATGCTCATATGCAATTGCTCGACCACCTTGTGGGCGAGGTCAGGGTTAGCATTACCTGTAAAAATCATCATTTTTGACATGTTGGCACCTGCGGGATCTCTGGCGAACAATTGGGTTGGGTTTCGGCCAATACAAAGACGCTGACAGCTGTATAGGCGTCAGTTGTCATGTTTGACAGTGGGGCATTATGAATGATTTTTTGAACCTTGAACATAGTAGCGAATGGCAGCAAAAATCAGGTTGTTACCTGGTTGATGGTCGTCATAGAAGGTTCAGAAAGAAGAATAAAGTGGCTGGGGTGGCAGGATTCGAACCTACGCATGCTGAGATCAAAACCCAGTGCCTTACCGCTTGGCGACACCCCAGTAAAAAGCTTTTCCATGTTAACATGCATCTAACATAGATGCTACAGGTGATTGGTTGAGTCCTTGGCAAACATAGCACTCAAACTGACTACTTAATTCACCATATGCCTGTTCGGCATCTTCTTTGCTATCAAAGGTAGCAAAGACACAGGCACCTGTACCTGTCATTCTTGATCTTCCAAACTTTGATAATGCAATCAATGCTTTATCAACTTCTGGATGGAGTTTTCTGACGAGCTGTTCGCAATCATTTTTGAACAACCCTGAGTCATCCTGCTCAAGAAAGGCCGCTATTCTCATGATTTTCGTGTTACGTGTCAACAACGAATGTGAAAATATTTTTACAGTTGAAACATGGGCTTGCGGAACAATCAGAAGGTACCAAGGTTGGCGAGGCTCGAGGTTGGTGAGTTCCTCGCCAATTCCTTCTGCCCAAGCGGCATGCCCGTGGATAAAAATCGGTACATCTGCCCCCAGCTTTACGCCAATTTCTTTCAATTCATCGGTAGATAAGTTGCAACCCCATAGGTGGTTTAATGCCAGGAGGGTAGTTGCTGCGTTTGACGAGCCGCCGCCAATGCCACCGCCCATGGGGAGGCGTTTTTCTACATAAATATCTGCGCCGGCTTTGATGCCGCAGGCTTCTTTCAAAAGCCGTGCAGCTTTGTCGATCAGGTTATCCCGTTGTGGGATGCCAGCAAGTTCGGGCGTAATATGAATCTCGGCATCCTGACGTGTGCGAAAATGCAGTGTATCGCAGAAATCTAGAAACTGAAAAACCGTCTGTAAATTGTGATAGCCATCATTGCGTCGCCCGCAGACATGCAAAAATAAATTGATCTTGGCCGGGGCGGGCAGGGTTAATTCAAAGCTTGGGAGCGTCGACATATTCTTTAACAATGATGGTAACAGTGAGGGCTTCGTTCATTAAACGAATGCGCGCGGGTAATTGGCGATCGCCAATAGGCTGGTATCGGCTGAGTTGGATTTGCCATTCGCCACTGCGAAAGCCGCTGAGTTGTTGGTTGGCGTTATAAGTGATGTCGGTTTCATTACCTGTGGTTTGGCCGTTGAGCCAGGCATAGGTATTTTCGATGGGAAAGGACCAGCCGGTTAGCGATTGCAGCAGTGTTTGTGCAGAGGGGGCAGATTCAATATAACCGTCGGCGCGTTCGATGCGGGCATAGCGATGGTCGCCGATCAAGGTGAATTGCAGTTGGCCAAATCCACTGTACACATAGATCGCAAACGCATCGGCTTGCTGGCTCCACTGAAAAATTCCAGACGTTGTGCTGCTTCCGGTTTCACGAATGCCGATTTTCCCAGAAACTTGCCAGTCCGGGTTGTCGAAGTCTGATGTTAGTGGGGGTGTCGCGCATGCGCTAAGGCCAAAAACGACGAGTAGTAAACTCCAGCGCAGTAATGAGCCATAGCGATGGATAATGTCAGGCCGTATGTGGAGGCGAGAGTGGTACATTGAGTCGTTTGATCGTTTCTTGTAAGTGTTCGTGATCAGGGGTTTCGAGCAGCGCATCGCGGAAAATCTGTGTTGCTTCGTTTTTTCGTCCAATACGCCATAAAATCTCGCCCAGGTTTGCTGCCACTCTGCCATTGGGCTGGCGTGCCATGGCATCTTGCAACAGCCCGAGAGCCTGATCGATTTGACCCATACGGTATAGCACCCATCCGAGGCTGTCCAGCACGGCGGTATTGTCTGGGGCGTGCTGATAAGCCTTTGTTAGTAGGTCGAGCGCATCATGCTCTCTGCCTTGGGTGGCAAATAGCAGTGCCAGCTGATGCATTGCCTGCACCTTGGCGTCATTTTTAGGCATGGTGTCTTGTGTGGCGGCCAAAAGATCCTTCTCCTGGTTGGTGTGATCACCGAGCTGACGAGCTAATGCGGCGCGCTGTAAATATAGGCTTGCATCGGGCGACTGCTGGATAGCGTAGCTCAATATATCGTGTGCATATTGTGTTTTGCCCTGTTTGTTCATCAGGCGGGCTTCAAGCAAAGCCAAGCGATTTTGTACCGAGGCGGATGTGCCTTGTTGATGAAGTCGGTCTTTCATTTGCTGAACGCGTATTTCAGCGTCACGCCATCGATGCAGGTCGGTTTCGATTTGTATTAACTGAAGGGTGAGTTTATTAGGTTCTCGTGGGCTTTGAATATGTGTTAGATGATGGGCCGCATCGGAGAGGTTATTGTCGCTTATCGCTATCTGGCCGAGGTAATAATGGGCGCTATCCGGTTTGAAGTTGATCTGGAGTTGGTGGCGAAGCAGTTTGCGGGCTTCTTCGTAGTTGTCGTCTTGTAAATTCAGCAGCGCAAGATTCATCACGACCGGGCCATGTCCTGGGTTGAGTGTGAGTAAAAATTCAAATTGGCGACGTGCTAATGGGCGATCAAACTTACTGGCCAAAAAGGCATATTTCAAGCGTTGGTTAAAATCGTAAGGATCAAGGTCTGTCGCTTGTTGCATGGCTCTCAGCGCACCCTCTGAGTTGCCTTGCCGTAAGTAAACCTGCGTAGCTAATTCTAGAATATTGCTGTTGCCGCCATGGAAGGTAACCGCCTTGTCGAGATGGTGGTTACTTGCCGCAACGTTGCCAGATGCTTGATAAAATAATCCGATGGCAAGGCGTAGGTCTGCACTTGTCGGTGTCGCGGCGGTATAAATCAGTAGAGATTCGTAAACTTGATCCAGCGCAATGTCATTACGCACCGCAATATTAACAATGCGCGTAAAATCGGTGGGGTGGCCTAGCTGCTGCGCGTGGCGCATGCTATCCAGTGCCAGAGTGATTTTTTTGTTGTAGGCAAAACCCACGCCGCAGTAAAAGTAGGCCTCGGCATCGTTCGGCGCTAGATTTCGCCAGCGTGTCGCCGCTTGCATTAACAGCAGTGGCCGATCCTGATAAAGTGCCAGCCGCGTCGCTCGTCGAGCCAGATACGGGCTATTCTGTGTCAGGCTTTGTGCAAAATACGCATCAAGGGCTTGTGTGTAATCTTCGCGGTGGAGCGAGAATTCTGCCACCAGTGTGCCGAGCATGGCGTGTTCGGATGCGTGGGAGGGAGATGGGCTGTTTTTTGCATCGATGATATCCGTAAATAGCAGGATGATGCAGCAAAGCAGGCACCGCAGAGGTGTGGTTACAGCATTCGTTACAGCCGGGGTTTCGCATGCCATTTCGGTTGCCGGTTGGTGTGAGATACAACGAAAGCAGTTGAATATTTGTACGGCGTAAGAACAAGTTTAGCATCGTAAACGTGGGTTATAAGATCAAAACATAATAATGGGAATAAGCGCAGTTATGATGCTTATTGGCTGTATTTGGCTTCGCTAAAGGCAGTCAACTTGCTAGAATAGCGCTTTTTGAGCAGGTATATCGCAGGTAATGGCTTTAATCGCCTTGGGCATTAATCACGACACCGCCAGTGTGGAGATCCGCGAAAAGGTCGCGTTTGCTCCTGAACAGATGGTGTCGGCTTTGCATTCATTATGTCGTGAATCTGGCCTGGATGGCGCCGTTATTTTATCAACCTGCAATCGCACTGAGATTATTGCCAGCGGTACAGAGCAGGCTGGCGACGAGATTCTTCATTGGTTAGCGCATTTTCATGCCTTACAGCCGACATCGTTGTCTTCCACCCATTATTCCTATCAGGGCAGTGAAGCCATTGCTCATATGATGCGAGTGGCGGCCGGACTGGATTCGCTAGTGTTGGGTGAGCCTCAAATTCTTGGGCAGATGAAGTCAGCCTATGCCGTAGCGCAAGAAGCCGGCACGGTTTCCCGTGATCTTAATCGCGCGCTGCAACATACGTTCAATTATGCCAAGCGCGTTCGAACCGAAACCGCGATTGGTGAAAACCCGGTATCGGTTGCGTTTGCCGCGGTTAGCCTTTCGCAACGCATTTTTTCCGATCTTTCTTCGACTAAGGCGCTGTTGATCGGTGCGGGTGAAACCATTGATTTGGTTGCCCGCCATTTGTTGGAGCAGGGAGTGGGTAGCCTGATCGTTGCCAACCGCACGCTGGCACGGGCTGAGCAACTCGCTAGCCAATACCGCGCAGAGCCCATTTTGTTGTCGGATATTCCTGATCGTTTGCAGGACGTTGATATTGTTATTTCATCAACCGCTTCACAGTTGCCGATTCTGGGTAAAGGTGCGGTTGAACGTGCCATCAAAAAGCGCAAACATCGGCCGATATTTATGGTCGACATTGCCGTGCCGCGAGATATTGAGCCCGAAGTTGGGGATCTACGCGATGTTTACCTTTATACCGTTGATGACCTCGGCGATATCATTAGCGAAAACAAAAAGGCGCGTCAGAACGAAGTTGTTAAAGCAGACATCATTCTCAAGCAGGGGGTTGATGACTATGCCAGCAGCGAGCGCGCGAATCAGGTGGTACCGATTATTCGTGCATACCGGCAACAAGCAGAAGAAACACGTGATCAAGAAGTGGCGAAAGCGCTGAAGCAACTCGCCAACGGTCAGGATGCGGAGCAGGTGATTGAAAACCTGGGGCGTTTGTTGACCAATAAGCTGATACATACCCCGTCGGCCAATCTCAAAAAAGCCGGCCAAGCCGGGCAGGACCAAACAGTCGCGGAATTTGCCGGCCTGTTTGATTTACAAGAACACCTCAGTCAGAACACAGATTCTGACGGATAAAACCATGAAAGAGTCGATACGTATAAAACTCGAGACCCTAGCTGACCGCTACGATGAAGTCGGTCATTTGCTGGGCGATGCCGAGATCATCAGCGATCAGGATAAGTTTCGCGGCCTGTCGAAAGAATACGCTGAGTTAGAGCCGGTGGCTCAGGCCTTTGCTCGTTACTTACAAACCCTGGCGGACATTGATGAGGCGCAGGTACTTTTAGACGATGATGATCCGGATATGCGCGATATGGGCAAGGATGAACTTGCAGCTGCCGAGTCTGAAAAAGCGTCAATGGAAGTTGAGTTGCAGCATTTGCTGATTCCGACCGACCCCAACGATAGCCACAACGTGTATCTGGAAATTCGCGCTGGAACCGGCGGTGATGAGGCCGCGATATTCTCTGGTGACCTGTTCCGTATGTATTCTCGGTATGCAGAAAATCAGGGATGGAAAGTTGAAGTCGTTAGCGCTCGCGAAGGTGAGCACGGCGGTTATAAAGAAGTGATTAGCCGCGTCGCAGGTGCGGATGTTTACGCCAGTTTGAAATTTGAATCTGGGGCGCATCGCGTTCAACGTGTACCGGAAACTGAATCTCAAGGCCGGATTCATACATCCGCCTGTACCGTCGCGGTCATGGCCGAGCCGGACTCGGTCGATGCCGTTGAAATCAACAAGGCAGACCTGCGCATTGATACCTATCGAGCATCGGGTGCGGGTGGTCAGCACGTTAACAAAACCGATTCGGCTATTCGTATTACCCATATTCCATCAGGGCTTGTTGTGGAATGTCAGGATGAACGATCACAGCATAAAAACCGTGCTCGGGCGATGTCGCTCTTGCAAGCTCGATTGATGCAAGGTGCTGAAGACGAAGCCGCCAAGGCGCAGGCCGATGAACGAAAGAGCCTGGTTGGTTCCGGTGATCGCTCAGAACGCATCCGTACCTACAATTATCCACAGGGGCGAGTGACTGATCATCGAATCAATCTGACGCTCTACAAATTGGATGAAATTATGCAGGGTGATATGTCCGTGGTGGTTGACCCCTTGCGGCGGGAATATCAGGCAGATCAGTTGGCGGCCATGTCGGCTGATGATTGATTATGGCATTGCCTTTAATCCGCGAATGGCAGGCACATGCATCTGAACAACTAGTGCGTGCCGGGGTTGATGATTCCCCGGAATTGGATGCCAGTTTGTTGTTGCAGCACGTACTCGATTGCAATGCCAGTTACCTGATGGCATGGTCTGATAAATCACTCACGGATGCTCAAATCCATTCGCTGGCCCCATTGCTTCAACGGCGATGTCAGGGCGAGCCGGTCGCCTATCTTCTGGGCTACCAAGGTTTCTGGACGCTGGATCTCAAAGTGTCCTCCGCAACGTTAATTNCACGCGCAGATACTGAGCATTTGGTTGAACAGGTGCTGGCGTGTTATTCCCCG
The DNA here is from genome assembly GCA_902705835.1 of BD1-7 clade bacterium. Classification (NCBI taxonomy): domain Bacteria; kingdom Pseudomonadati; phylum Pseudomonadota; class Gammaproteobacteria; order Cellvibrionales; family Spongiibacteraceae; species BD1-7 clade bacterium. Next base: position 844,164 of record CACSIN010000001.1, read on the forward strand.
AATGATGCTTTGCGTGTTCTTGATCTTGGCACCGGTACGGGGGCGATAGCCTTAGCCCTGAAAAGCGAGTGCCCGCGCTGGGATGTATGGATGGCAGACCTGAGCGCTGATGCGCTCGCGATTGCTTGTATGAATGCTACTGAGTTGCGAGTACCTGTTCGCGCATTCCAAGGCAGTTGGCTGGATGCGATCGCGCCGCAAAGTCTGGATGTGATTGTCAGCAATCCGCCTTATATCCGAGATGATGACCCTCATTTACGTTCTCTGCAGTACGAACCGCATTCTGCACTGGTTGCTGAAGGGCGCGGGCTTGCTGATATTCGCCAGTTGGTCGCGGGCGCGCAACGCTGCTTGCACGCCGGTGGCCGTTTGTTTATTGAGCACGGTTATGATCAAGCCGATGATGTGAACGAGATATTTGTGTCTGCAGGTTTTAGCGATGTACGGTGCGATAAGGACTACGGCAATAACGACCGATTTACTTGGGGTTATTGGCCCGGTGAATGTTAGTTAATACGACGACACAGACGAGGTCTTGCAATGAATGACGAGCAGTTACTGCGTTACAGTCGACATATCATGCTGAATGGCTTTGATATTGAAGGTCAGGAAGCCCTGCTGAATGCCTCGGTTATGATCGTTGGTGCGGGTGGTTTAGGGTGTCCGGCTGCAATGTATTTGGCTAGCGCTGGTGTGGGGCGGTTGGTGCTGGTTGACCATGACCATGTGGATGCAACTAATCTGCAGCGTCAGATTGGTCATGGTGATGATCAGGTTGGCAGGGACAAGGTCGACTCGTTGGCGATGACGTTAAAATCGTTGAATCCGGATATAGATCTGGTTTGCCTTGCCGAACGTTTAACCGGTGACTTGGCGACACATTGGATTCCGCAGGTGGATGTCGTACTGGATTGTTCAGACAATTTTGCCACCCGTTTTCTAGTTAATCGGATTGCTTGGCAAGCCGGCGTGCCGTTGGTCAGTGCCGCTGCCGTGAGAGCAGAAGGGCAGCTAGCTGTGTTCGATCCAAGAAATGCTGAGAGCCCGTGTTATCGTTGCCTATACAGTGAAGATGCAGGCGATGGAGCTCCGAATTGCTCTGAAAACGGTGTGCTCGCACCGTTGGTTGGAATCTTTGGCAGCATGCAGGCACTTGAAGCCATTAAGTTAATCAGCGATTACGGTCAGGTAACGCCTGGGCAATTGCTGGTAGGCGACTTGTTTTCGTTTCAGTGGCGTCAGCTGCGCCTGAGTCGCGACCCGGATTGCCCGGTCTGTGGCAAGTGTTGATGCATAACTTCTGCACCATGAAAAAGTAAGCCGTGCTATACCTTAAGGAATAATTTGCCGAATACACGGAGCGTTGTCGCCATGCTGGATGCAATACGGAATGCCTATATACAGTTTTTACGTTGCCTGAAACCTCTCGATGGCGTGGCCCCTCTGCTGCTGCGTTTGTACCTTGCGCCGATTTTCATCCAAGGCGGCTATAACAAATTTATTGCGTTTGACGGAACCGTTGAATGGTTTGGAAACCCGGATTGGGGTTTAGGCCTGCCATTTCCAGAATTTCTGGTTGTGTTGGCAGCAGGTTCAGAGCTAGTCGGTGGGATTTGTCTGATCCCGGGTATTGCGGTTCGCCTCTTTTCGATTCCTTTGATGGTTACCATGGTTGTGGCGATTTTTACGGTGCATTTGCCAAACGGTTGGTTAGCCATCTCTGATGCAAGCAGTTGGTTGGCCAATGAGCGTGTGATGGAAGCAGTGGATAAGAAGCAGCGGATTGTTGAAATACTGCAACAAAACGGCAATTACGATTGGCTGACGTCCAGTGGCCCGATTACGATTCTCAATAATGGGGTGGAGTTTGGCGCAACGTATCTATTGATGTTGTTGGTTCTGCTATTCACTGGTGGCGGCCGTTATACGAGTATTGATTATTGGTTCAGAATTCGCAGCGAAGATAACTAAAGGCGGATGTGAGTGGTTTTCAGTGAGACCTAAAAAAGGCCCGTAAGGGCCTTTTTTAGGTCTGTTGAAACAGGTTTTTTGTTCAGTCAGCTTTGGCCGGGATATGGTATTTCTCGTGCCATAGGCAAGTTGCACCACAGATTGCAGCGGGAACAATAACTAGGTTCGCTAGCGGAATCATGCTCACTAAGCTGATAGAAAGGCCAAAACCCCAGGCTGGGAATCGATCTTTGCCCATGGTGTTGAGCAATCGTTTAAAAGGCACTTCATGGTTATCGGCCGGATAATCCAAATATTGAATGGCCATCAGCCAGCCACTGATGAGTATCGTCAGTATATTGAGGCCGGGTATAAACAACAGCACAATCATTAATACTAGCCATTTGAGACTGGCCACAAACTTTTGGATTTCTCGCATAACGGCTTTCGGCACCATTGCCATGAATGCCTTCAACCCAGAGACATCATTGGTCGGATAGCCCATTAGCCCCTCAACCTTCTCCGATAGCAATGCGTTGAAGGGGGAGGCGATAATATTGGTCAATGTAATAAAACCGTATGAAAGAAACAGCCAGAAGGCCAAGGCGTAAACGGGCCAGAGAATATAGCTTGCCCAGCTAAGCCAACTTGGCAGCCAGGCTGAAATATCCTGTTGCCACTGACCAATAAGATCTATGCCCCAGCTAAACATGGATGCAAAAATGATTAGGTTTATCGCCAGTGGAATCATCACATAGCGCCGCAAGCCTGGTCGTGTGACGAGCTTGAGGCCATCCAATAGCATCAGAAATGGTGGATGAAGTGGTTGTTGGTTCATTGTTGACCTTGAGATTGTCGAATTTCCTGAAGGCATTTTTCGCAGAAACACGCGGCCGGATCAAGTGAAGATACCGTTGTTGGCGAGGTTTTTTCTGCGTGGTGGGTTGGTAATTGCATGCACCAGCATGTTTGTGCAGGCTGGCCGCTGGCGATCGCACACTGGTTGGGAGTGCGGCAGCGTGGGCACTGGCTGTCGTTCATGGCGGTTCCAGCTGTAGATGGTGAATGTTGGCAACTTGTTTTCTTTGTTAAACAGGATAACCTGCGCTGCGGTGGTCATGAAAAATTAGTCATCAGACTTTGAAATCTGATGGAAACTGCAACACAGTATTGTGCGTGATCTCTAATACGATACAATGCGTTTCGATATTTAAACTCATTAACGGGATGATAAACCGATGGCGAATGAATTGTTAGAGCAGGTCAAAAAGTCACCCGCAGCTGTGGCTGTTCATGATAAACGTGCGTGGATGTCAATTTTTGCAAAGTACCATGTTGTTGAAGATCCTGTAGGCTCTACTCCGCACGTTGGTGGCTTATATGACAACGCAACCGGTGCGCGTGGCGATGGCGCTCTGTCACGGTTCTTTGATTGTTTTATCCAGCCTAACAAAATTGGTTTTGATGTTCAGCAGGATGTGGTTTGTGGCAATCATGTTGTGCGCGATTTGAACATCAATATTGAGATGTCGCCAGCGGTGAAGGTAACGGTGCCTATGCACCTGTTATACGAACTAACAGAAGAAGATGGCGAGTGGAAAATCCAGCGCTTGGCGGCACATTGGGAATTGATGCCGATGATGGGGCAGCTGTTTGGCAAAGGGTTCGCCTGTGCCGGTGTCTTGACGGGGTTAACCGTGCGTATGCTGAAGTTGCAGGGCATTGGCGGTATGTTGGGCTTCTCTAAGGCCGTGTTTAATATCGGTAATGCCGGTAAAACCGGGGTGCATCAGATGCTGCGCGCTATCAATGGTGGTGAAATGTCCGATTTGATGAGTCAGTTCGAATCAGATGCTGCCTGTGTTTATGTACCTTACGGCGATGAGCCGATCTGTCCTTCTCAGGTGATTGAAAAGTCGGGAATTGAAAAAATAGCGCTCGGAAAAATACTGGCGGCCGGCGATACAGTGACTGCTTCCGTCACAATTAAGGTTGCTGGTGATGAAAAACCGGGTGTTTTGATGACTGATTTCAATCGAAAAACCAAAAAAATCACGTCAGCACGGTTTTATTTTGATCAGTTGGTAGAAGCTTAATTTTTTAAGTCTATGAAATACATGGAAATTATTCGTTTTAAATGCGCCCGGTATATTTTGTAGGATATATCGCACACGTTTTTGCGTTAAATCGACTATTTCCTGACCACTGCTTTTACCATAATTAAAACCGTGCAAGGAAGCACAGGCAAGGATTGCACTGTCAGCCGTACCAGGGATTAATGGATGATTTGGGTACGAAGGGATTAGCACTAAGGATGAGTGCCACAGGGATCACGGATGGACATGGACGTGTAAAAACGCTGACGTTAAAAAGGGTAGCAGGGTTGCTAACTTTTGAAGCCGGGAAGGATTCCCGGCTTTTTTCGTTCTGGAATATCGATTTTTTGTCTCTACGCTTGTTTTAGTCTTCTGCCTTGCCTGTCTTCACAGGTTATCTGTCTAAGCTGCCTATGTTTAGATTATTCGGTCAGCCTATCTGATTTTCAGAAATAACCACGCCCAATACTCAAACGAGATGCTTTGATCCACGGTCTAGCTCAGTGTGGCGGTGTTTCTCTGCTCATGTCACTGTAGGCCTGAGCAAAATCATTCCTGCAAAAACGTATCATCGACCATCTCTGGCAAGAACAGACACCAGCGGTTTTTATCACGTTTAGCGGCATACATGGCTGTGTCCGCATATTTGATCAATGTTGTCTTTTGACGTGTGTGTGCGGGGTACAATGAAATACCGATACTGCCGCTAACGGCGGGTTGTTCGGGTAGTTCCTTAATCGGTTGGGCGATGATTTCCAATAACTTGCAAGCAATGTCGTTCAAGTTGGTGATGTCGGTGATGTCTTCAAGAATGACGCCAAATTCATCGCCACCCAGTCGCGCGACGGTATCCATACCGCGTAAATTTTTTTGCAAACGCTGGCTGATGGTTTTGAGTACCACATCGCCCGCATCATGACCCAGAGAGTCGTTGATGGGTTTAAACCCGTCTAAGTCGATAAAAAGTAGGGCGGTCATATTTTTGTGACGGTCGCTACGATGTAAAGATTGTTCGAGGTTGTCATCAAATTGCAGGCGGTTGGCTAAGTTTGTGAGCGGGTCGTGTGATGCTAGGTGGCGGAATTTCTGGCGCTCTGCGTCACGCTCGGCCTTTAAGCGACTGTTGAGGGAGTCATAAACAAACATCAAGCCGATCATGGCGCTGTAAATAATCAGCCAATGCGATAAGTGCTGCATCGGTAATGAGCGTTCGCTAAGGAGCTGAGGAAACGCAAAACCCTGAGTGCTGGCGATAATAAAGCCGATATGTAGCGTCAGGATAATCTGCGTCCAGAGTAGGCCTGCGCGTTTATTGATCAATACAAAAGCCATGATGATAGGCAGAATATTCATTGGGGTCGCTGGTGCCATCATGGGGCCGCCAGACACTGCAACGCCGGCCGCAATACCAAAGGCAGTTGCCCCGACCATCAAATGGGCAGCGGCAAGAAACCACGCTTTGAAGCGCAGTAGCCACAACGATATCAGAAACCCGACTTGCATCGATATGCAGATGCTGAGTGCGAAATAGCGTCCGGTTTGACTGATTTGTTCCGAAATGGAGAGCCAAATATCTACGGCCGAGATAATGGCAATGTAGATCCATAGAATCGAGACGAGTACACGTGCTTTATATAGCGTGTCACTGTCATCGGTGAGACTGGGGTGCAGGCAGCGGTCTAGCAACATGTTACAGCTTATTATTGTTGTTTTTTTAATAGACTACCCGATTGGTGTGGGGCTGTCAGCTTTTTGCGAGAGCGGTAGAGATGGTGTGTGGCTAGAGGAGGGGGTACCCGACAAAAGGCTCTGCCGGGTGTTTCTTTGCGCAGTAGCGTTACGCTGCGCCGTGTTGCTTCAGCACTGCGGCGTACTCGTCGCCCTTGCGGTGTGCATTGACAATCGCCAGGGTTGTTTGGCCTTCGGCATCCTTGGCGTTTACATCGCGGTTAGCTTCTTGGAAGAACGTCAGAAACTGCTCGAAGTTCTCAATACGCATACTGCGGTAGGCGTTGATCAGCACATGGAAGTCTGCGTTGACGCCGGCAGGCGCTTCCAAATTGAGGAAGTCGCGGACTCGCTCGGTTGTCCAAACTTCGTCGAGAACTTTTTCTTTGTCTTTCTTCAGCATAATGTCACCTTCTGTTCAATTGTTTAACCAACCGATAGCGAATCGGGCAGGCATTGAGCCAACGATATCGGCAATGTAAATATGTCGACATTGTTGGCTGTTGTTTCGGTATGGTTGAGTGCTGTTGATCAGTACTTAACCGTTAAGTTTTTTAGCTAGAATTTTGTTGATGATGCCCGGGTTTGCCTGACCTTTGGATGCCTTCATGATCTGGCCAACAAAAAAGCCGGTCATTTTTTTACGTTTTTCCGGCGGCGCGTTTCGATATTGTTCGACTTGATCCGGATTGTTGGCGATAACCTCATCAACCATCTGTTCCAGTGCACCTTCATCGCTTTCTTGTTTCAGTCCTTTGGCGTCAATCACGGCGTCGGCATCACCTTCGCCCGCGCTCATGGCTTCAAGCACCTGTTTGGCGATCTTGCTTGAAATGGTGCCATCTTTGATGCGTTTGATCAGGCCTCCGAGGTTCTCGGCACTGACTGGACATTCGCTGATGCTGATTTCCTGCTTGTTGAGTAGCGCTGCAATATCGCCCATCACCCAGTTGGCTGCGAGTTTGGCGTCGTCACAGGCGTTGGCGGTTGTTTCGAAGTAGGCTGCCATATCAGCATCGTCTGCCAGTATTTCTGCATCGTATTGCGATAGACCGTAGTCACTGACAAAACGCTCTTGGCGTTGGTCTGGCAACTCTGGCAACGTGGCGCGGATTCGCTCGATGGTTTTTGCGTCAACTTCGATGGGGAGTAAATCCGGGCATGGGAAGTAGCGGTAATCATTGGCTTCTTCTTTGCTTCGCATTGAACGTGCTGAGCCGGTTGCACCATCATACAGGCGGGTTTCCTGAACGATTCTGCCGCCATCTTCGATGACTTCAATCTGGCGTTCTACTTCCAGTGCGATGGCTTCTTCCATGAATTTGAACGAGTTCAGGTTTTTAGTTTCTGTGCGCGTGCCGAGCTCTGGGTCGCCTTTTAAGCGAACAGATATGTTGACGTCAAAGCGCATGGACCCTTGTGACATTTCACCATCAGAAATACCGATGCTTTTCACAATGGATTGTAATTTTTTAGCAAAAGCCACAGCTTCTTCGGCGTTGCTGATATCCGGCTCAGTAACGATTTCTACCAGCGGTGTGCCGGCACGGTTGAGGTCGATGCCTGACATACCCACAAAATCTTCGTGCAGCGATTTGCCGGCGTCTTCTTCCAGGTGCGCATGGTGAATGCGTATCACTTTGGTGGAGCCATCAGCAAGGCTGATTTCGACTTCACCAGCACCGACGATAGGCGCGTCCATTTGGCTGGTTTGGTAGCCTTTGGGGGAGTCGGGGTAGAAGTAGTTTTTTCGTTCGAACACAGAATGTGTGCAAATTTCGGCGCCAATGGCCAATCCGAATTTAATCGCATTTTCAACGGCCATTTGATTCACGACGGGCAGGGTGCCTGGTAAAGCAAGATCAACTTCGTTTGCTTGGGTATTGGGCTCTGCACCAAAAGCGGTAGATGAGCCTGAAAATATCTTGGATTGGGTGGCCAGTTGAACATGTATTTCAAGGCCAATAACGGTTTCCCACTGCATAATCTGGCTCCCTTAGCCTTGCTTGGCAAACGCAGCGACGCGTTGGTGCCAGTCAGTTGCTTGTTGATATTTGTGTGCCGCATTGAGTAACCGACTATCGCTGAAGGCGTTGCCGATCAGTTGCATACCAATGGGTAGGCCGGCATCTTCGCCACATGGCAAGGAGATTGCTGGCAAGCCGGCGAGATTCACCGAGATGGTGAAGATATCTTCCTGGTACATTTGTACCGGGTCGGCCGATTTTTCGCCGATGCGAAATGCTGTGGATGGCGCAGTCGGCGCGAGAATCAAATCGACGTTATCAAACGCCTGGTTGAAATCGTTTTTCACTAGGCGGCGAATCTTTTGCGCCTGACGATAGTAGGCATCATAAAATCCGGCAGATAGTGCGTAGGTTCCGACTAAAATACGGCGCTGTACTTCCTCGCCAAAGCCTTCAGCACGTGTCCGCGCGTACAGGTCTTCAAGATTGCGTGGGTTATCGCAGCGATGGCCGTAGCGAACACCGTCAAAGCGCTGTAGGTTAGCTGAGGCTTCAGCAGGCGCGATAATGTAGTAGGCCGGAATCGCGTTCTGGGTTTGCGGCAAGGTGACTTCCTGAATGGTTGCGCCCAGTGATTCGTAGGTTTTTACCGCAGCGTCAATGGCGGCAGCGATATTGCCGTCGAGTTGATCGGAGAAGTATTCTTTTGGCATGCCGATTTTTAAGCCATCGAGGCCTTTGTCTAAATCTGCCACGTAGTTGTCGTGTTCGCGTTGAATGCTGGTGGAGTCTTTGGCATCAAACCCCGCCATCACATTCATCATCAGGGCTGCATCTTCGGCAGTACGAGCCATTGGGCCTGCCTGGTCGAGGCTGGATGCATAGGCGATCATGCCGTAGCGTGATACTGCGCCATAGGTGGGTTTCAAGCCGGTGAGGCCACAGAATGCTGCGGGTTGGCGAATAGATCCGCCGGTGTCGGTGCCGGTTGCTGCGGGCGCAAGATGTGCTGCGACAGCAGCTGCGGAGCCGCCAGACGAGCCTCCGGGGACGCGTTCGAGATCCCAAGGGTTTTTTACAGCACCGTAAAAACTGTTCTCATTGGAGGAGCCCATCGCGAACTCATCCATATTGGTTTTGCCCAGAGAAACTGTGCCGGCTTGGTTGAATTTTTCGATCACTGTGGCGTTGTATGGCGCAATGAAGTTGTCCAGCATTTTTGATGCTGCGCTGGTACGAACGCCGTCAGTGCAGAAAATATCTTTGTGGGCCAAGGGTACGCCGGTTAATGGTGACGTTGCTTCTCCATTCGCCAGTAGAGTATCCGCAGCGCGTGCCTGCTCAAGAGCACGGTCGGCCGTTACGGTAATATAGCTGTTGACGCTGCAGTCGAGGCTATTGATACGATCAAGGTAGTGCTGAGTCAGCTCGACACTTGATACGTCTTTATTTTGCAGACTCTGAATCAGTTCTGTCAGTGTTTTTTGATGCATAGCAGGCTCCGGGTTACTCGATCACTTGTGGCACAAGGAACAGGCCAGCTTCGGAATTAGGGGCGTTGGCAAGTAGCTTGTCACGCTGATTGACTGCGGTGACCTCGTCTGCACGCAGGATCTGTACTGCGTCATGCGGATTGGCCAGTGGCTCTACCTGGCTGGTATCCACTTGTTGCATCTGATCGACCAGTGCCAAAATTTCATTAATGCTGTCAGTGACAGCGGGCACCTGACTATCCTCAATGCGGATACGTGCAAGGTGGGCGACTTTGGCGATGTCGTCCTTGGTTACGGACATAGCTTGCTCCAAAAAACTGAATGATTCGCAAATTAAAAATCGGTTCGCAATAAATTTGACGGGCGCATAACTTACCATATTTACGACTTGCCCAAAATCCCTGTGACTGCTAGAGTCGGCGGATTTACAACTTATTGCATATACTTGCTGAATTCGTGCTGGAATCACCGCCGCCGAGCCCTTCTTTTTACGTGTTATTGAGGTTTGAGAAGGGTTGGTTGCTCGCTGACTTTTTTGCTAATTTTGTAGGTTGAATCGCTAACAACTAGTTTTCAGGTTTGTTTTTGCGATAAAGCCGGCGTGTTATGTCTGCGTTGATGCTGGCTGGAAATCGAGCCTTCAGGATAACTCTAAAAATGCTTTTTAAACGAATTCGTGGTTTGTTTTCTAACGATCTGTCGATTGATCTGGGAACAGCCAATACGCTGATTTACGTGCGCGACCAAGGGATTGTTCTGGATGAGCCTTCTGTTGTTGCTATCCGCACGCATAATGGCCAAAAAATCATCGAAGCTGTTGGCTCCGATGCAAAACGTATGTTGGGGCGCACGCCGGGCAACATTACGGCTATTCGCCCATTGAAAGACGGCGTTATTGCTGACTTCCAAGTGACTGAAAAAATGCTGCAGCATTTTATTACCAAGGTGCACGAAAATAAATTGATCGCGCCGAGCCCGCGAGTATTGGTGTGTGTGCCTTGTCAGTCAACGCAAGTTGAACGACGCGCCATTCGTGAATCTGCCTACGGAGCGGGTGCCCGTGATGTGCGCCTGATCGAAGAACCAATGGCGGCGGCTATCGGTGCCGGCCTAGCAGTTGAAGAAGCCAGTGGTTCGATGGTTGTTGATATCGGTGGCGGTACTACCGAAATTGCGATTATTTCACTTAACGGTATTGTTTATTCGGATTCAGTCAGAGTCGGCGGTGACCGTTTTGATGAGGCGATTGTTGGTTTTGTTCGACGTAAATACGGCAGCTTGATTGGTGATGCCACGGCCGAACGTATTAAAGAAGAAATTGGCAGTGCTTGCGATGATGGTGAAGTGAAAATTATCGACGTACGTGGCCGTAACTTGGCTGAAGGTGTTCCTCGAAGCTTCACACTACGCAGTGATGACGTACTTGATTCGTTGCAGGAACCGCTCGCAAATATTGTTTCCTCAGTAAAAAGTGCATTGGAACAATCTCCACCGGAGTTAGCCAGTGATATTGCCGAGCGCGGTATTGTGTTAACCGGTGGCGGTGCGTTATTACGTGATCTAGATAAACTGCTTGCTCGTGAAACAGGCTTGCCGGTTGTTGTTGCTGAAGATCCTTTGACCTGTGTTGCCCGCGGTGGCGGTAAGGCAATGGAGATTATGGATATGCACAAGCTGGATTTATTGTCGACAGACTAAGCTCTTTACGCATCGTTGCTAAGGTAGGCAGCCATCAAGCCGATATTCCAAAAAGGACCTTCCGTCATCGCACGGCTTGCCGTCGTGTGCATGCTGCTAGCGGCGGTTCTGTACGTCGATCATTCCACTGATTGGCTGAAGCCGTTCAAAGCTAAAGTTATGCAGTGGGCTGAGCCTCTCTATATTGCCTCCGAGCTGCCGAACCATCTGACGCGATGGATTCAAGGCAGCACCAGCTCTGATGATGAGCTCAAAGTTGCTAATGCCCAGTTAGAAGCCGAGAACCTTGTGCTTAAAGGTAAGGTTCAACGACTTGTGTCATTGGCGATCGAAAACGTGCGATTGCGCGAGCTGCTAAATTCGACCTCACTTCTTGAAGAAAAAGTGTTAGTTGGCGAAATTATCAGCGTCTCGGCGATTCCTCAATCCCACCATGTGGTTCTGAACAAAGGCATGGAAGATGGTGTCTTTGAAGGCCAGGCCGTTATTGATGCCAAGGGCCTATTTGGGCAAGTGGTTAATGTCTCGGATACCAGTAGTCAGGTGCTGTTGGTTTCCGATATTCGTCATGCCGTGCCGGTGCAGGTGAACCGCAACGGTGTGCGTGCCATTGCTGAAGGCACAGGCGATTTTTATCGTTTAACGGTTCCAAACATTGCACCGACAACCGATATTGAAGAGGGTGATATTTTATCGACCTCCGGTCTTGGTGGCATTTTTCCTGTGGGCTATCCGGTCGCACAAGTTACATCTGTTGAGCACGAAAAAGGTCAGTCTTACCTGACTATTGAAGCTCGCCCTTTTGCCCTACTAGACCGCAGTCGCCACGTGTTGTTGTTGTTCAGTCGGGAATACCAGAATGAAGGCTAATCTGCTTATTTGGTCAACGGTATTTTGTGCGTTGATGCTGAGTATTCTGGATATGCCCAATTGGTCAATGATGGGGCGGCCTGAATGGGTCATTCTAGTGCTGATTTATTGGGTATTAGCGATGCCTGAACGCTGTGGCGTGCTATCGGGCGCTTTCGCTGGGTTGTGCCAAGATTTAATCATGGGTTCCCCTCTGGGCAAACATGCGTTGGCCTATGCCTTTGTGTTGGCCATTGTGATGGTGATGCACAAGCGGCTGCGGATGTACGATATTTGGCATCAAGCGGGTATCGTCTTTCTATTGATACTCTTCCAGTATCTCATCATGTATTGGGTTGATCTGTTAGTGGGGTTTCCTGCTGCTGGCTTATGGATCATCTTTCCAGCGCTTATCAGTGCATTAATTTGGCCATGGCTATTGGTGGTATTGCGCAGTCTTCGGCGTCGTTTTGGCTTAATGGTTCGTATTGGCTAGCCTGACGCGTTTATAGCGATTCATTGAAACCGTGTTTCGAGGTGTTTGTTGAATATAGTATTGGCATCGGCGTCACCGCGGCGTCTGGCATTGTTAAAACAGCTGGGTATCGATGCCAGTGTCAATGTTGTGGATATTGACGAAACACCGTTGCCATCGGAAGCCGCGCAAGATTATGTATTGCGTCTAGCTGCAGAAAAATCCTTGGCAGGCAGTCAGCAGGTAAATGCCTCTGATTGGGTAATAGGTGCAGATACCTGTATTTGTATCGACGATTCTATTATCGGTAAACCGGATGACTATCCGCATGCGCAAGCTATATGGCTGCGATTGAGCGGTGGTTGGCACCAGGTTTGTACCGCTGTTGCGGTGACCCATCAGCAACGTACTCAAACGCTTATCAATGTGAATCATGTGTGTTTTGATACAATCAATGAAGAACAGATGCGGGCATACTGGGAAACCGGCGAACCGGCAGATAAAGCGGGTGGATACGCAATTCAAGGATTGGCGGCGGCTTGGATTCAAGAAATCCGTGGTAGTTATACCGGAATCATGGGATTACCCCTTTTTGAAACACGCCAACTGCTGATTGCAGCTGGCTACAAAACTCAATTGTGAAGGCTTATGAGTGACGAGATATTAGTCAATGCAACACCGATGGAGACCCGTGTCGCTATCGTTGAAAACGGCATGCTGCAGGAAGTATTTATTGAGCGAACGCAGCGCCGTGGCATTGTAGGAAATATCTATCGCGGTAAAGTTGTGCGCGTACTGCCCGGTATGCAGGCTGCATTTGTTGATATTGGCCTAGAGCGCGCCAGTTTTATTCATGCCAATGATTTTGTGCGTTCTAACGGTGCCGACGGCGAAGAAAAAGATATCCGCGAGCGTGTGCGTGAAGGCCAGATGGTAACCGTTCAGATCACCAAAGATCCGATCGGCAATAAGGGGGCTCGGGTAACTGCCTCGTTGTCGGTATCATCCCGATATCTTGTTTACATGCCTGATCTGGCGAATTCCGGTGTATCTCAGCGCATCGACGATGATGGCGAGCGTAATCGTTTGAAAGAGATTGTTGCGGCGGTGACTTCAGAGCATTTTCCTGACTTGAAAGGCGATTTTATCGTCAGAACCGCTGCTGAAGGTGTCGGGGAGACGGAAATTCATCAGGATATGGCGTTTTTACACCGCCTTTGGTTATCGATCACCAATAAACAGACATCGAAAAAGCCCGAACGCCTGTATGAAGATTTACCGATATCTCTGCGTGTTTTACGTGATCTGGTGCGGCCTCAGGTAGAAAAAATCCGTGTCGATTCGCGTGAAACCATCGGTAAGATGCAGGAATTTTGTCATTCTTTCTGTCCGGAAGCTGCGCCATTGCTTGAATGGTATCCGGGCGAGCGGCCGATCTTTGAACTTTATAGTATTGAAGATGAGGTGAAGAAGGCGCTCAGTCGTAAGGTGGATCTCAAATCTGGCGGTTATCTGGTATTTGATCAAACAGAAGCGATGACAACCATTGATGTTAATACCGGAGCGTTTGTCGGTCATCGAAATCTGGAAGAAACCCTGTTTAAAACGAATCTGGAAGCAGCAAATGCTTTAGCGCGTCAGTTACGTGTGCGTAATCTGGGGGGGATTATCATTGTTGATTTCATTGATATGCAAGACCCCGAACACAAGCGGCAGGTGCATCGTACCTTGGAGCGGGTTTTGAACAAAGATCATACCCGCACTTCCATATCCGGTGTTACCGAACTGGGCTTGGTGCAGGTTGTGCGCAAGCGTACACGTGAAAGCCTTGAGCACATGTTATGTGAGGTTTGTGAGACATGTGACGGCCGTGGCACGATAAAATCTGCAGAAACTGTCTGTTATGAGATATTCAGGGCCATACTGAGAGAAGCTCGGGCTTACGATCATGATTCGTATCTGGTGTTGGCCTCGCAGTCGGTCATAGATCGACTGCTCGACGAAGAATCTTCTAATGTCGCTGATTTGGAGGAATTTATTGGCAAGTCCATACAGTTTCAATTGGAGCCGGTTTATACCCAGGAGCAATTTGATGTCATTCTGCTTTAGCTGCTGTGCACACAGAGCAGTAAGGTCGGGCATCTAGATCAATGAGAATCTGGACTCGGCTACTTAATCTGCTATCTCAAGCCGTCATTGCCGCGTTTATGCTGGTGGTGTTGGTGAGTGCCGTGCTATCGAGTCTGTTTTCTTATTATCTACCCCGTATTGATGATTACCGTGCTGAGGTGCTGGAAACGATCAATCATTATACCGGTGATATTACCATTAATGCGGAACATATCAGCGGGTCATGGCAGCCATTCAAGCCTGCTCTGCAGCTCGGTGGCGTTGAAGTTCGGCGTGGCGATTGGGAAGCACCGCTGACATTATCATCGGTCGATGTTGAGCTAGACCTGATCAAAACGTTAGCAAAACGTGCTTGGTATTTTTCCAATATGTCGGTGTCACGGTTTGGGTTGTCGCTGGCCCAAACGGATGACGGTGGGTGGAGCCTATCGGCCATCAGTCAGGATCAAACCACCCAGCCGGTTAACTTAAAAAACTTGGTTACCAGAGCCTGGAATATTGGTCGGCTGGAGCTAGGCTCGCTGAATTTAGTATTACACCCTAATCATACCGCCCCCATTGAGTTACCGGCGCTGGCGTTCGAATTCACGGATAAGGGCGGCAGTCACCGCTTAATTGCCAGCCTCAAGCGCGATGAAAAAGTCATTACCCGTTTACTGCTCGATGCTTACGGGCAGCCTTACACCAAAAACTTTCGTTCCAAAGCCTACCTCGAAGTTGAAGACTTGCCTTTGGCAGATGTTACGACGTTTGCGAAAAATCTTGGGGCGCTAGATAAAGGGCTATTTAAAAGCCGTCTTTGGCTGGATTGGGCAGCCGATGACTTCACGGTACAGGGCCAGGTTCAGCTCACCAATGCGACTGTGTTGATCGGTGATGAACCGGAAAACCAAAAACCGTTGATGCTTAAAGAAGTGCGGGCCGATATGCGGTTTGAGTATCTTGATGGCAATCTGCAAGCGTGGTTTCCGGATGTGTATCTTGAAAACGAGGTCGGTCAGCTAGATCTGGATGGTCTCTATCTTGCTAAAGATGAGCACCTCAACCTGAAGCTAAGAACGTTAGATATTTCCCAGTTGTTTAGTTTTCTGCAGGGGTTGCCAGTCAGCGATAAGATGCGTGATCGACTGAATCTATTGGCACCACAAGGGAAACTTTCAGGCACGCATGTGCGTTTCNCGCCCGAGGATAAGAGCGCCGGCAAACCCTGGGATGTTGATTATGCGACCAAGTTGTTGGATGTAGACGTTAATCCGTGGCGCTCGGTACCCAAGCTCAGAAATGTTAACGGCGTTGTTTTTGGCCAAAAATTCGGTGGCCGGGTTGAGTTTGATACTGAAAATTTAGTCATGGCCTTTCCGCAAATTTATACCACCGAAATGCAGTTTGATCGGGCGCGTGGTGTTATTGGTTGGCAGTACGATAAAGACTGGATCAACATCGGTGGTTCGCAGATCGATGTGGATGGAAAGTACGGTGATGTGAAAGGCGAGTTTCATGTCATGCTGCCCGTCAATGAAGAGATCAAACTGAGAGAGCCTGCGCGTTTGTCATTGGATTTAGGCATTCGCAACAGTGATGCCAAATATCGGCAAGAGTTTATCCCGCAAAAGAAAATCGATCCGAAGTTGATGGCATGGCTAAACGACAATATTCATAGCGGTAAGATCAGTCAGGGCGGTTTTATCTATAACGGCCCAGTATCGAAGCCAAAAGGTAAAAATCCACTTGATGAAGATGTCACCATGCAATTGTGGCTGGATATTCAACAGGCCAGTTTGACCTACTTGCCGGGCTGGCCGGATGTTTCCGGTGTGGACACCGAGTTGCTGATGGATGACCTTGCGGTTACTGCGAATATTGACCGCGCGGAAACAGCGGGTATGCGTTTACACAATGCGACCTTCAACCTTACTCCGATAGGGCCTGACGGCACAAAAAATCGTGATCAAGCGATTCGTATCCGTGGCCAAGCTGAAGCAACCAGCACCCAGGTTGTTGATTTTCTGACTCTGCCGGCAATGCCGGAAACGACACGTGAATTACTTAAAAGCTGGAAAATATCCGGCGGCGATGTCAATGCATGGCTTGATATCAATACACGTTTGAAGCGTCCTACTGAGAATTTGGATGTGAAGGTGGAGAGCCAAGTGGCGGGGGTCGATATTGATATCCCTGAGGCAAATATCAAAGCGTCGAATATTCGCGGCAAACTCGATTTTGATCTCAAGAGAGGCATATCCAGTCCGCAACTCAAAGCCACATTCCTTGGTCAGCCAGTGATGGCGAAGATTCAGGCGACCGGTAGCCCAGGTGCGTTCAGCTCGTTGATGACATTTGATACGGCATTGTCGGTGGATGATCTGAACCGTTGGAATCACCAGCCGATCAACGCGTTGTTGTCGGGTAAAACACAGTTTAATGGTGAAATCAGTTTCGGTGGGGACAATCCCTACGTGAAAATTATCAGTGATATGGAAGGTGTTGCCGTGGATTTACCGGCTCCGTTGGCTAAGGCGGCTGACGAACCTCGTGAATTGGTGATGACGTTGCCGTTGAGTTTCAGCAATGATCGAAGAGAGCTGGTGTTTTCTTACGGTAAAAGTGCAGATATTCGATTCCTACTGACTCCTAAAGGGCTTCGGGCTGGACAGATTAACCTCGGGGTTAATAAGGTCGGTTATGAAACGGGTGCAATATCGGTCGGCGGTCAGCTGAGTCACGCGGACGTTGAGCAGTGGTTACGAGTGTTTGGCAAGTATACCGAGGCTGAGAAGGATTTGCTGAAAGCGCCTGTAGAACAAAATGCATCGGGCAATAGCCTCATCAAAGAGACCTCTAACTGGCACGTTAATGTCGATAAATTGAAAATTCGCCGTATTGATGCGTATGGGCAAACCGTATTCAACAGTGTGGTTAGTATTTTTAATACGACGGATTACTGGCAAATACTGCTGGAACACGCCCAATTCGACGGTATTTTACGGGTTTACAATGATCCATCTTTACCCATGAATCTGGATATTAACACCGTCGATATTGGCCTGCTGATGAGTGATAAAACCGCAGGAACCATTGCTGTCGAAAAGAGTGCGTCAACCAAGTTTCCGGATCTGAATGTTAATGTCGATAAGCTTTACTGGAACGGCGACGATTTTGGCTCGTGGCGTTTTAATGTCAGGACGACGGACAAGGCGATTATGTTGAAGGATGTCTTTGGTAGTTTTAAATCTATGCGATTAACGTCAATCAGTGAAGATAAACCGGCGCAGGCAACCTGGAACATTGATGGCTCCGGAACATATATTCAAGGGCGTTTTTCTGGGGTTAATTTAGCTAATACGCTGCAAATGCTGAGTTATCAGGAAGAAATTACCAGTGAGAGTTTCAAGTTTGATACCGAAATTTATTGGCCTGGTAGCCCTCAGAATTTCTCGATAAAGACGTTACGTGGTTTTACCAATGTCCTGATGAAAAACGGCAGTTTTAACAACATCGATTCATCGTCGGCGAGTGCACTGAAGGTGTTGGGTATTTTAAACATCAATCTTCTTTTGAAGCGGCTGCAGCTCGACTTTTCTGATTTAACCGCCAAAGGACTTGCATACGATGAGGTTAAAGGTCGCATCGATTTTGACGATGGTTTGTTCGATATCGACAAGCCCCTAGTTGTGAAGAGCCCGTCCTCGAAAATCAGTCTGAATGGCTGGGCGGATCTCAACAATCAGACCATTGATATGACGTTAGGGGCCACCTTGCCGCTTGCAAGCAATATTCCGTGGTTGGTGGCATTAGCCGGTGGTTTACCAACGGCAGCCGGGGTTTATGTTATCAGCCGCTTGTTAAAGAAACAGGTTGATGCGCTTTCCAGTGCCGTATATTCGGTCACGGGTGATTTGCAGGACCCAACGATCAAGTTTGAGAAGTTGTTTGATACAGGCAGCCGGCGATCCCGTTCGCGGGATCTCGATGCGGGAGAAGAAGACCCTTTCCCCTACGAATAGCCACGTTTATTTCGATGTGACTCGCCTATTAATGGTTACTGGTAGCAGGGCTAGTCAGCGTAAGTACGAGTCGTAAACGCATCCTGCGTTTCGATGTGATAACACGAGATGTCCCATGCACGATTCCCCAACCCTTCATGTTGCTGCGGTACAAATGGTCAGTCAGCTGTCTGTTGAACATAATCTACAACGTGCGAAAGAACTGGTAGCGCAGGCAGCTAGTGACGGTGCACAAATAGTTGTGTTACCTGAAAATTTTGCGTGTTTTGCCAATCGTGAAGCGTTATTGATGGCCCGCAATGAATTAACGAAGCCGATACTCGTACCTGCATTAGCGGCGATGGCGAGCAGTAATCAAGTATTCTTGTGTGGTGGAACGCTGCCGCTGGTTGCCAGTAACACTGAGACACGTGCCAGCGCAGCAAGCTTAATGTTTGCACCGAATGGCAGCGTGATGGCGCGATATAACAAAATTCACTTGTTTGATGCGAAGGTCGGTGATCGTCTGGGCCGCTATCGTGAATCTGATACTTTTGTACCCGGCAGTGAATTAACGGTGGTTGAAGTTGAAGGGTTTGGTATGGGGATGAGTGTCTGTTATGACTTGCGATTCAGTCGCCTGTATCAGCAGCTGCGCGCATCCGGTAGCGATGTGTTTTTGGTGCCTTCGGCATTTACTGCGGCAACTGGGAAAAAACACTGGGAGGTGTTATTGCGAGCTCGCGCCATCGAGCAGCAGTGTTATGTCATTGCGGCCAATCAGGGGGGGCTTCACGACAGTGATCGCGAAACCTTTGGACACAGTATGATCATCGACCCTGACGGTGAGGTTATATCCCGGATTGAGCGCGGCGAAGGTGTCATTCATGCAGTGTTGGAGCGAGATCGCATAACATCGATTCGCACTGCGATGCCGTGCTTTGAGCATCAGCGCTGCGACTGATAGCCGAAGCTAGCCTCGGCTGGCAATGACAATTAGATCGATTCTTCTTTCAGCGACTTCAAGACCTGAAACAGTTTGCGGTAGTTTTTCGGCGGTTTATTCAGCTTCTTTTCTTGCTGGGCGGCACGAATCAATTGTCGCAGCTGTTGTATGTCGACTGCTGGAAATTCGGCAATGACCTGGTTAAGGGCATCCTGGTCACCGGTAATCAACTGATCTCTGACTTCTTCCAGTCGTTGAAACTCGCGGGCCAGTTTTTTGCGGCCATTTTTGTAGTCGTCGTAGGCCTGTTGAATAGGCTCAGCATCAATGCGGCGCATGACTTTGCCAATATATTGGTACTGACGTTTGAGTGCCTGGTTGCTTTTTATGCGACGAGTTTCTTGCAAGGCGCTATCGAGCTCTGCAGGGATTGGGAAGCTCTTGTAAACGGCGTCAGGAACTTCCAAAAGCAGTTTGCCGAGATGTTGCAACGCTTCAACTTCACGTTTGATCTGGGTTTTGCTTTTTAGCTCGAGACCGTCGTCATCGATATTTTCGTTATCAGTCATGATTCCGTATCTTCATTGGTAAAACCAGGTCGCCAACCCGAGAAATGCGAAAAAACCGGCGATGTCGGTAAAGGTTGTTAGGATGACGCTGCCGGCCAATGCCGGGTCGATATTCATCCGTTTGAGTCCGATGGGTAGTAGAGTACCTACAAGCCCGGCCATGACCAAATTTAATATCATGGCTGATGCAATGATCAGCGCTAGGGCCATATCGCCGTATAAAAGTGCAGCTGCGGCAGCCACAACAACAGCCCATACCGCGCCATTGAGGAAGCCGACCACGACTTCCCGGTTGAGTAGCCAGCCAAAGTTATTCTTGCCGATTTGGCGCAGTGCAATACCCCGGATAACGACTGTCAGTGTTTGGCTGCCTGCGACACCCCCCATACTGGCGACAATAGGCATTAGAACCGCAAGTGCCACGACTTTCTCAATGGTGCCTTCAAAAAGTTTGATGACCAACGATGCCATGATCGCGGTGAGCAAATTGACGCCCAGCCAGACGGCACGTCGTGGGAATGTTTTGCTGACGGGTGAAAAGGTATCTTCGTCATCGCTTAAGCCGGCCATGCCGAGCATGTTGTGTTCTGCATCCTCACGAATAACATCAACAACATCATCGATTGTAATTCGACCCAACAGTTTACCGGATTCTGCGACGACAGCTGCGGATACCCAATCATACCGTTCAAACAGTAGGGCAACATCGGCGGCGTTCATGTCCACGGTAATCGTTTCGATATCGGTGGTCATGATCTCCCGTACGGTCGTATTCGGATCACTCACCAAAAGCCGCGACAGCGGCAATACGCCAACAAACTGGTCTTTGCGGTTAACAATAAAGATGCTGTCGGTGGCGGGTGGTAGCTCTTCATGACGGCGGATAAATCGCAACACAACGTCGAGTGTTACTGAGGCTCGAACGGTAATCAGGTCCGTGCTCATTAGGCCGCCAGCGGAATCTTCGTCGTAGCTGATGACCTCTTCAACGCGCTTTCGATCCTGCTGTCCCATCGACAGCAAAACTTCCTGAATGATGCGATTTGGCAGTTGCTGTAGCATATCCGCAACATCATCAGATTCAAGGCCTTCCGTTGCGGCAACAACTTCCTGAACATCCATTTGTTCCAGTATCTGGCCTTGCACATCTTCGCTTAGATACTGAACGATTTTGCCTTGATTTTCAGGCTCTACCAGCTGCCATATGATATGGCGCATACGTGGTGGTGATGATTCGAGTAAATGCGCAACATCTTCCGGCTTGAGGCCGTTAAGCATGTGAGCGACCGACGCAAAGGTGCCACTTTGCATCGCATCATTCAAAACCTCCAGTTGGTGCTGTAACTGGTTGGTGCGCGATTTGTGTGTACTCGGCATGATCAGGCTCGGTCAGAACGTAGGCAAATTATCGATGATTTAGCCGCTTTTCTCAATGAAATGCATTGAAAAGGCTAGTAATTCAATATCTTATGATGTGTTTTTCGTATGGGTTAATCATCGGTTTCGTCGAAGCCGTTTTCAATCAGTTGGATGATGGCTTGAAGGGCGTGTTCTGCATTATCGCCTTCACACTCGACGGCGACTTCGGTGCCAAGGCTGGCAGCCAGCATCATTAATTCCATAATGGATGTTGCGTTGGCGTGCCGATCACTGGTGTGAAGCTTAATGTCTGCCGAAAACTCTGCGGCAAGGCCGGCAAGTTTGGATGATGCGCGGGCATGAAGGCCACGTTTATTGACAATAGTGGTACGGGCTTTGGGCATATCAGGCGAGGCCTTTACTGATTTCTCTGTGATAAATCTGCACATTGTTGCGGGATTTGGCGAAATGTTCTTGCAGTTTTTCACTGAGGAATACCGAGCGATGCTTGCCTCCGGTGCAGCCGATCGCGACGGTGAAATAGGAGCGGTTGTTGGCTTCAAAACGTGGAATCCAAGTCTCCAGATAATGAACGATATCCGTGTACATTGACGTTACTTCGTCTTGCTGGCTGAGGTAATCGATAATCGGTTGCTGTGTGCCGTTGTATTGACGAAGGTCTGGTTCCCAATACGGGTTTGGCAAACAACGGACGTCGAAGACCATATCTGCATCGACCGGGATGCCGGTTTTAAACCCGAATGAGGTAAACAGTAATGCCATATCGGCATTGTCGAGATCGCTGCTGATTCGTTGTTTGATCAGTTCACGTAGCTCGTGCACATTCAGGTGGTTGGTATTGATTTGCAGGTCGGCAATCGTGGCTATGGGGTCCAGCAGTGTTTTTTCATGCTGAATCGCTTGTTTTAACGATAGATTGCTTGAACTCAGCGGGTGTTTACGCCGCGTTTCACTGAAGCGCTTGATCAGTGTCGGGCTATTGGCATCTAGGTAGATAACTTGTGTGTCTACGTCGTCGCCAAGGTCGTTAACCAGCCCTGTCAGGATGGCTATCTCGCCCGTTTGGTTGCGCGCATCAATACATACTGCAAGGAGTTGATTACCTTCAGGTTGCGCGCGTGTTTTCTCGATTAACGAGGGGAGTAGGCCGGCTGGTAAGTTATCAATGCAATAGAAGCCGGTATCTTCCAGTACTTTCAGCGCTGTACTTTTCCCCGACCCTGATCGGCCGCTTATGATGACGAGTTTCATAAGTCGTTTTGCCCCGTTGGTTGTAGTGTTCCGTTAGCGAATCATAGTACGTTTGTGTATCGGTCAATGGGTGCTGTGTTGACGACACGAACAATACCGTAGTTTATATGTTGTGTGTGACCATTTCGCGATCGCTTCAACGGTAAGTTAAGAGCGCATGATGTTCCTGTTATCGGTTGAGAGGATACACATGCTGTTGACTCCACTCATTTATACGAGATTGTGTATCCGTACGCTTACTTTTGTGTGCTTTTTTCGTAGTTAACCGCTGCCATATAGAGTTCGTCGTTGGTTTGGGCTTTGCGTAGCTGATTACGAAATTCCGCTTGATGGAATAATTCTGCTAATGAAGAAAGTATTTGCAGGTGTTGGTCGTTGGCGTCCTGGGGCACCACCATAACAAACAGAATATCCACGGGCTGATCGTCCGGGGCATCGAAATCGACGGGTTTTTTTAACTTGATCAGTAAGCCAATTGTTTCGGTGATATCGGAACAGCGGCAATGTGGAATTGCAATCCCTTTGCCAATACCTGTGCTGCCTAAGCGTTCTCGTGCATTGAGATGCTCGAGTAGGTTGTCGGCATTAATACAAGGCGATGCAGGCTGGCTTTGCCCTAATCTATCTGCAATAAACTCGAACGTCCGCTTTTTGCTGCTAGTTGCAACATTGCAGGCGGTGCGCTCGGGGGTCAGAATGTGCTCAATAATCATAGGGGCGGTTTACCTGATGCCAGGTCAATCGGGAAAAGCCTGTAAATTGCGGTGTTCACTGGACTATCGGCACGGGCGATTGTTATTGAATGAACTGCAATACAGTGTCTGTATTGTCGGGTTTTGCTGGCGGCATATTATAGCGGTGAAATCTCTGCGTGGCTGCATGTTCACGCACGAAATATGCGCTTTAGTAAAAATAGTCGGTGTAGCGTATTTGTAGGTTCAAATAGTTTTGGCTTGTAGACGTAGTTTTTCTGCTTGGGCTGATTGCTGTCAGATGGTGGGTCAGCACGTTTGAAAAAATCGCTGAGGCCAGGGCGACATCAGCGAGGAGGGGGTTAACCTGCTTTTTGACGACGACCGACGATTTTCTCTTTGTGTTTGATGATTTGACGATCGAGTTTATCAACAAGTGTATCAATCGACGCGTACATATCGGTCGATTCGGAATGTGCAAATACATCGCCACCGGCTAAACGGACAGACGCTTCAGCTTTCTGACGGCTTTTCTCTACAGAAAGGGTGACTGTGGCATCGGTAATATTGTCAGAGTGACGCTCAAGTCGTTCCATCTTGGTGTTTACAAACTCACGCAGAGGTTCTGTGATTTCGACATGATGGCCGCTGATGTTAATTTGCATAGATTATCTCCTGGTGCCTATATGATGTGTTTACAGATTTCGCGATCAACATCCTCGATGACCGAATCAATTGATGCGTAAATATCGGAGCCTTGGTGTCGGCAGGTGATATTGCCGGAGGAAAGGTGCGTGGACAGCTCAACCTGGTAATGTTGATTGTCATTGTGCAACAGTGTCATAAGGGGTTGCCCGGTTTGCGGGCCATGACGCTGGATGTGTAACATCTTGGTGGAGATGTAATCACGTATATCGGGCGTAATATCAACATTACGACCTTCGATCACAATATCCATTAAGGTCTCCTGACATCGGGAGCAGGGACGCTTGTTGTGGGGATCAGCTGGGCAAAGAGACAATCTTTTTGGTATGTGTTCTTCTGCCACTCACCTGATCTTGTTTCACAACAGGTGCGGTCTGCTCCGACCATCTGCCCGGGGGCAGATAACCCAACCTAGCTTTCAAAACCGTTAACGAAATTACCGTCAGACGTGCTTTAGCGTGGGTTGGAACTAGCCAAGGCGCTTACGCTCATTAGAGGGCGGAATTGCCATGGATTCGCGGTATTTAGCAACTGTTCGACGAGCAACTTTAATACCTTGTTCTGTTAGCATATTCGCGATCTTATTATCACTCAAGGGTTTTTGTGGGTTTTCGCTAGCCACAAATTTCTTGATAATTGCACGGATCGCAGTAGAAGAACATTCGCCACCTTCGGCGGTGCTAACGTGGCTCGAAAAGAAATATTTGAGTTCAAAAACACCGCGCGGAGTGTGCATATATTTGCGGGTGGTTACACGAGACACAGTTGATTCGTGCATATCGATACTTTCGGCGATATCGGCTAAAACCAGCGGTTTCATGGCTTCTTCGCCGTATTCTAGAAATCCGATTTGATGTTCAACAATGCGGGTGGCGACTTTGATGAGAGTTTCGTTGCGACTCTGAAGGCTTTTGATAAACCAGCGCGCTTCCTGCAGGTTGTCACGTAGAAAGTTGTTATCATCACTATTGTCTGCCCGTTTGACCAATCCGGCATAGCTCTCGTTGATGCGTATCTGTGGGGCACAATCGTTATTGAGCTCTAGTGTCCAATGTCCTTGTATCTTCTTCACAAAAACATCCGGTACTATGTATTCAGTGGTGCTGGATTCGATCATATCACCCGGGTGGGGCGTCAGTGACTGTATCAGCGTTATTGCCTCTTTCAGTCGGCCCTCTTTGAAACGGGTTTTGCGTTTGAGCTGGGCGTAATCGTGTGTTGCCAAGAGGTGTAGGTGGCTATCAACGATGGTCATAGCGTCGTTGACGAAAGCAGTGTTTGGAGGAAACTGCTTTAGTTGCACCAATAAACACTCACGTAAGCCCTCGCTGGCAACACCTACTGGATCAAATTGTTGGATCATCTGGCGAACAGCTTCAAATTCCTCGAATTCAACATCGAGTTCCGGAGTCAGCGAGTCATAAATTTCTTGGGCTGGAGCACTGAGAAAGCCAGTCGGTTCAACCGCGTCGATAATGGCCATGGCCATGGCTTCATCGGTAGCCACCAATTGGGTGACGTTGAGTTGCCACATCAGGTGATCCTGAAGGGTGTCTGCTTTACTGTTTTTGTAGTCAAAATCAAATTCCCCGTCACTGGGGGCTGGGCCACTGGCAACGGCGGCAGAGTTTTGAAATACATCATCCCAGTCAGAATCAGTACTGAGTTTCTCGGGGATTTGTTCCTGCCATTGCTCGTCTTTGTCGAAGGATGCGCCGTCATCAAATTGTGCGCTGTCGTCGTCAGTGTTATTGGCAGAATCGGCTTTGCTGTTTGAACTATCGTGATTAGCGGCGTCGAGGTTGTCGGCAGATGATTCCTGCGACGGCATCTCCTCGTCTACCTCAAGCATCGGGTTGGAATCCAGCGCTTCTTGTATCTCTTGCTGAAGATCCAATGTCGATAGTTGCAATAGCCGGATGGCTTGTTGCAGCTGAGGTGTCATTTTCAGCTGCTGACCGATCTTAAGTTGAAGTGATTGCTTCATAAAATGCTCGAATCTGACTCATACCTTGCGAAAAACCGTTTCTATCGCCCGAGGGTTCGTCACTTCCGATGTGTGATTCGTTAGGAATCGGCGAAACAGAATCCTAGTGTATCGACGCCTTATGGGGGAGGCAATACGAAGTTGGCAAAAAAATTGCGTATAAAAGCACGATTATTCGCGGAACTATTGATCAGGTGGCTTGCGTTGGCGCGCTGGGTGGCGCCGGAAGGTACATTGGGCTGCCGTAACGGCTTCTCGAAAACGGATGAAATTAAAGGCTAAATTGATCGCCCAGATAGATGTCGCGGACTTTTTGGTTGTTCAGTACCGTTTGAGCATCGCCGCTGGCGATAATATAGCCTTCACCAACAATGTACGCGTGTTCACAAATATCCAGGGTTTCACGGACATTGTGATCAGTAATAAGGACGCCGATATTTTTCTGTTGCAGGTGCAATACGATCTGTTTGATATCGCTGATTGAAATCGGGTCAACGCCGGCAAAGGGTTCGTCGAGCAAGATAAATTCAGGGTCTGTTGCTAAGGCGCGGGCGATTTCAACACGTCGGCGTTCCCCGCCTGATAGCGCCATGCCGAGGCTTTTACGAATGTGGGTGATGTGGAATTCTTTCAGCAGTGATTCTAATCGTTCCTGTTTTTCTTGTTTGTTGATTTCTCTGCGCGTTTCCAGCACGGCCATGATGTTATCTTCGACAGATAGCTTGCGAAAAATCGAGGCTTCTTGGGGAAGGTAGCCGATGCCTTCGCGGGCGCGCCCATGTACGGGAAGGTGCGTGATGTCACTATCGTTAATGAGGATGTCACCGTGATCTGCTGGAACGATGCCAACGATCATGTAAAAACACGTGGTTTTGCCCGCGCCATTTGGGCCAAGTAACCCGACAATCTGACCCCGTTCAACCTGCAGTGAAACATCTTTAACTACCTGACGGCCTTTGTAACTCTTGGCCAGGTTTTTGGCGGTCAGTGTGGTCATCATTTAGATCCTGTTTTTCGCAACTGGCTTTGTGGAGGTAAAACGATTTCAACGCGTTTGGGTTTGCCGTTGCTAGCGTCTTTACTGCTGCGTGCCTTGAACATCTGTGCCTGCGATTGATATTCGATATGGTCGCCTTTCATCTCAGACTTGCCTTGCTTGAGGTAGGCGTTATCAACAAACGTGATGGTTTCGCCGGCGATTTTGTAATGAATTTCGTCGGCTTCGCCGTACATAGTATCTTTATCAGTTGCCGGTTTTTGCTGTAGTTTCGCCGGTTGGCCGACAGCTTCTGCGTAGGTCACTTCACCCGAGGGCGTTGAGTGAATGGTCACTTTCTCGCCTTGTAGCTTCAGTGTTCCCTGTTCCAAGTAGACATCGCCGAGATAGACCGTGATGCCAGTCTTTTCACTGTGGGTTGCTGAATCGGCAGTAATCCGGATCGGCTGTTCCCGATCAGATGGCATTGCCTGCACGGTGTTGATCGCAAAAAAAGCCAGCAATAGGCCTATTCGACTAACAGTGTGTTTAGGGCTTGTTTTTTTGCGGGGCTTTCGCCGGGTCATAGTAGCTCTCAACATCATTATGAAGCTCGATTAACTCGGTGTCCAAATGGATGGTCATGCCACGTCCTTTGGTATCACCTTCCGGAAACGTTATGGTTACTCTATCTGGCGTTTCGATCAAGCCTTGCTGTTTTTTATAGGTCAGAATTTGTGTGGTCAGGCGTGCCTGATCATCGGCGCGATAAAGGACGACATTATCCTGCATGGTAACGGTTTCTTTATCGGTATCGTACTGACCTGCGTCAGATCTGCCGTACCAGGGGATTTTTTGAGCGAAGTACTTTAGGTGTGGTTGATCTAGCTGTATCACGGTTGACCCGAGAAAGCGTTGGGCATGATCGCTTTTCAGGGATACAGCAAGTTCGCCCTTTTTATCAAAGTCATGGCTTTTGACATTAACAAAGTAACTGTCAACGGTATCGCTGACGTTGGTTTCACGGGGTTCGGTAACGCTTTTGAAAGAACCGTCATACCAGATCAACGATGCGACTATCAACAGCAGAAAACCGATACCGATACCAATACCAAGCCTGTTCACACGGAGTCCCTCGTAAATTCTATGGCTATCGCCGCAGATGCTATTGCACTAAGTATGTTGTACATAGCTTTAGCCGCTGAAATTAGGCGACCCCTGCCTTGAGAATTTGGTGTAAATGGACAATCCCTATCGGGTGTTTGTCGGTGTTGACGACAACGATAGAAGTAATGCTACTTTCTTCCATCTGATTCAATGCTTCTACGGCCAATATATCACCGGTAATGCTTTTCGGGTTTTTGGTCATGATTTCAGTAATCGGGGTCTCGCGTAGGTCATATCCCATGTCGAGGCATCGACGTAAATCGCCATCAGTGAAGACGCCTTCCAGTACACCCTCCGGGCTCAGCACTGTCGTCATGCCTAACCCTTTGGCACTCATCTCAAAGAGGGCATCTTGTACGATAGCGTCCATATCAACACGCGGAATCTCTGCACCTTTTGCCATAATATCCGAGATTTTTAACAACAGTTTGCGACCCAATGCTCCACCAGGGTGTGAAAATGCAAAGTCTTCTGGAGTGAAGCCTCGTGCTTCCAGTAGTGATACCGCTAGCGCATCGCCAAGAGCTAGAGTTACCGTTGTACTGGCTGTGGGGGCTAAATCATGTGGGCATGCCTCACGTTCAACACTGATGTCCAAATGCACTTCTGCAGCCTTGGCAAGTGTGGAATCTGGGTTGCCCGTCATACTGATGAGTGAGGCACCCATACGCTTAATTAAGGGCACAATGGTTAGAACTTCGGATGTCGTGCCTGAGTTGGAGAGAGCCAAAACAACATCGTTGGAGGTAATCATGCCGAGGTCACCGTGGCTGGCTTCACCAGGGTGCACAAAAAATGCGGGTGTTCCGGTGCTAGCGAGTGTAGCGGCAATTTTATTGCCTACATGCCCCGATTTTCCCATGCCAGTGACGACAATACGGCCTTTGCATTGCAGCATGATGTCACATGCATCACTGAAACTGGCATCGATGCGATCTTTCAACGCACTGACAGCATTGATTTCAATGTCCAGCGTGCGGATGGCAGATTCAATAAAGGAGGCTGTCATGGATAAAACCTGTTCACAATTGGATGTACAAAACGACATTGTAAGCCACATACGCAGCCAGCAAAATGCTGCCGGCTACTTTACCAAACGGCTTGCCACGACGATAGTCGAAGGCCATAAGGGCTGCCAGAAGGAAGGTTAAGCCTAGCATGGTTGCGTAGTCGCGAACGAAAACACTGGGGTCTAGCGGTTGCGGCGATATAAGGCCAGGAACCGCCATGACGACCAGTAAATTGAAAATATTGGAGCCAATAACGTTGCCGAATGCAATCTCATGGTGGCCTCGTAGAGCGCTGGCAACCGATGCTGCCAGTTCTGGAAGGCTGGTGCCCAATGCCACAATCGTCAGGCCAATAATCAATTCGGGTACCTCAAAAACGCGGGCAATGGTAACGGCACCGTCGACCAAAAACTTGGCGCTGATCAGTAAAACAATAAGACCGATGACAAAGTTCATCCACGCTTTGCTGGTCGATAGTCCTGTTAAGGCATCAACTTCGTCTTCGTCGGTATCTTCTTCTGGTGAGGCATTAACTTGTTTGCGATACAGATAAAATAGAAACCAGCCAAGGCCCGCAAACAAAAGAATGCTGTCGTACCAGTCGACTTGGCGGTCATACAGAACGAAGCCGGCCAACAGAGAAACGGCAAACAAAACGGGTAATTCACCAATTAGCACCTTGCGGCTAACAGGAATTGCGGCAATGAGTGCGGTTGTCCCCAGCACCAAGCCGACATTGGTAATATTAGAGCCTAGTGCGTTGCCGACTGCGATGCCGCCCGAACCATCCAGAGCAGCAAACATGGATACGATAATTTCAGGCGCGGACGTTCCAAAGGCGACGATCGTCAAGCCGATGGTGAGCTTGGACATACCTGAATTTAATGCGATGGACGCTGCGCCTGAGATGAAACGATCAGCACTCCAGACGAGCGCGATCAGGCCAAAGAGTATATATAATGAAGCTTCAAGAATCATAGAGTGCGGCAGCGTGGGTTAAATTAGGCGGAATCGGCATGATAAGCGATGCAGGATTATACAGAAAACATGCTCGATTTATCATTTTGAGGTGAAATAAATCGTTGCTAGCGGAGCGCCCGCAACCCCTTTATTCCTCTCGTCGCGTGAATGTTCGAGGTGGTCGCAAAATTCACATGAAATTTGATCCTTTTACTGGTCATTCGGATATTTGTCGTTATGATTGCCGTTTATTTTGTCGTACAGCCGTGTGGTGGTAGCGAAACGTGTGGCCTATAGGCCATGGTTAGAGAGCTTCTCGGCGTGCTGTAGCTCGGTGAACCTTGACGGAGAGGCTTATGAAACTGAAATTAGTTATGGCGAGCGCCATAATGAGCTGTGCGGTTGCAACTTCTGTTGCATACGCCAAAGTGTCTGCAGACCAGGCTGCGAAGCTCGGTGGCGATGAATACACGCCGATGGGCGCAGAGAAAAAAGGCAATGCTGCCGGTACTATTCCTGCGTGGACTGGTTCAATGGACAAAGTGCCAGCCGGTTTGAAATATGAAGGTAGCGGTGATATTTATCCAGACCCGTACGCCGCTGAAAAACCGTTATTTGTTATCGATTCAACTAATCTTGATAAGTACCAGGCTAACCTAAGCGATGGCCAGATTGCGTTGGTTAAGAAATTTCCTGACAGCTTCCGTATCCCTGTATACCCGTCTCACCGTGATGGTCGTTTCAACAAACTGGTTGAAGATCGTACCAAATGGAATGCCACTAACACTGAATTAGTTAACGGTGTTGATGGTTTGCGCAATTACACCGGCGGTGCGCCTTTCCCGTTCCCACAGAACGGTGCTGAGGCTATTTGGAACGCTCGTACGATTCATCCGCACCCAACCATCGTCGGTGTGTTAGACGATATGGCTGTATACCTGAATGGCAATCGTCAGATGCGTCGTCAGATGTATGTGTCGGAATTCCCTTATTCTTATAAAGAAAACGAAGTGGGTAAGGTTGATGAAGACATTAGCATCAATGCCGGTTTGATTCATGTAACGGTTGAGCAGCCACGTCGTCAAAGTGGTCAGATGACAATCGTGCATGAAGCATTGGATCAGGTTCAGCACGAGCGTAAGGCTTGGGTGTACATTCCTGGATCTCGTCGTGTTCGTCGTGCACCAACCGTTGGTTATGATACGCCAGACGGCCCAGGTGGATTGGTAACTGTTGATGATTCGTTGGGTTTCAACGGCGCATTGGATCGTTACGACTGGAAATTAGTGGGTAAAAAAGAAGTTTATATTCCTTACCACAACTACAAATTTGATGACCCTAAAACGAGCTATGAAGAACTTCTGACCAAAGCGCATCCTAACCCTGATTACATGCGTTATGAGTTGCACCGTGTATGGATTGTTGAAGCAAACTTGAAAGAAAATGCACGTCACGTATACGCGAAACGTCGTTTCTACATCGATGAGGATTCTTGGCAGATTGCTTTGTTAGAAAGCTATGACGGTCGTGGTGATCTTTGGCGTGTGGGTATTTTGAACACGCTGTACGACTACGCACTGCAAGGTTACGTTGCTCGTGCACAGACGTTCATTGATTTGCAATCCGGTGCCTACATCACATTGCGTTTGGTAAACCAAACTGCGCCTGTGAACTTCACCGCTGAGCCAAAAGGTGAATCTTACTACTCACCATCTAACTTACGTAAGATGGGAACGCGTTAATCGATCTTTCGGTTAAACGAAAAAAAGGCCGCTTTATGCGGCCTTTTTTGTGCGTGGATTTTTCGTGATAGTGGCAGAGCCTTACTTCAGTCGATTTAGCCCGTTAAAGGCGGCAATACGATAGGCTTCGGCCATAGTAGGATAGTTGAAGGTATTGTTGATGAAGTAATGAATGCTGTTTGCCTTGCCCTTTTGTTTCATGATCGCCTGGCCGATATGAATGATTTCAGTGGCCTCTCGGCCGAAGCAGTGCACGCCCAAAATAGAATGGTCGTGCGCATGAAACAGTATCTTCAGCATGCCTTGTGACTGCCCACTGATTTGACCGCGCGCGGTGTCTTTGAAGAAGGCTCTGCCGACCTCGTAAGGGACTTTCGCTGCCGTTAATTCGCGTTCTGTTTTACCGACAGAGCTGATTTCCGGAATGGTATAGATACCGGTAGGTACGTCATCAACGTAATGAGTTTTGTCACCAAGGATCGCCGTATCCGCAGCGGCGACCCCTTGGTTGTAGGCAGCACTGGCTAGCGAAGGCCAGCCAACCACGTCGCCCACGGCGTAGATATTCTCAACATTGGTTTGGTAGCCTTTGTCGACTTCCAGTTGTCCCCTGTGGTTAGCTTTGATGCCGACGCTGTCGAGGTTCAATGTGTCGGTGTTGCCGGTTCGCCCGTTACACCACAGTATGGCATCGGCTCGAATACTCTTGCCGGATTCCAAATTCAAACAAACACCATCATCACGCGTTTCAAGACTCTGAAATGTCTCTTGATGGCGAATGGTTACGCCACGATTCATCATGTGATAGAAAATGGAATCGGAGATCTCGTCGTCGAGAAACTCCAGCAAGCGCGACCGGGTATTGATCAGATCAACTTTGATACCCAGGCTTGAAAAAATAGAGGCGTACTCACAACCAATAACGCCCGCGCCATAGATGATCAGGCGTCTCGGCGTGAATGGCATATGTAGGATCGTATCACTATCAAATACGCGTTGGTGAGTGAAGTCGATATCCGCAGGCCGGTAGGGGCGCGACCCTGTAGCAATAATAATATCCTTGGCGGTGATCTGGTTGCTGGTTTTACCGTCAGCGCGAATACGCAGCTCATTTTTACTGATGAACGAGGCTTCGCCGTAGTAATAACGTACCTGGTTGCGCGTATAAAAACGTGAGCGCATGGAGACTTGTTTTTTAATGACATCCGACACGTTTTTTAGCAGGTCTTGATACTGCACACGTTGTCCGAGCTTTAATTCGGGTGTTATTGGGTTTTCTTGGTATCGTAAGTAGCTATTCACTGCCGACCGTAAGGCCTTCGATGGAATAGTGCCGACATGGGTGCAGTTGCCGCCGGGGCTTTCTTTATCGTCAATAATGGCGACACGTTTGTCGTGTTTGATAGCGTTGACGGCAGCGCTTTCGCCAGCGGGGCCGGAACCAATCACTACAAGGTCATATTCGTAATCAGGCATGGATTTCTCGCGGGTGCATGCAAATAGCAGATGGTTTGATGAAGTATAAGGTGGTCATTCATTTTCTTCAGCAACTTGTATACCAAACGCTTTGGTTGCCTCTGGGTGCTGTTTTTGGTTAAGGTAGAAAGCTTGCGCATAACTGTATGCCCGTTTTTAGCACATTTCTATAGTGCAGGAGGCACTTGAAGTGTGCGGTGACGGAAAGCGAATGGCATCTAACAATTCTGATGTTAGTGGCTCCCGACTAAGGGCCGGTATCCCAACGGCCCTGCCAGGCATTCATGACTTTTTCGGTATACACAGTACGTGGGTAGCTGCCATTGTAGCGTGCTAATGCCATGCTTAACCCGCCTTTGCCCTTTTCCCGTTGGATGTAATATTGAAGAATACGACAACCGTAAGACAGGTTGGTGTCGATATGAGTGAGATTGTCTTCAGGGCGGCCGATTTCGTTTTTCCAAAATGGCATGACTTGCATTAATCCCTGGGCTCCGACACGTGATATTGCATAGTTGTCGAATGCACTTTCTATTTGAATCACCGCCAGAACGATGTCTGGGTTAAGGCTGGCCTTTTTGGCTTCACGATGAATAGCCTTGAGCAGAGATAGCCGGTGTTCATGATCTTTGATGTAACGTCTTAGCCGGGCCGACTGACTGACGAGCCAGACTTCGGCCTCGAACTTATCAGTAAAGCTCGACGATTCAGCGATGGTTTGTTTCAGAAATGCGCGCAGCTCATCACGTTCTTGCTGATGGCTGGGTTTGCCGGCAGCCTGAGCGCAAAACGCGCCCAGGCTGATTGCGATCAGTAGAAGTCTGATAAATTGATTCAGGCTGCTACGCATCCGAATTAGCTCGCCAGTTTTGCCTGAATAAAGGCATCCAGTTCGTCAAGGCTAACGTTTACAGCATCGCCTTCTTTGCGGTGTTTGTATTCCACGGCGTTTTCTTTGAGGCTGCGATCACCAATTACAATGCGATGCGGAATACCGATCAGCTCCATATCAGCAAATTTCACACCGGGGCGTTCGTTGCGATCATCCAGCAAGACGTCAACCCCTTGTTCTGACAACTTCGCATAGAGGGATTCAGCAGCGTCGCGCACAGCTTCGCTTTTTTGCATGTTCAGCGGCACGATAGCCAACTGATACGGCGCTACCGATGCGGGCCAGCAAATGCCTTGTTCGTCGTGATTCTGCTCAATTGCTGCTGCAACCACACGCGATACACCGATGCCGTAACACCCCATAGTCATGGTGCGGGCTTTACCATTTTCATCAAGCACGGTCGCGTTCATTGCTTCACTGTATTTGGTGCCGAGTTGGAAGATGTGGCCAACTTCAATGCCCCGCTTGATCGTGATAGTGCCTTTGCCGTCCGGGCTCTTGTCGCCTTCGACGACGTTACGGATGTCAGCAACTTGTGGCAGATCGCCGTCACGTTGCCAGTTAAAGCCTTTCAAATGTGCGCCGGATTCGTTGGCACCACAGATGAAGTCGGACAATACTGCAGCACTGCGGTCGACGTAGGTTTGCAGTGGTAAATTCGGGCCTAGTGAGCCGATGTCGCAGCCAGTTGCGGCTTTGATTTCAGCATCCGTTGCAAATGTCAGTGGTTCGGCGATACCGGTCAGCTTTTCGGCTTTAATATCGTTGAGTTCGTGGTCACCACGCAGAATCAATGCGATTAGTGGTGTGTTGCCTTCGTCATCTTCAACGCCTTTGACGATAAGTGTCTTGGCGGTTCGAATCGCGTCAACATCGAAAAAGCGACAGACGTCATCGATGCTGTGGGTATCGGGAGTGGCGACTTTTTCCAAGGCTTCTGTGGCTGCGTCAGCTTGATCTTTATCGGCCAGCGCTTCAGCTTTTTCAATGTTGGAGGCAAAGTCGCTGTCAGTACTGAAGGCGATATCGTCTTCGCCAGACTCAGCCAGTACGTGGAACTCATGTGATGCACTGCCGCCGATGCTGCCGGTGTCGGCATCGACTGCGCGAAAGTCGAGACCCAAGCGAGTGAAAATACGCGAGTAGGTCGCGTACATGACGTCATAGGTTTCTTGCAGGCTTTCCTGGTTAGCATGAAAAGAGTAGGCATCTTTCATCGTGAACTCACGGCCACGCATCAAGCCAAAACGTGGGCGAATTTCGTCACGAAACTTGGTTTGAATTTGATAGAAGTTCATCGGTAGCTGTTTGTAGCTGTTCAGCTCATTGCGAATGACATCGGTGATCACTTCTTCGTGGGTTGGGCCGAGGCAGAATTCACGGTTGTGGCGATCGTGAATACGCAGGAGTTCAGGGCCATATTGTTGCCAGCGACCGGATTCTTCCCAGATGTCCGCCGGTTGAACAACGGGCATTAATACTTCTTGAGCACCTGAGCGGTTCATTTCTTCCCGCACAATGGCCTCAACTTTACGCAGGACTTTCAGACCCATCGGTAACCAGGTGTAGAGGCCGGAGGCCAATTTACGGATTAAGCCGGCTCTCAATAATAGCTGATGGCTGATGACTTCTGCATCCGAGGGCGTTTCTTTTAACGTGGCGATTAATGCCTGGCTAGCGCGCATGGGCTTTTGACTCGTAAAAATAGTAGTAGGTTTAATGACTTAAATGCTTTAAATTTTACTTTGCTTGATTCCATTCGTACAGAGGCCACTATGTTTGAACTTGATCCTCAGTTGCAGGGCGACAGTGTCAGTCTGGGAAAGCTGACACTCTGCGAAGTATTACTGGCAAAGGATGCAAACTACCCCTGGCTTATTTTGGTGCCACACCGTGCATCAATTACCGAGATCTACCAGTTGCCTGATGAAGACCAACTGCAACTCTCGAAAGAAGTCAGCTTGGTATCACGCCTGATGGCGACACATTTTCTTGCGCACAAAATGAACGTTGCGGCACTGGGAAATGTTGTCAGCCAGTTGCATGTCCATGTTATTGCTCGATTCGATTATGACCCTGCTTGGCCTGCGCCAGTATGGGGAAAAACCAAAGCAACAGCCTACGAGGCTGAAGAGCTTGAAATCACAATAAACAGCCTTCGAGCCCTTTTGGCCGCAGATTTTGTGCAGCAAGAAAACGCCGCTTAGGATACCACGGCAATAGCTTGTCTGGGATAAAAAGACGCAGACTGAGTCGCAGGTTGCACGTAAGTTGTTTAGGCAGAAGTTGAAAGAAGTTCAGGGGAAGTAATAAAGGTAGGATGAGCGATACGAAAGGGCGCCCGGCGTAGGGAGGGTGTCATGGGGGGGCGGGAAAGGGTACAGCTGGATCCCTTGTGTTTTGGTGCGAGTAGCTAGTCTCGCAATAAAAGAACGCTAAACAGTCATGTCCTTCAAGCCTTTTAATGCACGAACCTTAACAACGGTTTCGGCAGGTTTGGCCTTGAACATCATTTCTTCACCCGTGAAAGGATTAACTCCTTTGCGGGCTTTTTTGGCCGGCTTCTTTTGCGTCACAATCTTGAACATGCCAGGCAGCACAAATTCGCCGCAGGAACGTTTTTTAACGTGACGTTCGATTAGAACGCTGAGTTCATCCAGAACATCGGTGACTTGCTTGCGTGTGAGTTCTGTTTGTTCAGCAACTTCACCAATGATTTGCGATTTAGTGTAGCGTTCGCTGATCGCTGGTTTCTTACGTGTGCTAGTGGTTGCCATGTATGGTTCCCCGTATTCTTATGTTGGACCAACAAAGCCGCAGAGGGCGATTTCGCTTATAGGTATAGCAGTTGCAGCGGTTCCGACAAGCTAGAGCCTATGATTTCCGCTAAATCCGTTCAGATCGGGAAGTTTTTGCGATTGCAGTGAGCAAATTGCTATAATCGCTCGATTTTGTTCATTCGGTGGGATATCTGAGGTCTTTTAAAGCTATGCCGATCTACGAATATCAATGTGAAGAATGCAGCCATCAGCTGGAAGCCATTCAAAAAATGAGTGACGACGCACTGAAGGAATGCCCTTCTTGTGGCAAGTCGACGCTGAAAAAACTGATTTCAGCGTCGGGATTTCGCCTGAAGGGCCAGGGCTGGTATGAAACCGATTTTAAGTCGTCGGGCGCCAAAAAGAATTTGGCCGGTGATTCTTCCGGCAGTTGAGCCTAATTGGCTGCCATGTAACGCGATTAACCCATGACGGCAGGGCGAACCTGCCGCATACAGATACAGAATCGGAGCCCGCAGGCTTCTATTCCACAAAATTACTGGAGTATTCCTCATGATGCGCACCAACTATTGCGGCGCTTTATCAACTGATCAAATTGATCAAACTATCACTTTATGCGGTTGGGNCGACCGTCGTCGCGATCACGGTGGTGTTATCTTTATTGACCTGCGTGACCGTGAAGGCATTGTGCAGGTCGTGTTTGATCCGGATACTGAAGAGCACTTCGAGCGTGCCGATACGGTGCGTGGCGAATATGTGATTCAAGTAACTGGTCGTGTTCGTGCACGAGCTGCTGCAACCGTGAATGCGGATATGGCAACCGGTGAGATTGAAGTGTTGGGCAAAGAGCTGGTGATTTTGAACAAATCAGAAACACCGCCTTTCCAGCTCGATACTCATACCGAAGTAGGTGAAGATGTTCGTTTGAAATACCGCTTCTTAGATCTACGTCGGAACGACATTCAAGATCGCTTGCGCTTGCGTTCGGATATTACGTCATCGATTCGNCGTTTTCTTGATGGGCAAGGTTTTCTGGATATCGAAACACCGATTCTGACCCGTGAAACACCGGAAGGTGCGCGTGATTATCTGGTGCCGAGTCGTACCCATGACGGCAAATTCTTTGCATTGCCTCAGTCGCCACAGCTGTTTAAACAGTTGCTTATGGTGTCTGGTATGGATCGCTATTACCAGATCGCGCGTTGTTTCCGTGATGAAGATTTGCGCGCTGACCGTCAGCCTGAATTTACCCAAATCGATATTGAAGCCTCGTTTGTTGATCAAGACGACATTATGTCGATCACTGAAGAGATGGTTCGCGGGTTATTTAAAGAAGTGTTGGATGTTGATCTGCCTGAATTACCGCGCATGACGTATGAAGAGTCGGTGCGTCGTTTTGGTATCGATCGCCCAGATTTGCGTATTCCACTTGAGTTGATCGATATTAAAGATCTCTTGACTGAGGTTGAATTCAAAGTATTTTCTGGCCCAGCTAACGATCCGAAAGGTCGCATTGCAGCGGTGAAGGTACCTGGCGGTAACGATAAGTTAACGCGCAAACAAATTGACGCATACACCAAGTTTGTTGGTATCTACGGCGCTAAAGGTCTCGCTTACATTAAAGTTAACGATAAAGATGATCTGGAAAATGGTCTGCAGTCACCTATCGTTAAATTTTTGCCTAACGATGCCCGTCAGGGAATCCTTGAGCGTGTGGGTGCTGAAAACGGCGATTTAATCTTCTTTGGTGCGGATAAAACTAAGATCGTTAATGAGTCACTGGCTGCGTTGCGTGTGAAGCTGGGTGAAGATTTGGAT
Organism: BD1-7 clade bacterium; assembly: GCA_902705835.1. Classification (NCBI taxonomy): domain Bacteria; kingdom Pseudomonadati; phylum Pseudomonadota; class Gammaproteobacteria; order Cellvibrionales; family Spongiibacteraceae; species BD1-7 clade bacterium. Next base: position 882,884 of record CACSIN010000001.1, read on the forward strand.
CTCATCGAATCTGAGTGGGCACCGGTATGGGTTGTTGACTTCCCAATGTTTGAAGAAGACGGTAAAGGTGGTTTGACGCCGTTGCATCACCCGTTTACCGCACCCGCATGTTCTGCTGAAGAGTTAAAAGCAGCACCAGAAAGTGCACTGTCAGTTGCCTATGATATGGTTCTGAATGGCACCGAATTAGGTGGTGGTTCTATCCGTATTCACGATGGCGACATGCAGCAAACTGTTTTTGAAGTGCTGGGTATCGGTGAAGAAGAGCAGCGTGAAAAATTTGGCTTCTTGTTGGATGCGCTGAAATTTGGTGCGCCACCACACGGTGGATTGGCTTTTGGTCTGGATCGTTTGGTGATGCTGATGACCGGTGCTAAATCTATTCGTGATGTTATTGCGTTCCCGAAAACACAGTCTGCCGGCTGTATGATGACGGATGCGCCAGGGGCGGTAAGCACGCATCACCTCAACGAGCTGAATATTCGTTTGCGTAAAAAAGAGAAAAAAGAGCCATCTGAAAACACATAGTGTTTGGACGGACTGATATACCGGGCAGCAGGTGTTGGTAAAACACCGCCTGTGCTCTGTGTCGATAAGGTTGCCGAATACAAGGCAACGTTTGCCTGTCGTCATTGAGTGGTGTGTTGTTTGTTTTGTGGTCATGCTGTCTAAAAGCGCCTGTCGGCGCTTTTTTTATGCCCGATCGTAGCGCAGAGAATCTTGCCCCAAATAGCCAACTTGTGACTAAACTTATGTAAAAATATACAGTTAACGAGACAAGCTCTAATCCCTGTGATTAAATATCGCGCATGAAAACACGTAAGACACTCCGTAAGATTCTAGGGCTCAAGCCCGCTCAAACGCGTGCTGTATCCGCGGGATATTCAAGGCTTAAGTTTTGACGATCGTTCTGGGTATTGACCCTGGTTCACGCAAAACCGGCTTTGGGGTTGTGCACTCCCATGCTGGCAAGCACACCTATATCGCTAGTGGGGTTATCCGCGTGGGTGACTACATATTTGCTGAGCGTTTGCGCCGCATATATGAGAGCCTACAAACCATTATTGAAGAACACTGCCCACAAATAATGGTGGTTGAGCAGGTGTTTATGTCGAACAACGCCAATTCGGCACTGAAATTAGGGCAAGCCCGTGGGGCTGCTATTACCGCTGGTGCCATGGCTGATTTGCGTGTCGAAGAATACTCGGCACGGCAAATTAAACAGGCGGTGGTTGGTACCGGTGCTGCCGATAAACATCAGGTTCAACATATGGTTAAACATATTTTGAAACTGTCGAAAACACCCCAAGAAGACGCAGCTGACGCTTTAGCTGCAGCGCTTTGTCATATTCATACCGAGCGGAGCTTGATCAAGCAGGCGCGTTCGCTGACTCCCGCACAAATTCAACTAAAAAGGTATCAATCGTGATCGGTTGGCTGAAAGGCGAATTACTCGAAAAACACGCCCCAGAACTACTTATTAATGTTAACGGTGTTGGTTATGAAGTCTTAGCACCGATGACCACGTTTTTTGCATTGCCCGATGCTGGCATCGTCGAGTTACATACCCACTTTGTGGTTCGTGAAGACGCGCAACAACTGTATGGATTTGCGAGCAAAGACGAGCGCCGTCTATTTCGCACTCTAATCAAGGTGAATGGTGTTGGCCCGAAATTGGCCTTGGCAATTCTATCATCGATGGACGCCCCCGGTTTTGTTGCTTGTGTGCAGCAAGATGATGTGCAGGCATTGGTAAAAATACCCGGTGTTGGTAAAAAAACCGCAGAACGCTTGTTGGTTGAAATGCGCGACCGGTTGAAAGACTGGTTTATCGAGGGTGATGCGACGTTGGCACCGGCAGCTTCTGCTGCACCGGCGCAAAATATGGCGATTACCGAGGCTGAGAGTGCTCTGGTGACATTGGGATACAAGCCACAGGATGCAACCAAAATGGTGATGGCGGTGGCTGGCGATGACAGTGACCGTGCAGAAGACCTGATTAAAGCCGCGCTAAAACGGATGAAGTGAGATGATTGAAAACGATCGTATCGTTTCAACAACAGTCGCATTAGATGACATGCAGGATCGTGCCGTAAGGCCAAAAAGCCTTGCTGATTATCGCGGTCAGCCGGTTGTGAAAGAGCAGATGGAAATCTTCATTACTGCTGCCAACAACCGTAAAGAAACACTGGATCATACCCTTATTTTTGGCCCCCCAGGACTAGGGAAAACCACGCTGGCGAACATCATAGCGACTGAAATGGGCGCGAATTTAACCACGACCTCTGGACCCGTGTTAGAAAAGGCCGGTGATCTCGCTGCAATCATGACGAATCTGGAGCCAGGCGATGTTTTGTTCATTGATGAAATTCACCGCTTGAGTCCAAATGTTGAGGAAGTGCTTTATCCCGCCATGGAAGATTTTCAGCTGGATATTATGATCGGCGAAGGGCCTGCTGCACGATCAATCAAGCTGGATCTCCCGCCATTTACTCTCGTTGGTGCAACCACCCGCGCGGGTTTACTAACATCGCCATTGAGGGATCGTTTTGGTATCGTTCAGCGCTTGGAGTTCTATTCTGTTCGTGACCTTGCAGCTATTGTTGCCCGCGCGGCGAGTATCCTATCCATAGCGATGGATGACGAGGGTGCGATAGAAATCGCACGGCGTTCTCGAGGTACACCGCGCATTGCCAATCGGTTGTTACGTCGTGTACGCGATTATGCGGAAGTCAAAGCCGATGGGCGAATAACGGGGGATGTCGCGCAGCGTGCCTTGAATATGCTGAATGTGGATGACCATGGCTTTGATCATATGGATCGACGCCTGTTGATGACCATGATAGAAAAATTTGATGGCGGGCCTGTTGGCGTCGATAGCCTCGCCGCGGCAATCAGTGAAGAGCGAGGCACCATCGAAGATGTGTTGGAGCCTTACCTGATTCAGCAAGGTTATATGATGCGGACGCCTAGAGGGCGTGTTGTCACTCGATTAGCCTACCAGCATTTTGGACTTGAGCGTCCAACATCACAAACTGATCTGGAGTTGTTTGACCGTGGTTTCGACCCCGAATAAAACACAACCGCTGGCCGAGTTTTTTTGGCGGGTTCGTGCGTATATTGAAGACACCGATGCAGGTGGTATTGTCTATCACGGCAATTATTTGAATTACATGGAGCGGGCGCGTACAGAATCGTTACGTGCACTCGGCTTTGATAAAACGTATGTTACGGGCGCTGAAATTCTGCTAGTCGTGCATTCGTTGGCGATCGATTATAAGCAGCCAGCCGTGCTTGATGATGAGTTGTTGGTTGAGGCGCATGTTATGGGCCTAAAACGGACTTCCATCACCTTTCGACAGAATATTTTGCGCGGCACTGAATTATTGACTGAAGCGACCGTCAAAATCGCCTGTATCAATAAAAACACAATGCGCCCGGTCGCCATGCCGGATGAGCTATCTGCTGCTTTGCGACGTTGGATCGATGTGGGNGAACTTGCCGGCGCTGCCATGTGAATATCGTCTTTGCTGTCGTTATGTATTGGTGTAAGACCGTTTGAGACGGTTAACAGCCCGAGTAAGCGGCACTGTAAAGACGTCGACGGTTTTGGCCGTCAAACAAGACTGAATAAAAACTTAATAAAATAAGGAGCCCAGTCGGTGGAAGAATCTCTGTCGTTTTGGAGTTTGATCAGTAACGCGGGTATTGTCGTGCAGGCGGTAATGCTGATTCTTTTTTCTGCATCGATGGCGTCGTGGGCAATGATTGTTCAGCGAGTACGCTATTTTTCAGCCGTAAATAAAGCCGCTAATGCATTTGAAGACGAGTTTTGGTCGGGGGTAGATCTGGCTCAGCTCTACCGAACCCCAACGGACGACGAAAATCGAAGTGGCATGGAGGTGATCTTTCGTGCTGGCTTTCAAGAATACACACGCCTTAAGCAACAATCGGGTGCAGATCCGGATGCGGTAATGGAAGGGTGTCAGCGAGCCATGCGTGTCGCGCTCTCGAAAGAAGAAGAGCGTTTGGATGAGCATCTTCCGTTTCTAGCCTCCGTTGGCTCTACAAGCCCATATGTTGGTTTGTTTGGTACTGTATGGGGCATCATGAACAGCTTTCGCAGCTTAGCAAACATGCAGCAGGCTACCATTGCGACGGTTGCGCCGGGTATTTCAGAGGCTCTCGTTGCTACGGCTATCGGTTTGTTTGCCGCCATACCTGCCGTTATGGCCTATAACCGTTTTGCGGCACGCTCGGATTCGATGTTGAAGCGCTATCAAACATTCTCTGATGAGTTTTCCAGCATTTTGCACCGCCAGGCTCACGCTAAGGGGCAATAACCATGTCGAAAAAACATCGTCTAGCGTCAGACATTAACGTCGTCCCTTACATCGATGTCATGCTTGTGTTGTTGGTTATATTTATGGTGACCGCGCCACTGTTAACGCAGGGCGTAAAGGTTGAGCTTCCGCAGGCGAATAGTCAGCTGATTGATGGCAAGCCTGATGATGAGCCGCTGATCGTATCGATCAAAGCTGATGGCAGCTTGTATGTGAACTTGGGCGATGCCAAAGAAGCGCAAAAGCCGCTGGCTGAAATTAAAGAAATGGTCAAGAAGGNCGTTGCATCCAAGCCAGCCACTCAGGTGTTGGTTTGGGGCGACCATCGTATCGAATACGGTAAAGTTGTTGCTTTGATGTCTCAATTGCAAGGCATTGGCGTACAGCAAGTTGGGTTAGTCACGGAGCCGGGTAACGGATGACTCCCAAAAACCAACAGTGGCTAAAGGAATACCGGCTACCGATTATTATTACGGTATTGCTGCACGGCATATTGTTAGTTTGGATGTCGGCAGATTTCGTGGGCGAGAGCTCATTGAAAACTCGGCAGCCCAAATCAATTCAAGCGACCTTGGTGCAGCGCAAAGAGGTTGCCAAACCGGTGCCGAAAAAACCAATTAAGCCGAAAGTAGATAACACCACAGCGAAGAAAAAAGTAGCGGCGAAGCGCAAAGCGGAACGCGCTAAGGCCGAGAAGGCCCGTAAGGCGCGAATTGCTAAGAAAAAAGCTGATGCCGATGCTGCGGCCAAAGCGAAAAAGAAAAAGGCTGCCAAAGAAAAAGCCGCGAAGGTTAAAGCAGCAAAGGCTAAGGCTGCTAAAGAAAAAGCGGCAAAAATAGCCGCAGACAAGGCAGCGGCGCAGAAAGCGCTGGCAGACGCACAACAAAAGGCAGAGCAGCAGGCCCGTGAGCAGGATTTGCTCAATAGCATTGCCGAAGAGGAGAGCGCCATGCAAGGTGCTGAGGATGAAACCTTGGCGATGAGCTACATCGGCGTTATTGAGCAAACGGTTCAACAGAACTGGAGTCGCCCCCCAACAGCGCGTAACGGCATGGAAGTGCTGTTGGAAATACAGCTAGTACCCAACGGTGCTGTTGTGCAGGTGAATGTGTTGAAAAGCAGTGGTGACGCCGCATTTGATCGTTCAGCCATTGTTGCGGTGAATAAGTCAGAGCGTTTCCCTGAAATTGCTGATTTACCGAATCGTGTATTTGAAAAGTACTATCGCAAGTTCAACTTGCTCTTTAAACCGGAGGATTTACGCCTGTGAGGATTTGGTTGTGGATACTGGTCGTTTTTGCGGCAAACACCGCACACGCCCAGCTGACGATTGAGATTACCAAAGGGATTGATGACCCAACGCCGATAGCCATTAGTCCGTTTAGCTGGGAAGGCCAAGGTGTATTGTCAGAAAATATATCCGATATCGTCGAAACTGATTTAGGGCGAAGCGGTATGTTCGACCTGATGCCACGCGAAAACATGCTCAGCCGTCCGGATCGGCCGCAGAATGTGTTCTTCCGAGACTGGCGTGCACTAGGACGTGACTATTTATTGATTGGTCGCATCATTCCTGTGCCGAACGATGCCAATAAGATCAAAGTCACCTACCACCTCTATGACATTATTCGTCAAAAGGTGCTGCTGACAACAAATCTGACGGCCAGCAAAACAGCGTTGCGCAAGCTGGCACATCGTATTAGTGATCAAGTGTTTGAAAAGCTGACAAATATTCCTGGTGCGTTCTCGACACGCATGTTTTACATCACTAGCTCGTTGGATGCCGTAGAAGATCGTGTGTACCGGCTTTGGGTTGCCGATGCGGACGGTGAGCGTGCGCGTGTTGTGTTGGAATCTGATGAACCGATTGTCTCACCTGCGTGGNCGCCAGACGGTCGTCAGGTCGCTTATGTGTCATTCGAAAGCGGTAAACCGGCCATTTATCGTCAGGTGTTAGCGAGTGGGGAACGTGAAAAGCTAACTGACTTCAAAGGCTTGAACAGTTCGCCAGCGTGGTCGCCAGATGGCAGAAAACTTGCATTTGTGCTATCTAAAGACGGTAGCCCAGATATTTATGTAATGGATTTGGCGACCAAGAATGTGCGCAAAATCGGGTCGCATCGATTTGCTATCGATACTGAGCCTCAGTGGATGCCGGATGGCCAGTCGATCATTTTTACCTCTAACCGAGGTGGTCAGCCGCAAATATACCAGGTGGATTTGACCAGTAGTTCGGTGAAGAGATTGACCTTTGATGGCACCTATAACGCACGAGCGAGACCAATGCCTGATGGCAGCGGTATTATTCTGGTGCATAGGAATCATGGGCAGTTTCACATCGCCAGAATGGATTTAGATCGCAGCAAAATATATGTGTTAACTGACACTTATTTAGACGAGTCGCCCAGTATCGCGGCTAATGGAAGTATGGTAATGTACGCCACCAAACGTAATGATCGCGGTATCTTGGCTGCAGTATCCATCGATGGACGGATTAAATTCCTTCTGCCATCGGCAGACGGAGATGTACGTGAACCGGCGTGGTCGCCTTTTTTAAACTAAAACTCTGAGAAATCGTTAGAAAGGTAGGAACTCAAATGGAAAGCAAAAACAAACTTAAACTGTTAGGTTTAGTGGCGGCTTCACTGCTGGTTGTTGCGTGTGGAAGCAATGAGCCTAAAGACCAAGAACAAGCGGGTAATACTCCAGCTTCGTCGACTGAGTCTTCAAACGCAGGTGCATCAACAACAGCATTGGGTGGTGAAACAAACATCACTGAATCCACTGTTGAAGAAGCTCCGATCGCTGCACCAAGTGTTTTCTACTTTGGTTTTGATAAGTCTGCGTTGTCACAAGACACACGTGAAGGTCTGGACCAGCTGGCTATAGAATTAAAAGGCACCCAGGGCAAAGTACGTATCGAAGGTAACACTGACGAGCGTGGCACACGTGAATACAACCTGGCATTGGGTGAGCGTCGTGCTCAATCTGTTGCTAACTACCTGGCTGTTCAAGGTGTAGATCCAGCACGTTTTGATATCATCAGCTACGGTGAAGAAAAACCTGCTGTATACGGAAGCAACGAAGCTGCATGGGCGAAAAACCGTCGTGTAGAAGTTGTTCGCTAAATACAGATCAAAGCGTTGTTTTTGAATCAAGCCTATGCAAGTTAAGCCTTTAAGAATGGCACGACTGGCAAGAGCTATCGGAGCAAGTTTTTTACTTGCTCCGTTTTTTATGGCTCATGCTCAAGTGCCTGTTGTTGAATCGAGCGCTTCTGCCGCAAGTGAAAATACTAGCGTTGCTCAAGCCTCACCGTCTAGCGATGAGCGTTCAACAGCGAACCGTGTGAATGCACAACTCTTCAGTCAACTGCAGCTTCTGCAGGAAGAGGTCATGCGTATGCAAGGCATGATAGAAACCCAGCAACATCAAATTGAGCAGCTGAAAAAACAGCACTTGGATGATTTTGTTGGTCTTGATAAGCGACTAACGGAATTAAGTCAGGCTCGCTCTAATGTTGTGGCACCTTCTATAGCAACTGCAGGCGCTATTGCTGCAGGGTCTGTGTCATCTACAAACGCTGCAAATACATCTGCGGGTACTACTACCGCTTCAGTGGTTGGTTCGACTACCGATGGATCTACTGCCGAGAATAATCAAGATAGGGCTGCTTACCGTCAGGCCTATGATCTGATTAAGCAGAAGAAGTTTGGTGATGCTAAAACGGCATTTGAAAGCTTCATTATCAACTATCCAAACAGTATTTACGCTGGTAACGCACTTTATTGGCTCGGCGAATTGTATATTTTGGATGCAAACTACCCCGCAGCACAAAAGTCTTTTCAAACCATCATCAGCAAGTATCCGACACACGCCAAAGTGGCAGAAGCCCACTACAAACTTGGCAAGGTCTATTTTGATCAAGGCAAGAAAGATGATGCGAAACAAGAAATGGAATTCGTAATAACGAATTTTCAGGGTAAGGCCGATCATGTTGTATCGCTGGCCAAATCCTTTGTTGAGAAGCATTTTCCCTAATCTGATACCGATCTATCATTTTTCAATGACGTATGTTTCGTGCTGAGTTGCAACTGTGCGTGTGCAGGTTGTGTGGAATTGCCATAGTTGATCGTATCTATAGCCCTTCGATTATCTGTTTGCGGGTAGAATGAGCCGTTGGATTGGATGCCCTTCTTACATTACTTCGATTACTGTTTTCAACATTGTGGGCAAAGTAAACTGTGGCCCCGGCTGGCTAGACGCGGAGCAACCCTATGAGCGATCAAACATTACGTATCACGGAAATTTTCCATTCACTGCAAGGTGAGGCCAATACGAGTGGTCGTGCTACTGTATTCGTGCGCCTAACAGGGTGCCCTTTACGCTGCGGTTATTGTGATACGGAATATGCGTTTCACGGGGGGGCAGTCACAGAGATGGATGCCATTCTTGCGTCTATTCGCGCATTCGGTGCTGATTATGTCTGTGTTACCGGTGGTGAGCCTCTGGCGCAGCCCAACTGCAAGAATCTTCTGACATTATTGTGTGATGCCGGTTTTAACGTCAGCCTGGAAACCAGTGGTGCATTGTCTACTGAGGGTGTCGATCAGCGGGTATCTGTGGTTTTGGATTTAAAAACGCCAGGCTCTGGTGAAAGCCATCGGAATCTCTACGATAATATCCCGCGATTGCAAAAGCATGATCAGGTTAAATTCGTGATCTGTGATCGTGAGGATTATCAATGGGCGAGTTTTAAATGTGATGAGCTCGGCCTGTTTAAATATGTTGATGATGTGTGGTTCTCGCCGGTTCATGGGCCGAAAATGGCCGCTCAATTGGCTGATTGGATGGTTGAGGATGGATCTCAGGCACGATTCCAAATGCAGTTGCATAAAATCCTCTGGGCTGATGAACCTGGACGGTAAAGTATTGCGGACTTTTTTGTCGCATTTCATCTCCTATTTTTAATGACTGATTAATTTGAAAGAGTTTTTTATGGCAGCAAAACGTGCGGTTGTCTTGTCGTCCGGTGGGCTTGATTCGACAACAGTTCTGGCAATTGCTCGATCGCAAGGGTTCGAATGTTTTACCTTGAGTTTTGATTACGGACAGCGGCACCGGGCAGAATTAGATGCATCAAACCGAGTTTCTGATGCGATTGGTGCTTCGGAGCATCGCATTGTGCGTTTGGATCTCAGTGCATTTGGTGGGTCTGCATTAACAGATATGTCGATTGACGTTCCGGAAGACGATGAGAGTGGCGGTATCCCCGTGACCTATGTTCCCGCGCGTAATACGGTCTTTTTGTCTTATGCGATGGCTTGGGCTGAGGTATTGGGTGCCAACGACATCTTTATCGGCGTCAATGCCGTGGATTACTCGGGCTACCCGGATTGCCGCCCGGAATTTATCTCGGCGTTTGAAGGAATGGCCAACTTGGCGACGAAGTCTGCCGTTGAAGGCCAAAAAATGTCGATACAGGCCCCGTTGATCGATTTAACCAAGGCAGAAATTATTCGTATTGGTGCAGAATTGGGTGTGGACTACGGGTTGACGGTGTCTTGTTATCAGGCCGACGAGCAGGGGCGTGCGTGTGGCCGTTGTGATAGCTGTCGATTTCGACGTCAAGGATTTGATGAGGCAGGAGTTTCTGATCCGACGCCGTATTTCGCTGAGCGCTAAATGAATCATAGGTCACTGAATAGGTTGCAATTTCGCGTGTGATATCGACATCATCACCGATAATATTTTTTCGTCATAAAGTTGCAAAAAAGGCTTGCGAAATTAATAGGGATCATTAATATACGCACCTCCTTTGGGGCCGTTAGCTCAGTTGGTAGAGCAGTTGGCTTTTAACCAATTGGTCGCTGGTTCGAATCCAGCACGGCCCACCAGATTCAAAGAGATGTAACACGAAAGGCTCCTTACCAGGGGCCTTTTTTGTATCTGAAGACTGGATTCGTTCGTATCGCGTTTGCTGTTATGTTCGATGTCACATTGCCGTTGTCACATGTAATACGGCTGATTTAAAGGTAATCAGATGAATCTTGGGTAATAAACCCAGCCCTTGATGCCAAAAGAGGTAAAAAGCAGGCCGGAAAAATATTACAATATTCTTTCAATGAACCAGAATATAAGTAATTGACGCCCGTTTCCGAATGCGTAATCCATTATGACTCAAGCCGCCCGAAAACTCGTTCAGGAACATCTTGCACACGGACACCAGCATCTTTCAGTAGATGATGAGGCGTTGAAAACGCGCATCAAGCAATTGCTGATTGATAAAAATGCAGTGTTGGTTGCTCATTATTATACCGACCCTGTTATTCAGGCGCTGGCAGAAGAAACCGGAGGTTGTGTTTCTGATTCGCTGGAGATGGCCCGTTTTGGTCGCGACCATGATGCCGAAACGCTTATTGTTGCCGGTGTGAAGTTTATGGGTGAAACCGCAAAGATCCTGACGCCGCATAAAAAAGTATTGATGCCGACGCTGGAAGCCACGTGCTCGCTGGATATCGGCTGCCCGGCTGAAGAGTTCGCCGAATTTTGTGCACAACACCCTGATCGTGAAGTGGTTGTGTATGCAAATACATCTGCTGCAGTGAAAGCCAAAGCGGATTGGGTTGTGACGTCATCCATTGCATTGAAAGTGGTTGAACACCTGTCGGATCAAGGCAAGAAAATTATCTGGGCGCCAGATAAGCATTTAGGTAGCTATGTGCAGAAAGAAACCGGGGCGGATGTATTGCTTTGGGATAGCGCCTGTATTGTTCACGAGGAATTCAAGGCCAAAGGTATTTTGGATTTGAAACACGTTTATCCGGATGCTGCCGTGTTGGTTCACCCAGAATCCCCTGCATCCGTGGTTGAATTAGCAGATCACGTTGGTTCGACATCGCAGATTATCCAAGCCGCCAAAGATTTGGATAATGAGCAATTTATCGTTGCTACTGACCAGGGTATTTTCTACAAAATGCAGCAAGAAGTGCCTACAAAAGAACTGATTATAGCGCCAACCGCTGGCTCGGGTGCGACTTGTCGAAGCTGTGCAAATTGCCCGTGGATGGCAATGAACGCACTTGATAACTTGGCAGATGCGTTGGAAAACGATCTTAATGAGATTCACGTCGACTCAGCGTTGGGTGAGCAGGCGATGCGTCCGTTGCAGCGTATGCTTGATTTCGCTAAGGCCAATCTATAATCAGTGAAGTGCTGCTTTTTAAGGGGAGCAGGTGCGCGACAACAAGTATTTTAAAAAGGGCTTATAAGCCCTTTTTTTGTGTCTGTTATTTTTGCATTAAGGATATTCAGAAAGGCGACGCCTGTTTCAGTGCTTCGACTTGTTTGATGCGTAAGTGCGCTCGCGTGGATGCCTGCACATTATCATCAAGTAGTGGCAAGGCGAGATTGAGATGTCTTTGTGCCTGAACAAATGCGCCAATGCGGATATAAAACTCGGCACGCGCTAAGTGCACGCCAGCAACATTGCCGGAGAGCCCTTCGGTTTCTGCCAGCAAAAACCAGACGCTCGGCACTTCGTTATAACCCGCACGAAGAATTCCCTTGAGTACATCCGATGACGCTTTCGGTTGGTGATTATCAATGAGCTTTTCTGCCAGAGCCATGCTGATGGCAAAATTCCCGGGTGATATCTTGAGGTGTTGACGAAGCAGGGTGATGGATTCGTTGGTTTTATCTTGTGCCTGAAGTAAGTCTGCTTTGGCGAGAATAAATGCGGGTCGGTGGGGTGAATCTAAATAGAGTTTATCGATGATTTTCGCCGCATCGGCTGTTTTTTCTGCGGCGAGTAAGGATATTCCCTGGCCGTATTCGGATGCCTTGGGAAACTTCGCCTGAATCATCTCTTCCTTGAAGTGGCGAGCGGCCAGCTTCGGGTTGTTGCTCTCTAGAAAGTAAATGCGGGCTTTCATTAGATGAAAATCAAAGCTGTCTCGATCGTTTTTTGCCGGATAACTGCGGGCTTGGTTAAAAGCATCCGCGACACGGGCATCTGTCAGTGGGTGAGTGAGTAGAAAGTCGTATTCACGAACATCGGTGCGATAGCGCAGAGAAACCAGCATGTGTTGAAACATATTGGCGGCCGCTGTTGGGTTCATTCCTGATTCATACAAGATTTGCATGCCGATGCGATCGGCTTCCTGCTCATCCAGGCGACTGTATTTTAGGCGGTTGCTGATAGCGGCCGCTTGTGAGGCGGTGAGTGCAGCAAGGCCAGCATCTGCGCCGCCAGCAGCCAGAATTAACAGGCTGCCCAGCATGGTTGCCAGGCTCACAAGACTTTGCTGTTTTTGGCGCTCTAGGGTTCGTGCGTAGTGCCGTTGACTTAAATGCGCAATCTCATGGGCGACGACCGATGACAGCTGGTCTTCGCTGTCGGCAAAGCTCAGTAATCCGGTGTTAATGCCGATAACATTGCCAGGTACTGCAAAGGCGTTGAAAGACGTTGAGTCGACCACAATCAAATTGAAGCGTTTTTGTGGCAATGGGCTGTGGTAGATCATCTGGCGGATCAAAGATTGAAGATAGGTGTATAGCAAGGGGTCGTCACTAACTGGGGCCTGACGATGGAATGCGCGCAGGAAATATTGACCTGTTTGATATTCTTGTTCCGGCGAGACAATTGCCGAGCTGGCATCGCCCAGGCTTGGCAAGTTGACTTGTGCAATAGCGGGCACAGATCCAAGAGTAAATGTCAGAGCCAAGCTCTGGAAAAAAGTGCGGAAAGTCATCGCAAGCCGGGTCATTAGTAAAGGGTTTCTGGCATAATCCTATCGGAGTTTGCCTTTCGGTTCCAAGGCGGTAAATGCCATTTTAGCGACATTGTGTCTATCAAAGCATAGCGTGTCATTGTGTTAGCGATTGACGGAACTCAACGGTAATCAGTGGCAGACTAGTGGCCGTTGAGCAATAGTGTGCACGCCTCAGTTTTTATGTCATGACGCAAATATCATTTTTTTGTGACTTTTAGTGATCTGGCCGGGCAACGGGCAGTTAGCTGCATGCATGGCTCTTTTGTGCCAAGATGCAGCCTAGTCGAGCCATAACGTTCTACTCTACGTATTGTACCACCAGCTGTATAGCCGCTAACATTCGATTGTTTACCGAGGGTGTTATTCATACGGTAGGCGTGAATTACCCTATTTTTTAAGCACTTATAGCTATATCTGCTGAACATTTATATATTCAATAGAGTCTAAGCTGTCTGAACTTATCGGCAAAAGAAAATTCCAAAGAAACGACGGAACCCTCAGTGTTGAACCACGCGATAACAACAACTATTGATGCCAAAGGGCTCGCATGCCCGATGCCTTTGCTCAAGGCCAAACAAGCGTTAAACAAGCTCTCTGAAGGCGACGTGCTGGAAGTTTGGGCGACGGATGCCGGTTCATTTCGTGACTTCCAAGTATTTCTCGATCAATCGGCCCATGAACTACTGTTGGCCGAAGAAACAGATGGTATCTTTCGGTATCTGATGCGGCGTGGCCCGTTAGCACGATAATGCACTATCGAATGGCAACCCAACGGGGCATAGCACCCTCCATGAAGGAATTCATAACACCATGCTGAATGTGTTTAAAAAATGGCTCGATAATTATCTATCCGATGAGGAAGCCATAACACTGTTGCTGATTCTCGCGGGTGCATTTTTGATCGTTTTGTTTCTCGGCGGTATTTTGGCGCCGGTTATTGCGAGTATGATTATTGCCTTTTTGTTGCAAGGTGTTGTGGTCAAATTGGGGCGCTGGATGCCACACACGTTGGCGGTAACACTCACCTTTATTGTTTGTGTTGGGGGGTTTACCACCTTGTTGGTATTGACGTTGCCGGTGATAGGTAAACAGGTCAATACACTGGCCCACGAATTGCCGCGAATTGCTGTGAAAGCCGAAAGCTATTTGGCGGCGCTACAGCACGAAATGCCAACGGTTTTTTCAGATATGCAGATCGATAGCTGGCTCAATCATATTGTGCAGCGCGCAGGAACGTTCGGGCAAACTCTGGTTTCTATCTCATTGGAAACCTTGCCGAATATTGTTGCGGTTTTGGTTTATGGCGTTCTGATTCCGATCTTGGTTTTTTTCTTTCTCAAAGACAAAGATCAGTTGCTTGGTTGGCTCGCCCGATTTTTGCCGCGTAACCGCCCCCTGATGACTTCCATCTGGCAAGAAATGAACCTACAAGTAGCCAACTATGTGCGTGGTAAAGCCGTTGAGGTTTTGATTGTTGGTGTTACTACCTATGTCGCCTTTATATTTCTGGGGCAAAATTATGCCTTGCTGCTCGGGGTGTTGGTTGGGTTGTCGGTAATTGTTCCATACATCGGTGCCGCGGTTGTGACCTTGCCGGTTGCTTTGATGAGCTTTTTCCAATTCGGTTGGGCAGATGGTTTCTTTTACGTCATGTTGGCGTACGGAATTATCCAGTTTATTGATGGCAATGTGCTGGTGCCGTTGCTGTTTTCTGAGGCGGTTAACCTGCACCCGGTAGCGATTATTATTGCAGTACTGGTGTTTGGCGGTATTTGGGGCCTTTGGGGGGTGNTTTTTGCCATTCCGCTGGCTACGTTAGTCAAGGCGCTTATCGAAGCTTGGCCAACCGGCAATACATTGAAAAGTCTCGATCAGGAGGGTAATTGAGATGTCTGACCAACAGGAGACTCCTAGGATGCGAACGATCAGTCGTTATTTTTCGGTGTTGTTGATGCTGTGTCTGGTTGCTGCCTGCGCCAGCGTCTCGCAAGACGACCAAATCATTCAGAGCAAAAATGATAAACGTCATTACCGCTATCTTACGCTCACCAATGGTTTGCCGGTGTTGCTGATTAATGATCCGGATGCGCAGTTTTCAGCGGCGTCTCTTGATGTGTTTGTCGGCAGTGGCATGGATCCGGATGATCGGGCAGGGCTGGCGCACTTTCTTGAGCATATGTTGTTTCTTGGAACAAAAAAGTACCCCAACCCGGGTGAATACCAGGCGTTTATTAAGGCCAATGGTGGTCAGCATAATGCCTATACGAGCATGGAACACACCAATTACTTCTTTGACGTAAAGGCCGGTGCATTCGAGCCGGCCTTGGATCGGTTTGCGCAGTTCTTTATTGATCCTTTGTTATCAAAAGACTACGTAGAGCGCGAGAAGAACGCGGTTAATTCCGAGTATCAAGCCAAGATCAAAGATGAAGGTCGGCGTAAGCTTGATGTGTTGCGTCAGATCGTTAATCAGAAGCACCCATTCCACAAGTTTTCTGTCGGTAGCTTAGAGACGCTTTCTAGTGATGAGCGTCCGATACGTGCCGACCTTCTGGCGTTCTATCAGAAGTACTATTCGGCGAAGAATATGCGCCTTGTCGTCTACGGAGAGCAGTCACTGGAGCAATTGCAGGCATGGATTGAACGTGACTTCAGCGAAGTTCCATCCTTCTCAGTGCCAAACAATCACATTTCAGACCCGTTATTCAATAAGGGCGAATTACCCAAGTGGGTCAATGTGAAACCCGAAAAGCAAATTCGTGAGTTAAGCCTGTTATTCCCGATGCCGGATTATCAAAAGGACTACCACAGCAAGCCGACCTTGGCGCTGGGGCATATCCTTGGACATGAGGGCGCTGGTAGCCTCTACGCTTATTTGAAGAAAAATAACTGGATTGAAAGTTTGTCTGCCGGTGGTGGCCTGAGTTACCAAGGCGGTAGCGTTTTTTCGATCAATGTAGAGTTGACGGCAGAAGGGTTGCAGCATCAACAAGATATCGTTGTGGCTGTGTTTCAGGCAATTCATCGATTGCAAAAAGACGGTATTCCCAAGTGGGTATTTGATGAGCTAGCTGAAATCAGCGAGCTAAATTTTGATTATCAAGAAGAAGGTAATCCGCTGCATTATGTGGTCGGCCTTTCGAACGCTATGCAGTACTTTCCTGCCAAGGATGTATTGCAGGCTGAATATGTTATGGATGATTATCAGCCGAAGCTGATTGATCAAGCGCTGGGTTATCTGGATGTTGATAATGTTCTGATAACGGTAGTTGCTGATGGGTTCACATCCGTTGACTATTCGCCGTATTATCAAACCCCCTACACGGTAGCGAATTTGCCCGCGTCATTACGTACGGCAATTGACGACGCGTCGGTCAATCAACAGATTGTGTTGCCGGCTCCGAATCCGCTGTTACCAAACAATATGGATTTAATCGCACCTGTTACAAAGTCCGGAACAGAGCCATTATTGCCGCATGAAATAGAGCGTAGTGAGCGAATGTCATTGTGGTATAAGCCGCTTGATCAGTTTCATACCCCGAGAAGCTCCAATTATTATTCGTTCCAGAAATCAGGGTTGAATAAAACCGCGAAAGATACCATAGCGATGGAGCTGTACGTAGGGCTTGTGAACGACAGCCTCACCGATTGGGTTTATCCGGCCTATTTGGCAGGTCTCAGTTTTGACTTTTATGCACATGCTCGCGGTATGAGCCTGAAAGTCGATGGTTTTAGCGATCGTCAAAGCGATTTGCTGGCAGAGATTGCACAGAAGATTCATCAGGCCACGTTTACCGTCCCGCAATTTGAACGATTGCGTGCGGAAGCATTGAGGAAGGTCAGAAATGCCAAGTTAGCTCCGCCGTATCGCAAAGCGCTTGGACAATGGCAGCAAGTGATGCGCTCACAATTGTGGAGCTATGCCGAAACTGAGAAAGCGTTAGAGTCCATCACGCTTAAGGATATCCAAGCATTTTCCAACGGCTTTTGGCTAGGGGCATACCAGTTATCGTTCAGTAACGGGAACCTGACTAAAGAGCAGGCAAGAGCCAATGCAGAAGTGTTGCAAGTGGCTTTGCAGCGTGATGGTAGCTTCGATGCAAATCCATCTATCGGTATTCGAAAATTACCCAAAGAGCGTAGCTTTGAAGCGGTAGAGAGCCCCTACAAAGATGCGGGTTATCTATTGTATTGGCAAGCTGACGGGATCCGTGTTGACGATCAGGCAAATTGGTTGTTGCTCGCAAAAACCCTGGAGGCGGCCTATTTCAACAGTTTACGGACGGAGCAGCAGCTAGGGTATGTGGTGTTTGCAAATTACTATCCGTTGTTAACGATGCCGGGGATAACCTTTGTCGTGCAGTCACCGGTTGCCAATGTGGCAGAAATTCACAAGGCAACGCTGGCATTTTTGCAGCGGGCTGCCGGCGCTGTTGATGCGTTACCCGAAGGGTTGTTCGCTCAATATCGCTCAGCCATCGTGAAACAGTTAAGCGAGCAGCCAAAGAACCTTGAAGACGAATCTGCCCGATACTGGAATGATTTGGCGCTAGGGTTAACGGACTTTAATCGGCGCAAGGCAATTGCCGAAGCCGTTGGTGCGATATCGTTAGCTGATTGGCAGGTGTTTGCGCGTTATCAATACCAGAGTTTTCCGGATCATACATTATTGCTCGGCACCACTACTCGTGAAATTGTTGAGAAGGCATTTGGTTCGTTTTTACCGTTGCCGCATAAGTCGTCAAATTCCGCTGAATTTATCGAATATCCTGCGATTCTAAGGTCGAATACCCAGGGTCGCTCAGACTGAATTAGGTTTTCTTGTAAAAAAACTACATACTTTGTAGTGGGGCGAATATCACGGACAGATATCCGAGGCATCCATTGTTTATTGGCGGTTAATTTTGTTCGCTCGACGGTAATTAATGCAGGATATCGCAAAAAATTCATATTCTGCAGAGGGTTATCGACTTGAACCTCGCTCGTAATTATGTAAAAATTTTACAAGAATTCAGTCAAATAGATTCAGATACCTCAGAGGCGCCGTTGATGGCGCTTTTCTGTATGTATCGGGTCGCTCACTGCACGGTGAAGATCAAGGCTATTAGCCCGCCCGGCACAGCCATACTGGTGTAAGCTGACTAAGATCAGAGCCGGTTGATTCCACCGCAGTTAGCCCGAAACACATTACCCGAAGTACAGAAGTTGATATGTATGCCTAAGCAGTTAGCCGTATTAATGTACAAGACGGGGTATCGATACCGTAACAACGAATGGTTGTTGCCTCAACGCAGATAGGAGGTGATCATGCATCAAGATGATAAGGACCCTATAGAGACACAAGAGTGGATCGACGCTCTCGGCTCTGTACTCAAAAACGCAGGCCGTGGTCGTACGGCTTTCTTGTTAAAGACACTAGCTGAGCAAGCCGCTAAAGCCGGCACTCGTTTGCCGCCGGCGATTACAACACCCTACCGAAACACCATCCCCGTGACTGCTGAAAAGCGTATGCCTGGCGACTTATTTATCGAACGTCGAATTCGTTCGTTAGTACGTTGGAATGCGTTAGCGATGGTTATGCGTGCAAATGAGCGTAGTGAAGGTCTGGGTGGTCATATCTCCAGCTTCTCATCCAGCGCAACACTTTACGATATCGGCTTCAATTACTTTTTCCGTGGCCCTGAAAACGGCCACAAAGCCGACTTGGTTTATTACCAAGGACACATCGCGCCAGGTGTTTACGCGCGTTCTTATTTGGAGGGGCGTCTCGATGAAGACCTTCTGGATAACTTCCGCCGTGAGGTTGATGGCAACGGTCTGTCTTCGTACCCGCATCCGTGGCTGATGCCAGACTACTGGCAGTTCCCAACGGTATCGATGGGGCTTGGTCCTATTCAGGCGATCTATCAGGCACACGTGATGAAGTATCAGCATAAGCGTGGGCTGGCTGATCATGGTAATCGTAAGGTTTGGGCATTTTTGGGTGACGGTGAGTGTGATGAGCCGGAAAGCCTGGGAGCGATTTCATTAGCCGGTCGTGAAGATCTGGATAACCTGGTTTTCGTGGTTAACTGTAACCTGCAGCGCCTCGATGGTCCTGTTCGTGGTAATGGTAAGATCATTCAAGAGCTCGAAGGTGTCTTCCGTGGCGCGGGCTGGAATGTCATCAAAGTCGTCTGGGGACGTCATTGGGATATTCTGTTAGAGCGTGATAAAACCGGATTGTTGCAGAAACGTATGGATGAGGTTTGTGACGGCGAGCTTCAAAACTATAAAGCTAACGGCGGCGCGTATACGCGTAAACATTTCTTTGGTAAATACCCAGAGCTATTGGAGTTAGTTAAAGATTTATCTGACGACGATATTATGTATCTCAACCGCGGTGGTCATGATCCATATAAGGTCTATGCAGCCTATGCGGCAGCGGTCGATACCAAGGATCAACCCACTGTTATTCTGGCGCAAACCGTTAAAGGTTACGGTACCGGTGAGGCCGGTGAGGCGAACAACGAGACGCACTCGCTGAAAAAGCTAGATATGGGAAGCCTGAAACAATTCCGCGATCGTTTCGATATTCCGCTGTCAGACGAAGAGTTGAAAAACGTACCGTATTACCGTCCAGCTCCAGATAGCCCAGAAATGCAGTACATGCTGAAACGCCGAGAAAGCCTGGGTGGCTTTATCCCTCAGCGTAACGCAGAAGTTGAAGAGCTGGCAGTGCCGGCATTAGATGTTTTTAAAGGTCAGTTGAAAGACACCGGTAAGCGAGAAATTTCAACCACAATGGCGTTTGTTCGTATTTTGTCGACGTTGGCGAAAGACAAACAGATGGGCGATCGTATCGTCCCGATTGTGCCAGATGAAGCGCGTACTTTTGGTATGGAAGGTATGTTCCGTCAGCTGGGTATTTATTCATCTCAAGGCCAGAAGTACACACCGCACGATGCGGATCAGATCATGTACTACAAAGAAAGTGAATCTGGTCAGATCATGGAAGAAGGTATTAACGAAGCCGGTGCAACGTCTGCCTGGATCGCACAAGCAACCTCTTACAGTACATATGGCCTAAGCATGGTGCCATTTTACGTATTCTATTCGATGTTTGGTTTCCAGCGCGTAATGGATTTGATCTGGGCCGCTGGTGATATGCAGGCGCGTGGCTTCTTGATCGGCGGAACAGCCGGTCGTACGACACTCAATGGTGAAGGCCTGCAGCATCAGGATGGTCATAGTCACCTGATGGCAAACATGGTGCCGAACTGTGTATCTTATGATCCGACATATTCCTACGAACTGGCGGTAATTATTCAAAACGGCATGCAGCGCATGTATGTAGAGAAAGAAAACATCTTCTACTACGTCACCGTGATGAACGAAAACTATCAGCACCCTGCAATGCCAGAAGGTGCAGAAGAGGGCATCATCAAAGGCATGTATTTGCTTGAAGAAGCGAATAAGAAAGCCAAGAAAAAGATTCAGCTGATGGGCGCGGGCACGATTTTACGTGAAGTTCGCGAAGCCGCACGAATACTGAAAGAAGATTGGAACGTTCATGCGGATGTATGGAGCGTTACCAGTGTCAACGAACTGACTAATGAAGCGCATTCTTGCTTACGTTGGAATGACTATCACCCGGAAGAAACACCGCGTGTACCTTATGTAACGCAGCAGCTGCAGGATCGTTCAGGCCCTGTTGTGGTAGCTACCGATTACATTAAGGCTTATACCAATCAGCTTCGTGAGTTTATACCGCAGCAATATATCACTCTGGGTACTGACGGCTTCGGTCGCTCTGATACTCGCGAGAAGCTGCGTGAATTTTTTGAAGTCGATAGCCGTTATGTGGTGATTGCCGCGCTTAACGCGTTGGTGAAAGAAGGCCAGATGAAAGCCTCTGATGTAACCAGTGCAATGAAAAAATATGGCGTCAGCCAAGATAAGAACGATCCACGTGTATGTTGATCAAAGGCGAGACTGACGGGAAAAGATTATGACAACTGAAAAAATCAAGGTACCGGATCTTGGTGGCGCCGACGAAGTTGAAGTCATTGAGGTTTGTGTCAGTGCCGGCGATACGGTAGCTGAAGAAGATTCTCTGCTTGTTCTGGAGTCCGACAAGGCGTCAATGGAAATCCCCTCGCCGATGGCTGGCAGGGTAATGGCCGTTTTGGTCAATGAAGGTGACAATGTTACGGAAGGTTCGGTAATACTAGAGATTGAGACCGAAGGTGCATCTTCTGAGCCTGCAGAGGCCGCTGCTCCAGCAGCTCTGGAGCCTGAAGTGGCTGACGCACCTGTTGCAGAGGCGCCAGCGGTTGCATCGTTTGCAGCTGAATCATCGGTTGAACAGATCGATGTGCCGGATATTGGCGGTGACAATGCTGAAGTGATTGAAGTCTGTGTTGCTGAAGGTGACAGTATTGATGAAGGGGATTCCCTGATCGTACTGGAATCTGATAAGGCTTCCATGGAAGTTCCCGCACCTAAAGCGGGGATTGTGCGTAAAGTCATCATTGTAGAAGGCACTGAAGCAGGCAAAGGAACACCCATTCTTGAGCTTGAAGTTACTGGTGGCATTGCTGCAGCGCCTGTTGTGTCGGCTTCTGCTCCGATATCGCCAGCGCAGGAAGCTCGTCAGGTGCGTTCTGAGCCACCTCAGGTCGCAGAACAGCACCAGCCAGTTATTGGCATGAGTGAGAGCCGGCCGACCGGCGATGTCTACGCCGGCCCTGCTGTACGCAAAATGGCGCGGGAAATCGGTCTTGATTTGGCCCAAGTGCCAGGTACGGGGCCGCGCGGTCGCATTCAAAAATCGGATGTGAAAGCTTTTATCAAGTCTCAGTTAGCAGGCAAGCGTTCGCCGGCTCCGTTAGCAACTGGCGGCTCTGGCATTCCTGCAGTGCCTGAAATTGATTTCTCTCAGTTCGGTGAAATTTCTGTCGAGCCGCTGACCAAGTTACACAAAATCACTGCGGCAAATATGCATCGTAGCTGGTTGAATGTTCCGCACGTTACCGCGTTTGATGACGTTGATATCACGGATCTTGAAGAATTTCGCCAGCAATTGAAGAAGGAAGCGGAAAAGGCCGGTGTAAAAATTACACCACTGCCGTTTTTGCTGAAAGCGTGTGCAGCAGCGTTGAAGAAACACCCGAAACTTAATGCATCACTACATGCTAATGGTGAAGATATTGTCTACAAACAATATGTGAATATTGGCATGGCTGTCGATACTCCTGTGGGTTTAATGGTGCCAGTGATTCGTGATGTGGATAAAAAGTCGATCTTTGAATTGGCCGCTGAAACCGCTGAGTTGGCGCAGAAAGCAAAAGAGCGCAAACTCAAGCCTGCTGAAATGCAGGGAGGCAGTTTTACCATTTCTAGCCTCGGGCCTATGGGTGGAACCGGCTTTACGCCGATCGTTAACACGCCTGAAGTTGCCATATTGGGGGTGTCCAAGTTGGATATTAAGCCTCGCTGGAATGGCAGTGAATTTGAGCCGCGCAAGATGTTACCGATCTCATTGAGCTATGATCACCGTGCCGTTAACGGGGCTGATGCCGGGCGTTTTATGGTCGATCTCAATGCTCTATTGGCTGACGTTCGTCGTTTGGCTTTGTGAGTGAGATGGGGTTCGTGGCGTAATCAATCAGTGTGGTAGATCGACACGAAAACCCAAGAGAAGATGTAAAAAGCCCGGTATATACCGGGCTTTTTTGTTTGTGGTTATTGTTCAGACATACGGTTAACCGTTGCATCAGTGCATCTTTTTGCGGCTATCGTGCGATGGTTGGTGAAACGACTTGAGTGACCCAAAAGATATCGCGCTGCTGGAATAGTCACTGCCAAAGGTTGATGTCAGGCTAGCAACCTGGCTTAACCCTTCGCGTATTTGCAGTTGTGTTAATTCGTTTAATGGATGGATGTAGGCTGCGTACAAAATACCGTCACTGGTGGCATAGCGTGCGTCCAACGCACTTTGAAAGTTAGATTCCATCATTGCATCAATTTCATGCCTTTCGAGTTTGTCGTACTCAGCGATCGGCGCGACGAGACGCATTCGGTTGTGATGGTCGTCTGATATCAAGTACATAGTAATATCGTCGTAGAGAAATCGGACGACACCTTCGCTGCCTTCAGAGCGGCTGGCGAGTTTTTTGACTGTGGCTTCGAGTGTTATTTGATCCATCCTTGCCTCACTTTTATATTATTTCGACAACCTCTTCTGATGAAATATCAGGTTTGGCTGCTGGTGAGTCGGTCTGTCTGGGGCTTCCCTCAGACAGTATTCCTGCGTATTTCAACGATATGCACAAATCCATTATTGGCAGTTGCTAGGCTTTACTATCTAATCGCAGTTCAAGGTGGTTTCCATCAGGATCCTGCAGGTAGATTGAATCGCCAAACCCCTGTGCACCATACCGGGTTTCGACCGGGCCGGTGTTGATACCTTGTTGCTCGAGCCAATGGCGTACATCGGATAACTCCGCGCCGTTCACTTGTAGGCAAAAATGATCGAGATTGTTTTCCGTTGCCGTCGGCTTATCGCCGCCAGCCTGCCCCAGAGGGCCGGTGACATCAACAAGGTCGATCAGGCAATCGCCAGCTCGAAGTTGGTATAGTCCTGCGTCAGTTACCTCCCTTTCGAGTGTGCAGCCCAAGATGGAACAATAAAAACGGATCATCGCTTGAGGTGCAGGGCTGCGTAACACGATATGATCAAGGCGTTTTATTGTAATCATTTAGCCGGTTCTTGCGGTATGAGGAGCCTTTATTGTCACTGGGATACGTTATCGGGTCAATGTAC
This sequence comes from BD1-7 clade bacterium, assembly GCA_902705835.1. NCBI lineage: Bacteria > Pseudomonadati > Pseudomonadota > Gammaproteobacteria > Cellvibrionales > Spongiibacteraceae > BD1-7 clade bacterium. The sequence continues at coordinate 906,808 of CACSIN010000001.1, forward strand.
GGTAAGCCAGCTTTCAGCTTCTTTTTCCTGACCGATTTCAAAGTTTTTCACTTCAAAATCCAACATTGAAGTGCCTGCCTTGGTAAGCCAGCGCATTGAGTTTGGCAGGCCAACGAGGGCGATTTTGTGGAAGTTATGGCGATGGGAGAGACCAAATTTTGCGTCTTCCCACATGGCGCCTAATTCAAAGCCATCAAAATCATCAGTGAATGAGAACATCAGATCAATGTGTCCGTATTCATTAATGCGAGATTGCAGTGCAGGTTCGAAAGTTTCTTTATAATCGATGGCGGTAAGCTTGTGGGATGCTTGTACCATGAGAATGTCATCATGGCTTTCAGGTAGTAAACGAATCATGGGAACAACTCCTTTATCGGTGAGTTACCACCGTTGGATTGAAACCCCGGTGGTCTGTTCCTTGGTAATCGTGTTTTACAGCGTTGATATTGAGCATAGTGCAAAAACAGGTATGAGGAGATCGGGTGTTAAGCTTCAACGAAATCTATCAATTGGCAGTGCAGAAGCAGGGCAGTGCAGAGACCGTCGAATCACGGCTGCCGGCCTATTTGTCGGATTCAGCCTTGCGTCAAAAATCCGACGACCGTTATTTATCGGATATCTGTCTACGTGTATTTATGGCGGGATTGAGTCGTAAAATGGTGATGAACAAATGGGATGAATTTGAGAAACGTTTTTTTGGCTTTAACCCTAAACGTTGTGCATTTATGAATGCTGACGAAATGGAGCAGCGCATGGCTGATGCGACGCTTATTCGTCACCTACCGAAAATGAAGGCGATTATCGATAATGCGTTTATGGTGGATGAAATCACCACTAAACATGGCAGTTTTGGCAATTGGTTGGCTGATTGGCCAAAAGATGACACGGTTGGGCTCTGGTTGTATCTACGTAAACACGGCGGACGACTCGGCGGTAATTCGGCTCCGATCGCTTTGCGGATATGCGGTAAAGATACATTTCTACTGACGGATGATGTGATTGATTGTTTAGTGCATCAGCATGTTATCGACAAAAAACCAACGGCAAAAAAGGATCTCTTTGCACTGCAGGAGCGGATGAATCAGTGGCAAGCTGAAAGTCAGCGACCTTTGTGTGAAATCAGTCGGATCATCTCCCTGGCAGCTTGAATATCTGAGCTTTGTGAACGTCCATAAATACCTGCGGATTACCGCAAGCATTTATGTAATAGCTTAACTCAATAACTTCGAGTTTCTGTATTGGCTAGGTAGTTTAAAACGGCACTGTTTTTGAGGATCTTCTCTACGGAGTAGGCAATGGCGTTATCAAATGAGCGTGTAATGCCTTCGCCGCTTTTTTCCGTGGGTTGGCCTTCAAATGCAAAGTGCTTTTCAAAACCACGGTCACCGATCACGGTGAAGTTCATGTGGATTTTCAGATCTTGTTGGTGTGGCTCTAGGTAAAAGTTATCGACCTGGATAAATACGTTTTTGTTGAGATTTCCATCAACGGTGCTGTTTTCGTCAATCTCTCGATTAAGTTGCTTGGCGATGGAGTTTGCGATGTCGGTATAGCTGGTTTTGAAAGTTACCAGGTTGTCCCAAATAACCGCGGGCGGTTCGTCTAGGTTGACGCTGGATACAGCAACATCACCGGATACAACAAAGTCGCGAACGTGTTTGTCGTAGATCGAAACATCTTCGGGTTGGTAAGTTTTAGTGCAGGCGCTCAATGTTGTAGCAAGCAATAAAACGGTGAAAATACGAGCCATGGAATCATCCCCTATCAGATGTCATGAATTCGCACTCTTTTTCTCTATGGCGGCGCTTATTGGGTGTTTAGTTTGATAAATCACTATCGCGTCAGCGAAGGGCGAATCCTACGAATCCGCCAGCAAATTTCAATAGCAGCAGGCAAAATATGTGCCGCAATCGGCCAACTCTAACACCTTGACTATTTCTTTTTAGGATTTTGGGAGGAAGTCGAGACCTAAACCGGCATTCCAGCCGCCGTCGACGAGAAACTCACTGCCTGTTGAGTAGCTTGCTTCATCGGTTGCCAGAAACAGCGACATGCGCGCGACTTCAATGGCGTATCCGGTGCGTGGAATGGCGTGATTTTTATAAAACGTATTGAGCTCTTCTTCTTGCATGTTTTCGTCACCGCCCATACCCATCTCGGTGTTGATGCCGCCTGGGTGAACTGTGTTAACACGAATTTTGTGATGCCCGAGCTCGTTTGCTGCGGCTTTGGTCAAACCACGCATTCCCCACTTGGATGAAGCATACGCAGACAACGAATTTTTGGCTTGCAGGCCATCGATGGACGAAATATTAATGATCGAGCCACAGCCTGCACGTTTCATTGGCTCTATAGCTGCACGTATACCGTTGTAACAGCCAACCAAGTTGATGTTGAGGATGTGGGTATATTCTTCCGCTGTTTGCTCGGCAATGGATTTAAAGGCCAAAATACCAGCGTTGTTAACCAGCACATTGAGTGGGCCTAGTTTTTCTGCGGCTGCGACGGCATCTTGCCAATTCGCTTCATTGGTAACGTCTAATTTGACGAAAGCAGCGGCATCACCGAGTTCATCGGCTAGCGCCTGACCTTTATCTTCAAGAATGTCTGCAATAACGACGTTGGCACCATTTTCAACAAACAGTTTTGCTGTAACGGCACCCATGCCTTGGGCTGCACCTGTGATGATGGCGGTTTTACCGGAAAGACGTAATTCACTCATAATTATTATTGGGTCTCGCTGATGTTATTGGATGAGCAACTGCATCGGCAAATTGCGTTGCAGTTGTCGCGGATCAATCGCGTTTTAGCCGTTGTAGACTTTGATCGAGTCCATATACAAAGTCACGTGAATTTTCAGACAACCATCNGAGAGTTTTGTGCATGCGATTGACGACGGCAGGCTCCGGGCAGTCGCGCACGGTATCTGCAAATGCCTGCTCCAAATCGTTGCCTTGATAATGCAGTTGCTGCTTGATATCGGCGGTATCGTAATAGGCATCGAGCGTTACTATTTTACTGATTTCGCGCTGGTTTAGCCCAGATTGCCAGCCTAACAGGTGCTGTAGATAGGCGCCCACGTGAGTGAGGTCGGTAAACCAGTGGCGGTTTAGCTGAGTGATGGTTCGGTCTTTGTGATTGACGTGACGATTGATGGCTTGCATCAGCTCCGTCCAACTCATGTTTTCATCGCCAACAGTTAGCGCCCCAGATGTGTTCGTGTGTGTTAAGGCGCCTGCAATGGCTTGAGCCAAAGAGGTAACACTCATCACATTCATACCGCCTGGGGTAACGATCAAGGGCGTTGCCAAACGGACATAGTTAACAACATTACGCCACAATGGGATGTGGTTGGGTGTGCTGCCAAATACAAACGGGATTTCCATGATATTAACTTGGAAGCTGTCGCTCGATAGCGCCAGTGCTTCGCGTTTTTGGNCTGCTCGCGATTGAATGTACGGATGGTCGGCTGCGAGTGTAAGCGTGGGGTGTTGCTCATCTAGGTAAGTGAATATGGATCCGAGTACGATTGCCTGCGCGACGCCGTGGAAGCGGGCTTTTTCGAGTAGGCTCACACAGTGGGTGACATTCTCGCGATAAAAGAACGCATATGGGTCACCCGTTGCCGTGGCTCTCTCGTCAGCGCCAGCGGCGTAAACGACGGCATCGATATCGGTAAATAGCTGGTTGAAATCGATCTTGTGAAAAAAATGCAGGTCAGCTTGGTGATAGTCGACGTGATCCAGAAATACCTGCCGGGCAGATTCGACGTTGCGGCAAAATAGGGTGACCTGATGGTTTTGTTGCAGCAATTGGTGAACGATGTGATAGCCAAGAAACCCTGTGCCACCAATAACGAGTACGTGCATGATTCTAATCCTTTAGTTGCAGACCTGACTAGTGACTAGGCCTGCAATAACAGCGGGTACCGCTTGCTTGATGTATTCAATCGGCGCGATAGTTGTCGCAACCGATGAATAAATGCAGCAATTAGTTATTTCGTTTCAGTCTAACCTGTTCCGTTAACGGATCAAACGTTCTTCAATGAGTTTTTCAACCACGGCAGGCGCTGCCAGCGTGGATGTATCGCCAAGATTATCGAGCTCGTTGGAGGCGATTTTTCGCAGAATACGTCGCATGATTTTACCGGAGCGAGTTTTGGGTAGCTCTGGCGCAAATTGGACGTATTCTGGTTTGGCGATAGCACCGATCTCGTTAGCGACAAACTGACGTAACTCGGCCATCAAATCATCGCTGGCATGGTCGTGTTTCATCAGTGACACATAGGCATAAATGGCTTCGCCCTTGATGTCATGAGGAACACCAACGACAGCGGCCTCGGCGACACTGTCGTGCAACACCAGGGCGCTTTCTATTTCTGCTGTGCCAAGGCGATGGCCGGAGACATTGAGCACGTCATCAATACGACCGGTCAACCAATAGTCGCCATCCGCATCGCGGCGTGCTCCATCACCGGTAAAGTAATAGCCTGGATAGGCCGAATAATAGGTATCAATTAAACGTTGGTGATTGCCATAAACATCGCGGATTTGGGATGGCCAGCTGGCTTTGATGGCCAGAACGCCGGCGGCTTCACCGTCCAGTTCGTTACCTTTTTCATCGAGAATCACCGGTTGAACACCAAAAAATGGGCGTGTTGCCGCGCCGGGTTTCATCATTGTTGCACCAGGCGTTGGGCTGATCATAATGGCGCCCGTTTCAGTCTGCCACCAAGTGTCGACAATCGGGCAGCGTGTTTCGCCGATAACGTGGAAATACCATTCCCATGCTTCAGGGTTGATCGGTTCGCCAACGCTGCCCAGCAGCCGCAGTGATTGGCGTGATGTGCCGGTAACGAATTCGTCGCCAGCGGCCATGAGTGCGCGGATAGCCGTAGGCGCAGTATAAAAGGTGTTTACTTGGTGTTCATCGACGATCTGCCAGCAGCGTGAGGCATCTGGGTAGGTTGGCACACCCTCAAACATCAATGTTGTGGCGCCGTTAGCGAGTGGGCCATAAACAATGTACGAGTGGCCGGTAATCCAGCCCACATCTGCCGTACACCAGTAGACATCGCCAATATGGTAATCAAATACATAATGGTGTGTCATGCATGCGCCGAGCAGATAGCCGCCAGTGGTATGCATGACGCCTTTGGGTTTGCCGGTAGAGCCAGAGGTGTAGAGGATAAATAACGGATCCTCGGCATTCATGGATTCTGCTAGGCAGGTTGTTGGTTGCTCTGCGGTGGCTTGCTGATAATGTACATCGCGGCTTTCTTGCCAGTGGATATCCGCACCTGTGCGTTCATACACAATGCAGGTATGCACGTCTGGGCAGTCATTGAGTGCTTGATCGACATTGGTTTTCAGCGGTACGGCTTTACCGCCGCGAACACCTTGGTCCGCAGTGATAACGGCCTGGCAGTCTGCATCCAGAATGCGGTCTTTCAGTGAATCCGGTGAGAAACCACCAAAAACCACCGAATGAACCGCCCCGATGCGGGAGCAGGCCAGCATGGCATAGGCCGCTTCAGCGATCATGGGCATATAAATACACACACGGTCACCGCGTTTAACCCCTCGGGCTTTTAGTAGATTCGCTAGCTGGCAAACGTTGTCGTGCAATTGTTGGTAGGTGATATGTCGATGATTACCGGGCTCATCACCTTCAAAGATAATGGCAGTATCATCGGCCCGTTCAGGTAAGTGGCGGTCGATGCAATTGACACTGACGTTGAGTTTGCCGTCTTTAAACCACTGGACGTCACCGGTGTTTAGGTTTTCTTCCACAACGTGGGTGAACGGTTGGTCCCAGGACAGAAAGCGCTGTGCCTGTTCACACCAGAAAGACTCCGGTGTTTCAATCGATTGGCGATAGAGTGATTCGTATTGTTCGTTGGTCATGTGAGTGCGTGCTAGTGCACTCTCAAATACGGGATGGTTCTCGATGATATACATCCGCTGATCCTTGATGTTGTTATTTTTACTGTTTGTTTTTCACTGCTACTTGAGCGCTGCGTTGACGATGCGCGCAGCTATGTCGTGACGGACTCGAAAGAGTAAGAATAAAAGCGTGCCGGTGCCATGGCAAGCACCGGTGGGAGATCACTGATTTATGCGGTTGTTGAAAATGTCAGATTATCGATCAGACGAGTGTTGCCGAGAAAGCTGGCTGCAAGGATCACTGCTTCTGATGATGCCGGCGACAAGGGTTCAAGTGTGCGGGCGTCGGCAATGTTGAAATAATCTACCGTTAGACCCAATGCATTGAGCGTGCCTCTCGCCCATTGCTCAACGTCGTTGGGCGCTGTGCCTTCGAGCACCTGTTGTTGAGATTCGCCAATAATGCGATACAAGTTAGGTGCGAGTGCGCGTTGCTCGTCATTCATGTACTGGTTACGTGAACTCAATGCTAAGCCATCGTCAGCCCGGTGAGTCGGCGCACCGTGAATACGGGTTGGCAGGCAAAGGTCGTCGGCCATCTTTCGGATAATGGCCAGTTGCTGGAAGTCCTTCTGACCAAATACAGCGATGTCAGCGCCAACGATATTAAGGAGTTTAGTGACGACGGTGGAAACACCGTCAAAGTGACCCGGGCGGCTTGAACCGCAATGGTGACTGCCTAACTCGGGGACGACAACCTTGGTGTGTGTTTCCATACCGTGTGGGTAGATTTCTTCCACCACTGGCGTAAACAGGAAGTCTGTGTGCTGTGCGATGAGTTTGTCTTTGTCGGCGGCGAGGGTTCTTGGATAGCTATCCAGATCTTCGTTGGCACCAAATTGAAGGGGATTGACAAAGATGCTGACGACGACGACATCGACGTGTTTCTGTGCTTCTTTGACTAACGACAAGTGGCCATCATGTAGATTGCCCATGGTGGGCACGAAGCCGATGGTTTTGCCTTGCTGACGCACCTGTGACAGTGCGTCGCGCAGCTCTGCGATATACGTGCAAGTTTTCAAGGATACAGTCATGGATACAACAACATTCCTAACAGCGAATTACTCAAAGGTGTGTTTTTCTTCCGGGAAGCTGCCGTCTTTCACAGCCTCGTCGTAGGCTCTTAGAGCGCCTTGGATGCTATCAGTGCCATCCATAAAGTTACGCACAAATCGCGCGGGTTGGGGGTTGAGCCCCAATAAATCGTGTAAAACCAGCACTTGGGCCGTGGTATGTACGCCGGCACCGATACCGATGGTGGGTACACTGACCGCCTCATCGACACGGCGTGCGACATCGCTAGGCACACATTCCATCAAGATAATCTGTGCGCCGGCCTGTTCCAGCGCGACGGCGTCGTCAATCAATTGTTGCGCTTGATGCTCGCCGCGACCTGCAACGCGGTATCCGCCCAGTGTATTGACGGTCTGAGGGGTGAGCCCGATATGCGCGCAAACGGGAATGCCTCCACACACTAACGTGCTAATGGTTTCGCACAGCCATTGGCCGCCCTCAAGTTTAACCATGTGCGCACCGGCCTGCATCAGGCGTGTTGCATTGCTAACAGCCGATGCTGTATCGCTGTATGTCATGAATGGCATGTCCGCCATAATCATGGTGTGTGTGTTGCCACGTGCAACGCCGGCTGTGTGATAACACATATCATCAATGGTCACCGGTACGGTAGTGCCGTGTCCTTGCAACACCATGCCGAGCGAATCGCCGACCAGAATCATGTCGACGCCAGCTTGGTTAATCAGGCGAGAAAAAGTAGCGTCGTAGGCGGCGATGACGCTGAACTTTTCTTGGCTGATCTTATTGCGCTGCAACGTGTTGATGGTGACGTTTTTCATGAGTGAACCTCATTGAAGAAACTGGGGTTAAAGTAATGACGGCCATTTTTAATCGTTAACATGTATTGCAACAAGTTGATAAAGGCATCGTCGTCGTTGATAAGGTCAATCTGAGCAGCGTTGATAATAAGCAGAGGGGCAGCATCGTAGTAGTGGAAAAATTCACTATAGGCCTGATTAATCGTTTCCAGATAATCTGCCTGAATATGCTGCTCAGCTTTGACTCCTCGGTCATGTATTCGTTGCATCAATACCGGTGTTGGCGCCTGTAGATAGATCACCAAATCTGGTGATGGAGCTTCTACGGCAGACAGATTATACACTTGATCGTACAGTGAAAATTCGTCTTCATTGAGGATGCTGCGCGCAAAGAGCCGATCTTTTTCAATGATGTAGTCAGCCACATGGCTCGGCTCGAAAATATCGGCCTGGCGCAGCTTTTGCAGCTGTTCCGACCGTTTGAAAAGGAAGAACAACTGCGTCGCCAATGCGTTACGTCGTTGGTTTTGGTAAAAATCACCGAGAAACGGGTTTTTGTCAGCCTCTTCGAGCAGCGGCTGATAGTTGAAAACGTTTGCAATGCGTTTTGCCAACGTGGTTTTCCCCACGCCTATCGGGCCTTCAATGGCGATAAAGCGCGGCAATTCGTCGGGATTGATGTCAAAAGGTAAGAGAACCTGGGCGTCCATGGGCTTTGGCTACTGTTTTTATATGATCTGATAGTGGCTTACATAAAAGATGTTTTTACATCTGTTAGTGGCAAGCTTATCGCTTTTAGGCGATTTTTTCTAATCCTGACGCGTCAGTGTTTAATGCTAATTCGCTAATGGCATGGCCGTTTGGCATCGTCAGGCGTGATGCAATCTCTGCTAGCGGTATCAGTACAAAGGCGCGCTCTGTCATCCACGGGTGGGGGATCGACAAGCGTGGATCATCGATACAGGCGTCATTATATAACAAGATATCCAAATCGAGTGTTCTTGGCCCCCAGTGCTTCTCGCGGATGCGGTGGTGTGCTTGCTCGATAGATTGCAATGCATCCAGTAGTGGTAGGGGCTCCAGCAGAGTTTGCAGTGCGACGACGCCGTTGATGAAGTCGGGCTGATCTTGTGGGCCTACCGGCTTCGATCGATACCAGCTGGATTGGGCACTGATCGTGCCCAATGCGGAGATGTCATCTACTGCTTGATTGACCTGGGCAAGTGGATTGTTCAGGTTGCTGCCCAGCCCAATATAGGCCAGATTCATCGAGGCGAACGCCGATTTCGGGGCGTGCTGCGTTTTCCGCGTTTGCGATAGTGGTTAGCTGTGTTGGCCTCTTCTACTGCGTCTTCGCGTTCGCTGCTGTTTTGCGTCTGGAAATCCGTCCACCATTGGCCAAGTTCTTCTTCCTTGGGGTAATCGCCTGCTGCTTCACGAAGCAGTAAAAAATCGTAAGCGGCGCGGAATCGCGGATGCTCGAGCAAGCGGTAAGCACGTTGGCCTGTGCGTTGCGGAAGGCGTAGCTGAAGCTCCCAAATTTCCTTTACCATTACCTGGAATCGTTTGGGAATGGAGGTAAATTGTGTTTGTGCCGATAACAATTGATTCGCTGCGGCATGCAGCGCTGCCATGGCCGGCATTTGGTCGTGTTGATACTCTTGCATTAGTTTGGCAACCGAGGGCCAGAGAATAACCGCAAAAATAAACGCAGGCGTGACTGATTTTCCGGTAGCCAGGCGTTTGTCGGTATTGTTCAAGGCCTGATCAATCAACGCGCGAGCAATTGGATCTTGTGTCACTAATTCTGCATTGCAGAAAAGATATGACAGCAGACCATGCTCAGCGAGACCATGCCAAGTTGCAAACGCTTGCCCCTGACCAAATAACTTGCCGGTTTCGTCAAATAGCCGCGCCGACGGGATTTTGCTCAGCAGCGGGGCGTTATCATCAATAGCCTGTGCGGTCTGTGCTTCCAGTTTAAAGCCGAGCTTGGCGGCAAACCGAATGGCGCGAAGAATACGCACAGGGTCTTCTTGATAGCGAACGGCTGGGTCGCCAATTAATCGAATCGTGCCGGCTTCTAAGTCGGAGATACCATCGGCAAAGTCATGTACCTGATGTGTTTCTGGGCTGTAATAGAACGCGTTGATGGTTAAGTCACGTCGTAATGCATCCTCTTCCACAGTGCCAAAGACGTTATCGCGTAATAACATGCCGTGATCATTTTTTGCAGATTGTTTCTTGATGGCATTATCAGACGTGGCGGTAACATTGTCATGATTGCCACGGAACGTGGTGACCTCAATGATCTCGCGACCATAGCGAACATGAACAATCTGGAATCGGCGACCGATGATGCGTGCATTCTTGAACAACTTACGAACTTGTTCAGGCGTTGCATTGGTGGCGATATCAAAGTCTTTGGGTTGTTTGCCCAGCATCATGTCACGCACAGCACCACCCACCAAATACGCTTGGTAGTTGGCTGTGTTAAGTCGCTGAATGACCTTCAGTGCATTGGGGCTAATAAGCCGCTCAGAAACACCGTGTTCGTTTTTGGCTAACGAACTGGCGGGCAATACTTGTTGTTTTTTATGGTTAGACACGAATGAATGACGACTCTGTGCTGATACAAAGGGAGTAATAGCAGGTATTAGGCGCTAAATATAGCAATTTGGTGAAGTACTGAATAGTGGGTAGAGGCTTTCGGTATGAGTTTTTAATGGAAAGTCCGAAATGAAAGGGCCAGATAAATTGAAGGGAAGCTAATGCTTCCCTCGTCCAAACCGTTCTTCTTGTTGTCTTGTGCTTATTCTTATTGTTCGTTAGCCATCTTATTATTGTTATGTGCGTTGTTATTATTCTTGTGCGTTCTTATTGTTATTGTATTTATCTATTTTGCCATTTGTGTGCCAGTTTTTATATTCCATTTAAAAACAATGGCTTATAATTTTTGTGTCGTTTCGACACCGCGTTTTTGGGTTGCTTTTGTTACCTTCGTACCCGTTGTGGGTAACCAATGGTAACGGGGGGTTGGAGCAGATCTGTGTTGCTGTTTTATGTCTGTATTGGATCTTGATAAAGGTCTTTCGACTTATTGGAGTGCCGAGTTTTTGGACCGGAATGTAGTGTTCAGTTGTTGAGTTAGGTGCAGGAGCGAGGCATCGCTCTATCTGTGGGTATTGAGGGATGATGATTAAAAAACTATTGGGAAGAGGTTTTCAATGATGGCGAAGTAGGTTGCTGTGCTTCTTGTGTGGCCGGATAACTAAGGCGACAGATAAATTAAAGGGAAGCTAATGCTTCCCTCGTCCAAACCGTTCTTGTTGTTTTTGCTTTTCTTATTATTGTTATGCGCTTTTTATTATTCTTATTATCTATGTTGTTATTATTTTAATGCTCTTTTTATTATTGTTGTCGCAGTTAGATAATAGCATTTTGTGTGCCAACTTTTAATTTGTCATTATATACAAAGGCTTACGGTTTTTTTGTTGTATTAGGTAGATCGAATTTGACTGTTAGCTGTTACATTACTACTCGGTAAGGGTAACAAACAGTAACGCTGTAAATACGTTACTTGTATCTGGGGTGGCGTTAGGAGTTGCGACACTGATATGGGTCTATGTATGTGGATAGAGTTGGGGGCTTCTGGCTTATTACTGTGCTCAGTGTCGGCTTGTCGAGGCCTAGACCAAAATGCGCATCTGTCGTAAATGAACTTAGCTGTGTTTCCTCTGATCGGACGTTTTGTCAGACTTTATTCGCTGTATTGTTCGAGGGTTCTCTAGGGTGCGACTTTCTGTGAGGAATGTGTCGTCAATCGAGTTACATTTCTCAATAAACCTGATGCCAGTTTTTGGAGCGTATTGTTTGGGGTGTTTTCTCGGAGGGGAGGGNCTTGGGTCTCAAGGAGAGGGGCTATTTAGCGAATTCCAGATAAACGAAAGGGAAGCGTTTGCTTCCCTCGTCCAAGCCGTTTCTTTTTGTTGTTATTCTTATTCAGTCGTTTTTATTATTATTGTATGTATTTGTTTTTATTATTAGTCGTTTATTATTGTTATTGTACTTAAAGATATAGCATTCGGCGTGCCAGTTTTTTTAAGTGTATATAAAACAAAGACTTATCTATTTGTGCTTCGTCTAACGCCTGGATTTTTCAACAATAATGTTACTCTGTTACCCAGTTGTGTATTCATAGGTAACAGATCGTTTTATTCTCGCGCACATATCCCGGCGCTCCGGCTTTTCATTCGTCATTTTGTTTATCTAACCGCGTCAGCAGGTCAATACCCTCGGGCAGGCAGGGTACTTTGGCAGGCAGAGTCGTGCTGGCTACGTGTCGTCGTAATTGGCGGGATGCGACTTTGACAGGNCGATGTTTGGATAACCATCAAGACAGCTTGATGGTGAGAGCGACATCAGCAGAGAGGCTTACGCGCCACTAGTCTTAGCTTTCTTGCGTGGAATACCAAGACGCTGGCGTCGTTCCCACAAGCATTTTCGGCTAACACCTAGTTTGCGGGCTAAATCGGTTTCGCTCATTTGATCTTGATGTTCAAGGATGAAGCGCTGGAAATAATCCTCAAGAGATAATCCTTCCTCATTCGAATCTTTAAGCGTGTTGTTAGCGGCTCGAGCAGCGGAGACTTCCATATCACCGTCGAGTGTTTCTAGTTGCACTAGCTCCATGTCAATATCAAACAGATCGTAATCGATCTCTTTAGAGTCAGACAGAATGACTGCCCGTTCGACCACATTTTCAAGCTCACGAATATTACCTGGCCAGTGGTATGTGGTCAGGGCTTGAATGGCTTTGGGGGTAAAGTGAGCTTCCGGTTTATTCATCTTGTCACAGATTTTTTGCAAAAAATTGCTGGCGATCTCGAGCACATCCTTGCCGCGGTCGCGTAACGGTGGCAGCGTGATCTGCATAACATTCAAGCGATAGAACAAATCCTGGCGGAACTCACCTTTTTCAGACAGGGCTTTTAAATTACGGTGGGTGGCGGCAATAACTCGAACATCAACTTCCTGAGTTTCTACGGAGCCGATACGGCGAATCTCACCTTCTTGCAAGAAACGTAACAGGCGTGCTTGCGCTTCTAGTGGTAATTCGCCGATCTCATCAAGAAACAAGGTGCCGTGATTGGCGGCTTCGATCAAGCCGATGCGGTTGGTATTAGCGCCGGTAAATGCGCCTTTTTCATAGCCAAAAAGCTCAGATTCAATCAGGGTCTCTGGAATCGCAGCACAGTTAACGCAGATAACTTCACGGTTGGTGCGATGGCTTAGCTGATGTATAGCGCGGGCAATAAGTTCTTTACCCGTCCCGGTTTCACCGTGAATGAGAATGTTGCAGTCTGTTGGCGCTGATTTTTTAACATGTTTGTAGACCCTCTTCATCGGAGCGCAGCTGCCAACCATTTTGGGCAGTTCGATAAAGGTGGTATCGGATATCTCAATGATGTCGTCTTCACGATGAAGCTGATGAAGCTCGGTGATGCGCTGCACGGTATTCAGCATTTCTTCATGGTCGAACGGTTTGGCGATGTAATCGACAGCACCCATCTTCATAGAATCAACAGCAGAGCGCATACTGGCGTAGCTGGTCATGATCAGAACCGGTGTGTCGCCACTTTTGGCGATGAGATCGGTACCGGGGGCGCCGGGTAATCGTAAATCGCTGATGATCAGGTCGAAGTCGCCAAGATCATAGCTGTCGAGCGCTTCTTTTACGGAGCCAGCTTCATCAACCTGATAGCCATTTTTCTCCAGCAAGCGTTTGAGTGCTGTGCGGATAATTACTTCGTCTTCAACTGTCAGTATGCGAATCATAGTCAACTGGAATCTCTTGCCTCAGTGGATAATAACCAATCTTGCTGAACGGTTAAATATTGAGAAAGCTCTGATTGATGAATATATGTTCTCTGGCGGCTTTTCGTGTCTCAACATGTCTTGCCCCCCCTGCTATTCATGCCGCTAGGTGTTTGGGGGCTTTCTCTTGGTCCTGCGACTAATCGAGCGAACCGTCGATTGCTAGGTGTTGCGGGTCGGCTGCTTTGGGTAGGCGTATGGTAAAGCATGTCCCGTAGCTTTGTTCTTCGCTGATCGGGCTTTCTACCGTGATGCTGCCTTTGTGATCCTCGATAATGCTATAGACGAGAGATAAGCCCAGCCCTGTGCCTTCTCCTGGGTCTTTGGTTGTGAAGAACGGTTCAAAAATTTGTTCCTGAACGTTGGTTGGGATGCCGGGCCCAAAATCGGTGGCCTTCAATTCGATACAGTTACTTTCTTCAGCGGATTCGAGAAAGATAGGAGCGGTTTGTTCGGAGGCATCCAGCGCGTTGTTAAGCAAGTTGATAAATACTTGTAGCAAGCGTTGCGGGTCGCCTTGCACCCAATGGTTTTGGTCGATCAAGTTGTCGATTAACTCGCTACAACTCTTCTGATCCAACGATAACAGATGGATCGCATCGTCGGCACACAGATACAGACTGACGGGCTGATCGCTGGTTGTTTGGCTCTGTGTGCCCGCATGGGCGAAGCTTACCAGTGACTGCACAATGCGGGTAACTCGGTCTGTTTGTGTCAGGATATCCTTGGCGGCTTCATGAATGGCGGGTTCATCGCTATCGTATTTGAGATTCTGCGCAAGGCACGCAATGCCGGTTATCGGGTTGCCAATTTCGTGTGCAACGCCGGCGGCGAGGCGACCAATCGATGCCAGGCGCTCGTTATGCAACAGCTCTTGTTCGAGCATGGCGGTTTCTGTGACATCTTCGATCAAGATGGTCTGATTATTGTCGAGCGGGCCGTCGCCGATCGTGACGGTTTTATGCAAGGTGATCCACCGATTCTCCTGATTGATCTCCACCGCTTGTTTGTGTTCGTGTTCTTGGCCGCTGGCGATAAACTCTCGAATGACGTGTTGCCAAGGTTGTGCGAGGTTGTCGATTGATGAGCCGATAATGNCTTGCCCATCGATTCCTGTCATGTCAGCCAGTGTGGTGTTCCATAGTAAAATCTCACTATCGTTGCCCAGTGTGCATACGCCGATTGGCAGATTTTCGATCGTGTTTCGGTGGTAGCGCCGCAGTTCATCAAGCTCGCTGGCCAAGCCGGTCAGGTTGCTTTTGTAGCTCTCAAGGCGGTGTTCGATTAAGTGAATATCTTTGCTGGCGTATTGTTCGGTGTCTTTGGAATAGGGCAGCTGTTGGGTCACAATTTGGCGGGCAACGGTGGGGCCAAATAAACCCGACAGGTTGGCCTCAATCTGACGACGCAGCAGACGTAATGCAAATGGGCGGTTTTCCGTGATTTGCATGTTGAGTTCTTTGAGGGCGTTGTGCACTTCTTTTTGTGCTGTAGGGAACCCGATTGCCTGGCTCAGTTGATGGATGAATTCTTCCGGAGAACGCAGTGCCAGCTGTTGTCGTGTTGGGCGACTGAGATCGTCTTGTGAGCATATATCGGCAACGTATTGCTGCTCTTTGTCGGTAGGCGTCGCGAAGGAGACCAATCCGAACATCAGCATGTTGATTCCGAGCGAAGCAATGGCAGCCATCGACCAATAGCTTTCTTGGCCGAGTTGAAATACATTCAGCAACATTGGCATCATGCCAAATGCATCGGCAGTTACTAGCGGTAAAAGAATGGTGATACTCCAGCACAAAAAGCCTGCAGAAAGCCCCACGATTAATCCTGCTCGGTTGCCGCGTGGCCAGTATAAAACCGCGAGTATGCCCGGTAAAAACTGGAGGGCGGCGGTGTAGGCTGCGTAGCCAAAGTTGTTCAGCAGTGATTGGCGGTGAACCCACTCATAGAGTGTGAAAGCCAATAGCATGATAAGAACAATCAAGGCGCGTTTGATTTGACGTAACCATGAGTAAATATTGGTATTTTGACGCGGTGAATAGTATGGCAGGATCAAGTGGTTAGTGCACATGGATGCGACCGCAATCGTCATAACGATTAATGTCGCACTGGCTGCGGCCAAGGTGCAGATAAAGGCGGCGCTTATTAGCCACGGATTTTGAACGATAAAACCCAGCGCAAGGGCGTCGAGGTGCACGGGCGTAGTTGATCCAGTGGCCTGATTTGCCCAGAGAATCGGTAAAACAGGTAGGCTGAGTAGCAACAAATACAGTGGAAATGACCAGCTCGCATAATCCAGTGATTTGCGGTTTGGGTTTTCTGTGAGTGTCAGGTGAAACAAGTGTGGAAACGACAGCGCGGCCGCAAAGAAAATAAGTACCAGAGTGCGTGCGTTGTTGGACACTAGGGAGTCGTTCAGTTGATTTAACGCGGCAGGTTGTGAGTTTAACCAGGCTTCAAGTTCTAATGGTGAATCAAAAACCCAGAACAGCGCGGCTATCCCGAGAGATAGGAAGAGCGTGAGTTTAACCAGCGATTGAAACGCACTGGCGACGACCAATCCTTCGTGGCGGCTGTGGGTGTTAATCTGCCGGCTGCCGAAAATCAGTGAAAACAGTGTGATGGCGATACAAAACGTGATTGATAAGTAGCGTTGGATTTCACTGTGAGCGCTAGCGTCGTAGCTGGAGGCCTGTGCTTGACCAAGGAAGACGGCAGATTCGGCAACGTTGCTGATTTGAATGGCCATCAGCGGTAATACAGAAATCAGCGTGCCGATGGAAACTAAAAAGCCGGCCCACTGGCTGTTATAACGGAAGCTGAATAAATCCGCCAAAGAGCTTAATCGATAGGTGCGGCACAAGTTTAATAGCGGGTGCAATATCAGCGGTGCAAAGATAAACAATGCAGAGGTGCCGAAGTAGTACGATAGAAAGACAAAACCGTCAGAGTTTGCCAGCTCCAATGCACCAAAAATAGCCCAAGTACCGGCATAGGCACCGAGCGACAAGCTATAGACGGCAGGGTGGTGAATAAGCGGTTTTGGTAGCCAGCGATTCTCGGCAGCGATGGCGACAATAAAAACCAGCGCCAGATACGCGAAAGACAGCAGCAGAATAGAAGTCAGATCAAACATGTTCAGGATTGGCGTTTGTTATGTCGGCGTTGTGCCAAGTAGGCAAAGCCAATGATGATAGCCCAGACAATAAAAGGCCGATACCACTGCGCGTGATTGTTGCTGATCCATTCCTGAATCGGCGGGCTGAAAATAAAAATGGCCAGAATAACCAGCAGCAAGCCTCGATGTATGTACATAGTCTGTGTCTTATTCGTGCAGGCGGGCCGGGTTGGCGCAGTTGCATGGCAGTTGTGGTGGATTCCATCATCTGCGTGTTGTATGCAGGTTCAGCTGCAAGTTTATAGCACCACCGCAGGTGCTGCAAAACTCTGAGTTTCAGCCTGACACATTATCTGCTGTTGTCAGCCATGCATCGCGGCTGAGGTATTGGCGATCCCAATGCTCAATCGAAAACAATAAAGTGTCGGGAAGATTTAAATGCGTCGGTGGCATCGGTTGATTCAAGAGCGTTAGTGCTTGGCGAATGTTATCGAGCCCTTGGTTGTTGTCGATCGCCGGGGCGTGATTCTGTTTGCTGAGTTTTTGGCCGTCGGGCGCAGCAATAACAGGCAAATGTAGATAAGTAGGGGGTGTATGCTCTAGCGCATGATACAAATAACCTTGTTTAAAGGTTGAATCCAAAATGTCATTGCCTCGCACGACAACATTGACGCCTTGATCAATATCATCAACGACAACGGCCAGCTGATAGGCGTAAAGCTGATCTTTGCGTTTGATAACAAAGTCGTTAGTGAGCCCATCAGGCCGTTTGGGCAATTGTTGTTGGCCCTGAAGAAGATCGATAAAGGTCTGTTGGGCGCCATCAGTTTTGAGGCGAATGGCAGCGCTGTTGCCGTTTGCCGGCTGAGTCTGGTGATGGCGGCAAAAGCCCGGGTAGCCTTGTGGGTAAGCGGCTAACTGCTTGCGGGAGCAAGTACAAAAAAAACTATGACCCGTGTCTGCAAGATTCGCCAAAACCGTTTCGTAGCGTTCACTGCGTTGGCTTTGTAGAACCACGGCGTTATCCCAGTGCAGATGATGGGCTTGCAGGGTTTCGATGATTTTTTCGGTTGCCCCCGCTTCTTCTCTCGGTGGGTCCAAATCTTCGATGCGCAGCAGCCAAGTACCCTGATAATGCCGGGCATCGAGAAAACTCGCCAGCGCAGTATAGAGTGATCCTAGATGGAGTGGGCCTGTGGGAGAGGGGGCAAAGCGGCCGATGTATGAACTCATCGTGACAGTAAGGCCGGCTTGTCAGGTTTATAAATATAAACCGAGCGACACCGGCCTATTAGGAGGCGTTACCCGCGTTCCTGTTTTTCTTTGATTTCTGCCAGTGTTTTACAGTCGATGCATTGGGTCGCTGTTGGCCTTGCTTCGAGACGCTTGATGCCAATTTCGATACCGCAAGAGTCGCAGTAGCCGTAATCGTCATTTTCGAGCAGCTCGAGTGTCTTCTCTATTTTTTTGATCAGTTTGCGTTCACGGTCGCGTGTACGTAGTTCGAGGCTAAATTCCTCTTCCTGGGTGGCGCGATCAGCTGGATCGGGGAAATTTGCTGCTTCGTCCTTCATATGAGTAACGGTGCGGTCAACTTCCTGCATCAGTTCAGCTTTCCAGTCATTGAGAATTTTCTGGAAGTGTTCAATCTGCGGTTCACTCATGTACTCTTCGCCTGGAGCTGGCTCGTAAGGCTCGAAGTTACGGAACTGGTTGTCTTGTTTGTTAGGCATTGTGTCTCAAAGTCCGTCAAGTTAACTGCGCCACTGGCGCACTGGAACCAAGGGGTTCCGTTCACAGGTCATTAGGCAATGACAGCTCCTGCCTTCGGAGCGCAGTAAGTTTAGAACGAATGTTCTAAAAGTGGAAGAGTTATAACCTAACTCTCTGTGGCTTAACAAGTTTGGGACCGCCAAATCCATTATATTGCTGATATAATGGGGTCATTTTTTATCATTGACGACGTCACGAGTAAGAATTCGATGCCAAGAACTGCCGATCGATTGAGAGATATTGCCCCATTTCGTGTGGTTGAAGTGCTTTCGCGGGCGAAGGAATTGGAAGCTGCCGGTCGGGATATCGTGCATATGGAGGCCGGTGAGCCAGATTTTGCCACGATTCAACCCATTATTGATGCCGCCAAATCCGCGCTGGATGATGGCGCAACCTATTATACCGGTGCTTGCGGAATTCCCGAGCTTCGTGAAGCTGTTGCCGGTATGTATAAAGAACGTTATCAGCTCGATATTCCGGCTAGCCGAATACTGATTACACCTGGAGCATCCGGTGCTTTGTTGTTAATTGCTGCGTATTTGATGAATCCGGGTGATGGAATGATGATGACAGACCCGGGCTACCCCTGTAATCGGAATTTTATGCGTTTGGTTGAAGGCGAGGGGCAATTGGTGGCTGTTGATCCTGCGGATCGTTACCAGTTAACCGCTGCCATCGCAGAAAAAAACTGGCACGACAACACTGTCGGAGCCTTGGTTGCATCGCCTGCGAATCCCACCGGAGAGATACTGACGCGTCAGCAATTGTCTGATTTGTATGACGTTACCCATCGTCATGGCGGCAATCTGATTGTTGATGAGATATACCATGGTCTGACATTTGGTGTGGAAGCCCCTTCGATTTTGGAAGTGACGGATCAGGCATTCGTCATCAATAGTTTTTCGAAGTACTTTGGTATGACCGGATGGCGTTTAGGTTGGATGGTGGCTCCGGAATATGCGATAGAGGGGCTGGAGAGGCTGGCGCAGAATTTGTTCATCTCGATGTCGACAATGGCGCAATATGGTGCGTTAGCTGGATTTGAACCGGAGGCTTTGGCGTTGTTAGAAGAGCGCCGTACTATATTTCATGAACGTCGGGATTATCTGGTGCCTGCGTTACGTGAATTGGGGTTTGAGATTAGTCATGTGCCGGATGGCGCGTTCTATGTGTATGCCGATATTTCGCGTTTCTCGGACGATAGCCTGAGCTTCTGTAAAACGTTGTTGGAAGATCACGGCGTTGCTGTCACACCGGGTGCAGATTTTGGTCATCACAAAGCGGATACGCATGTTCGTTTTGCGTACACAACCAGTATGGAGCGACTGCAGGAAGGTGTGAGGCGGCTGCGGGCTGTGCTAGCGCCGGCATGAAATAATAGCGCTAGCTGTGGGCATCAGTTCGCAGGTTTGTGACAGGCCCGTTAGCTATCGGGCTGTCAGTGCATTCTAGGGGTTATTCCCAATGAACCATTATCTGCTGATTCTCATCCAGCTCGTTAGGTAGTTGTTGTAGTGTTTGGCCTTGGCAAGGGCCTGCGACACATTCACCGGATTCAATCAAGAACAGTGCACCATGGGTTGCGCACTGGATCAAAACATTGTCTGCATCGAGAAATTGATCTTCGACCATTTCCAATTCGACGCCGAGGTGCGGGCAGCTATTTTTGTAAACAAATATCTGTCCGTCTTTTTTAACGGCAAAGACAGAAACATCATCGATGATAAAACCTTTCGAGCTATCTTCATCGATGTCGTTGAGGTGGCAGAGTTTTCTATGCATCGTCAGTGGTTAGCAGGCGTTTTTCGGCGGCATCGCAGAGTTCCTGTTTGATATCTGCCGGAATATCGTTCCAGTGCTGATCCGTCAGGGCTCCGTGGATGGCGTACAATAATACCTTGGATGTTTTAATACCGCGCTCTTGAATTCTTACATAGGCATCAACGGCTCCGACTTCACGCAGGTGGTGGATATCCGAAACGCCGATGGCTTGCAGCCAGAGGGCGGACGTATTGCCAATATTCCTCAGCTGAGTTAGTTTGCTGGGCATAATTCGTCTTCTTTTTTTAATTATTATTTTTCGCTTACTATAGCATTGGAGATTTCAGAGGCTCAAGGGTGTGACACAATTCACTGAATTGCAGGAAAAACAGTTTGGCTTAGTTGAATCTCACCTGATCGAGGTTCAGCAAGGTGAACGAATCTTCATGATGGTGCGGCAGGCAGCAGAAGCACTGGGGTTGCTGCAGGCCGCAGCGGGTAAGGCTGGCTTTGATTTACAATTGGTTTCTGCGTACCGATCTTTTGAGCGTCAGCATCAAATTTTTACGGCCAAAGCCGAGGGGCGACGTCCTTTGCTCGATGACAATGGCGTTGAACTTGCGTTCGACCGTTTGTCGGACGCTCAGCGGCTTCGAGCGATTATGCGATGGTCGGCGGTGCCTGGGCTTTCACGTCATCATTGGGGAACGGATGTCGATGTATTTGATGCCAATACGATGGCGTTGCAGGATGTGCAGCTGGTGCCCGCCGAAGTCGACGATGGCGGGCCGAGCGCAGCAATGCATGATTGGCTTGATGAACGCATAGCGAACAATGCATCGTATGGCTTCTTTCGGCCCTATCAGTTTGATCGTGGTGCGATCGCACCAGAGCGATGGCATTTGAGTTATCTGCCTGCGGCGGCTGAGCTGCAATGTCAGATGGATCGCGATATCGCCTTGAATTTATGGCAGGGCGAGTCCGTGCCATTTTGCGACATACTGGCATCAAGGCTGGATGACATCTGGGAACGGTTTGTTACGGTCGCACCAGAAGGGCATCCTGAATGGGTCAAGGCTGCCTTATTGGTATAGTGCTGGAGGCTGTTGCGAAAAGTGGCGGGTGTGCGCTTAGAAGCGCACTTCGATGCCTTGCTCTGCCATAAACGCTTTAGCTTGCGGAACAGAGTATTCGCCAAAGTGAAATATGCTTGCTGCCAATACCGCATCGGCCTGGCCTTTGATGACACCATCAGCCAAGTGTTGTAGCTCACCGACGCCGCCAGACGCAATAACAGGCACTGCAACGGCATCGCTGATTGCTTTAGTTAGTTCTAGATCAAAGCCAGATTTGGTACCGTCTTTGTCCATGCTGGTCAGCAGGATTTCCCCTGCGCCGTAGTCAACCATCTTGATCGCCCATTCCACCGCATCGATACCGGTTGGGCGGCGCCCACCGTGGGTGAAGATTTCCCAGCGCTTGGGTTCGTTCTCATCACTGACCTTTTTTGCATCAATGGCGACAACAATGCACTGTGAGCCAAAACGATCAGCGGCTTCTTTGACGAATTCCGGGTTGTGAATCGCTGCGGTGTTGATACCTACTTTGTCAGCCCCTGCGTTTAACATGCGGCGGATATCTTCCACTTTGCGGATGCCACCACCAACGGTGAGGGGGATAAAGATCTCATCGGCGATACGTTCGACAATATTGACCATGGTATCGCGACCTTCATTGCTGGCCGAAATATCCAGAAAGGTAATTTCGTCGGCACCTTGTTCGTTGTAACGCTTGGCGATTTCAACCGGGTCACCGGCATCACGAATATCAACAAACTGAACACCTTTGACGACGCGTCCGTTGTCGACGTCGAGACAGGGGATAATGCGTTTGGCGAGTGCCATGTTTCAGCTCCGGCCCATTCGAGAGGGCAACCGTGTTCTTGGAAAAGGGCGTGTTGGTTTGTGCGGGTTAAACCCTAACTTAACGTCAGGGCTGACCGTTCCAACCTAGAAAATTGCGCAGCAGGCGAAGGCCGGCAACATGGCTTTTTTCCGGATGAAATTGCACTGCGACAACGTTGTCACGCGCCAGCATGGCCGCAAAGCGTACGCCGTATTCACAGCTACCAATCATGTAATCCTGATTCGGTTCAACGAAGTAACTGTGCACGAAATAAAAACGTGAATCGGAGTGAATGCCCTGCCAGATAGGGTGATCAACTTCGGTTGCGACGTTGTTCCAGCCCATATGTGGCACTTTTAGGTGGGTGTCGCCGGTGCGAAATTCGTCACCTTGAAACAATCGAACCTGACCGTCGAAGACGTTTAGGCAATCAATGCCGTTATTTTCTTCGCTGTGTGTCATCAAGGCCTGCATGCCGACACACACGCCCAGCAAGGGTTGTTTTTGGGCAATCACCTGCGCAACAGCCTCATCGGCACCAACACGACGAATTTCATGCATGCAATCGCGAATCGCACCCACGCCGGGCAAAATAACATGATCGGCACTCAGGATCGTTTTCTGATCGGCTGTAATAGCAACATCCACATCGGCATCAACATGCTGAATCGCGCTAGCGACGGAGTGTAGGTTACCCATGCCGTAATCGATGATGGCAACTTGTTTCTTCATGGTACGTCTCGAATTCAGATCGGTTTCTGTTGTGACAGAAATTAGAGGCAGCCTTTGGTGGATGGCATTGCGTCTCGTGCGCGCTCATCAAAGGTCAGTGCCATGCGCAACGCGCGGCCGAAAGCCTTGAAGATGGTTTCGATCTGATGGTGAGTATTGCGCCCGCGGATATTATCAATATGCATGGAAACACCCGCATGATTCACAAATCCTTGGAAAAATTCATAAAAAAGATCGACGTCAAAGCCGCCGACACTGGCACGGGTAAATTCACAGTGCATTTCCAGCCCTGGGCGACCAGAAAAGTCAATAACGACGCGAGAAAGTGCTTCATCTAATGGCACATAGGCATGGCCATAGCGAAGAATGCCCTTTTTGTCGCCAACCGCTTTGTTAAATGCTTGGCCGAGCGTAATACCGATATCTTCGACGGTATGGTGGTCGTCAATGTGAGTATCGCCATTGGCTTTTATGTCCAAGTCAATCAGACCGTGGCGGGCAATTTGATCCATCATGTGATCAAGGAACGGGACGCCGGTTTCGAAGTTAGCGTCACCGGTACCATCCAAGTTGATATTGACCTGAATTTGAGTTTCCAGCGTGTCGCGCTGAACACTGGCTGTGCGTGCTGTCATGAGGATTGTCACCATTGAATCGTGCAATTGGGAAGCGTTCGACCGGAATTCCCATGCTGCAAATCTGCAAAAGAGGCTGATTATAGTCTAGTTCGCCGGGAATCTCAGCAGTTGAATTGGGTGGATGCGGGTGAGGACGTGCCGCCTTCAGTCTACGGGCGATGAACGCGGTGCCGGATATCGACGTTTTGCGCCTTTACCCGGTTTCGGTTAGCCCAGAGCGGGCTCAGCTTTGTGAATGTGCAGTTTGTTGATGATGGATTTGAGCGCCCGTTCGAAGAAACTGCGTTTGTCAGGTTCAATGATTTGGCTGTCGCCGCTGGCGAGAAGCGCTGATAGATCCGCAATCGAAAGGACTCTGGCTTTGACACCAATATGGTTTACAAACATACACGTCTGTGTGATTGGGCTGCGCCAGACCAGTTTGAGTCGTGTCACCTCTTGGTCGGATGTGAATTCAAACCAAGTTCCGAAAGGCGTTTGGGCCAGTTGTTTTGCTTGGGCTTGCAGGTTTTGATCGCGAATGCGTGCAGCATCATCCTGTTCGGGCAGTTGCAGGCGTGCACATTCCAGTTGCTGCCCTTCGAATGTGTTATGCAGCGCGTCACGAATTTGAGACAGCTGTTGCTGGGCTTCAAGCAGCGATACGCCGCCGGCTTTGAGGATTTCAGCAATATGCTTGAGGTTGGCCTGACGTTGTTGAATGTGCTCGCGCATTTGTTCGCGATCCAGTTTTTGGCGAGTAAAGCCTGGTTGGAAGCATTCGACGAGTGTTGCAATTGGAGGTAGGCAATCACGGTATTCACTGGACGCTTCACCTAGGTTGAGACGGTTGAAAACGATAACTTCCAGCCATAAACCAAAAATGAATTCGACCAATACTTCGGGTACCGGGCTATTGCCGATTATTTCGCGCAGGTCTTCAACGCATTGTTTGCGGGCCTTTTCGCGGCGTTCTGTGCTGCGCATCGCTTCAAGACTGCGTAATTCGGCTTTTTCCGTGCGTTCTTGTAAGGTTTTTTCGAAATGGCTGAACTGCTTATTGACCTGATCAAAAATACTGGTGTCTTGCTCGTAGCGGCTAAGCACGGTGTTGATGGCTTCTTCAACTCGGGTGTAAATGCGCCAATCATCTTGCCAGCGTGCCGCAGCTCTGGCCAGGGTGTTGAGCAATACGCGGGCAGGGTGGTGGGTTTCGGCGAAAAACCCTTTATCGATAAGCGCCAGTTTGAGATAGGGCGTATGCAGGTAAGAAATCAGGTTTTTGATTTTGTCCGGTATTTCTTCGTCATCCAAAACGAACTTGAATAACAGCCCGACCATGTTGATGTAGTCGAGATCATATTCGGTGATTTGATGTCGGCCGGTTTCCTGAGCAATACGGTCTAATTGTTCGAAAAAACGGTTTTCATTGTCTTCGACTAAATGGTCGATGGGCTTGGCGTTCTTGATGTCTTCAATGGCTACATTCTGCGGCCCTGACAGTGCCTCAACATAATCGGTCGCAACAATGCTGCGTTCGTTCGGNTCAGCGGTGCGTGTTAATCCGTAACAGGGGGTGCCGCTCATCGTCATCATGGTAACTTGACGCGGCCTTGGTGTCGCTTGACCTGCTGTTTGCTGGTTCGCCTTGGCTTCCGATTCCAAGGTGTTCATCAGCGAATTCATCAGGAATTCGCTGGCTTGGTTGGTATGGCTTGGTTCTGCTGCGGTATCGGGTGTTGTCGATTCCGGGTGCTGAGGGTCTGTTGATGCTTTCGGTGCTGGCGAATCCGTTGGTGTTGGAGTGCGTGATTCGGTTTCTGTGAAGAGCTCTGGCTCCTCAAATACCATCCCTGAGTCGCTCAGGTAATTGTCTGGTTGCGACGCCGGTGTTGCAGCTCCAAACATATCACTAGCGTGGGTTTCTGCATCGATATGTGTCTCTGGCGTGCTGTCGCTTAAGTCGGCTGCCGGCGATGAATGTGGAATATAAGCCGGTGCCAAGTATTCGTTGGTGCTACTCTCTGTATCGGAATCTTCACCGGTGTCTGTCTCTTGTCGCTGAGGTCTTTCAGGTTGGCGAACCCTTGCGTGATCGAGCTTTTCGCTGATCGACTGATAAAATTCTGCCACAGTATCCAACAGAACTGAGCCAAAGGTTTTGATGAGTCGAATGTCGTCTGAGTTTTCAAGGGCAATATGGTCGGTGGCACTGCGTAAGGCCGGCGCTAATAATTGTGGCGAAAAAATAACCGCTAGATCGCGTTGCGCATAGTGCTCAATAGGCGCTTCAACGATGGCTAACAGGCGGCCAACAGCTTGCCACATAACGTCGTCGTGTTTGTTATANACTTTTCGGACCCAGTTGCTCGTGGCGATATNAGCTTCCAGTCGGTGATCCTCGACGAGCTGCAGCTGCTCATTAGACACGTTTTCGACGTAACAATAGTGGCCATGAAGATAATCATTGGATAGTTGCAGTAACGTGCTGCTCATTTGTTCTGCGGCGGCATCCTTGTGGCCTTTAAGAAGCTGGATTGTCTCAAGGAGCTCGGTTTGACGAGTAAATGTCGCGGTAACCGTTGTTTCCAAGCACAGGTTCTCGAATTCCAGGGTGGCGTCGAGAAACGTTTTTCGGGCGAACTGATCCCAAAGGTTCAGGCAGGTGGACCAAAGTTGTCGATGTTGGGCTGAGAGTTCTATGGTTTCCATTGTTGGCTTCCCGCGGCCAGCGTTTGCTGGTACGCCCTGTTCCTTCGTAGCTACGTTGAACCGTCAGTGTCCTATGACTCCCATCGTCGATATTGTGCGACACGGGGAAGGCTTAGATGGTCATATGTATTTAACGCGATTGTATTTTCAATCGGTTACACGAATAGCACGGCATTTGTGCCTGGTTGAGCTGCGATTCGTCCGCCTCCATGAGGCAAAGAAAAAGCAAGCTATATGCCAGTGTGCACGCTGTGAGAGCAACGNCAGCGTACGCTTATTTTTACACGACAGTATTCCTTTATGCTGCATGCCTGGTTGCGTTGCAATGGTATGGATGCAGCCATTACGCTGCCGTGAACGTGCCAATGGCGGCACGCCCCTGATTCACGGTGACGCTAATAATGGATGTTATCCGACTTAGGCTTCTAACGTGTTTTTACTAACTTAATATTGCTTTCCGATTTTATTCTTCTTCTATATCCGCGCATGTTAGTGCGAGTTAAAAGTATCAGAAAACGAAGCCGCCTCGTTAGTAGGGCCTAGTTGCAAGTTTTGCATGATACGCGAAGATAGCAGCAATTGTCTGTTGTTACATCAATATTTCTTCAATTAAGATGGGCTCTAGCTGGGTATTTGGGAGCGCTGGAGTGTCGGAATGGTTAGATTGCATTGTTATCGGTGCCGGTGTTGTCGGNTTGGCGGCCGGCCGGGTGATGGCACGCAGCGGTAGTGTTGCAGTGCTCGAGCAGCACGATGAGGTCGGTACTGAAATTACCTCACGCAATAGCGGTGTATTACATGCAGGGCTTTATTATCCCCAGCAAAGCTTGAAAAATCGCCTGTGTATTGCTGGACGTCAGCAGTTGGTGACCTATTGCCAGGAACATCAAATTGATCATCGGCTATGTGGGAAGTTTGTGCTGGCAACGGACGATAGTCAACTTCCGGCGCTACAGGCGCTGATCGATAAAGCGCGGTCGCAGGGGGTGGCTTTGTCACGGTTGTCTCGTGCTGAAGTGCGTGAGCGCGAACCTTTAGTTAGTTGTGTCGCGGCGGCGTGGTCGCCGATGACCGGGATTATTGATGTTGGTGCTCTTATGTTGCAGTTGCAAGCGGATATCGAACGTCAGGGTGGCTTTGTATTGTGTCGGCAACAGGTTACACGTATTGTGCGCCACGCGAACGGGTTTTGCGTAGATGTTCATGGGCAAGCCCCCGTGTATTGTCATCAGTTGATTAACACTGCCGGCTTTGGCGCGGCTGAGTTGGCTTCGGACTTGGTGGATAATGCGCCGCAGGTGTATCCGGTAAAAGGGCATTATTTCTCTTATCAGGGTCACTCGCCTTTTACCCATTTGATTTATCCGATGCCGGAGCTTGGTAATTTAGGCTTGGGTATTCATGCGACGCTAGATATGAACGGGCGAACGCGGTTTGGCCCAGATACGTTGCCAGTCGATACACTCGATTATCGTGTGCCTGAACGACTGAAGGCTTCGTTTGCTGAGGCGATTCAACGTTACTATCCAGCACTGGATGTAACACGTTTGCATGCAGATTACGCCGGTATACGGCCGAAACTGAGTGTCGATCAATTGACAGATTTTCGTATTGATGGCCCGGGTCAGCACGGTATCTGTGGCTTGGTTAATCTGTATGGTATCGAATCGCCCGGTCTGACAGCGTCTATGGCGATTGCCGATTACATAGAGACACTGTTGGCATAGTTTGCACGGATGACCACAGCTTCATAGAGTTCATTGGTCGTTCGTTTGCATCGAATAAATACATCACGTTTGTTGAGGAGTACTTGTGCAGCCCGCAGAATTTTCGCAGCGCGTACTGGATTGGTTTGATATCGCCGGGCGCAAAGATTTGCCATGGCAGAAAGACATTTCTCCGTATCGAGTCTGGATATCGGAAATCATGTTGCAGCAGACGCAAGTCGCAACCGTTATTCCTTACTATCTCAAGTTCATGTCGAGTTTCCCGACCTTAGAAAGTCTTGCGGCCGCCTCAGAGGATCAAGTGCTGCATCACTGGTCGGGTCTTGGCTATTATTCGCGGGCTCGAAATCTCCATAAAACCGCACGAATGGTTGTGGAAGACATGGGCGGGATGTTTCCGGTTGATCTTGATGGAATGGTGTCGTTGCCCGGCATCGGGCGCTCCACTGCGGGAGCGATTTTAGCCATCGCCAGCGGTAAACAAACAGCGATACTAGATGGCAACGTAAAACGTGTGCTGGCTCGGTATCATGCGGTTGATGGTTGGCCAGGTAAAACCCCGGTGTTGAATGAATTGTGGGGCTACGCGGAATCGTACACACCGAAGGCCCGTGTGGCGGATTATACGCAGGCGATGATGGATCTAGGGGCGACCATTTGTACACGATCAAAGCCGGTCTGTGATCAATGCCCGGTGCAAGAGAACTGTGAAGCGCTCGCGTCTGGCACACCCACAAATTACCCAGGTAAAAAACCGAAAAAAGTGCTGCCGGTCAGAACGACTTGTATGGTGGTTGTTCAGGATGGCGAGGCGTTGTTTCTGAATAAACGCCCTCCAACGGGCATATGGCCGGGGTTATGGTCATTCCCTGAAATCGAGAGTTTGACGGACTCGGAAACGCCGAATGTGACAGACGTTGCTGAGCAATGGTGTGCGGCGAAGCAGCTTCAAGTAATTAGAGCGGAGCTATTGCCGGGTTTTCGGCATACCTTCAGTCATTATCATCTGGATATTCAGATACTCCATGTTACCACCAATGATCATAGTGCCGCGGTCATGGAATCCGAGCGGGGCCTCTGGTATAACGTTGACGCGCCCGAAACAATCGGACTCGCAGCCCCGGTCTCTCGAATTGTTAAAGCGTTGCTTAACGCTGAATCGACGGCCAGCAGGAATCAGCGGGTGTTAACGTTCAGCTGAATCACTGGCGTGTCTGTGCGCTAGCGATGCGATTGTGACAGGAACTAGAAATACAGCAGGTATTACGATGACTCGAATGGTTTTTTGTACAAAATATCAACAAGAACTCGAAGGCATGGCGAAGCCGCCGTTCCCTGGCCCTAATGGGCAGGCGCTCTTTGATTCGGTTTCTCAAAAGGCTTGGGATGAATGGCAAGCTCATCAGACACGTTTGATTAATGAGAAACAACTCAGCATGATGGATCCGGAATCCCGCAAGTATTTGCAGGCACAGCAAAAGAAGTTTTTAAATAATGAAGACTTTGATCAAGCAGATGGTTACGTTCCTGAGTAAAAATAGACCCATATTGGTGCGGTTTTCGTGTTCTCAATGACCATGAAGATATAACCCGATTAACTTTTAACCAGTTGAAAGAAAATGAGTTTTTTTGATAAAAAAGCGCTTGACTCATTATCTTGATAGGGTTTTAATACGCGCCTCTCAACGAGAGACGCCCAGTTAGCTCAGTCGGTAGAGCAAGGGATTGAAAATCCCTGTGTCCGTGGTTCGATTCCGCGACTGGGCACCATTATTCAAAAGGCCTGACAATTGTCAGGCCTTTTTCGTTTCTATCTATTGTATTTATCAGGTGTATTGGCAAATTCTTGTCGGTCTTTAACACTTTTTTCATGGCTTGGATTTCTGAGTGTGATCGCTGTTACTCTTTTGTGAGATTTTGCGTGGTATACTAGATTTTGTTCAGATCGATGATTTGCTATTTAGCTGGATGCTGATGTGCATGTTGTTTGATTGAGCAAAACGGGATAGTCGATCCTGTTCGTGCACCGAGGACGGNGTATTTAGGGGCAACTGGTTTGATTCATCACTAAGGCATTACATGGCAGCACATTCTCATCCTACAGGGCGTTATCGCGCCTACAAAAAAATAAACGGTCGTGAGCACCAGTTTTATTTTAGAACGCTCGAAGAAGCGCAAGCGAAACAGAAAGAGCTAGATTCTATGGCTCGCCTGAAACCGAAAAAGGTATTCGCCGATTGTGGGCGTCTTGTTGGGTTTCGATTCTACCGACATAAACGTAATGGCCATGTTGCTATGCGTGTGCAAGTTCGTATCAAAGGTAAGGATCATCGCACCGAATACGTTTGGCGTGATAGCTTCGAAGCACTTTGGAATAAAACAATTGATTTGTGGTCCAGTCTTCATGGTCTGCACTCTACCGATTTGCGTGATTATCGGGAGAAGATCCGAGATGCCAAACGTATTTATTTACGTGACTTGGCAGAGTTGGAATCCCTCGAACTCGCTGGCGCGCTGGATTAATTCAACGTCAATAACACCGATGTTTCTCTATCTGCCGAGCCGACGCTCGGTAGAGCGCATTTTGCCCGTTCAATACGTTATCTAGCGACATAATTTTGATCGCGACAGCAGCCTACCCCATCTATTTTCCCGCTCCTGCTTGAACAGCCTAAACAATCAATGGTCTGAAAACTGAATTTACCAAGACGTTGTAAGGCGTCGGTGAATGTAATGGCAGGTGGCGCTTTCGTCTTCTATCTTTATTCAGCACATCAGCGAAGGATTGGACAGACCGATGGAATTCAAAGATTACTATGAAGTTCTCGGCATCGATGCGGATGCAGATGCGAAAGCCATCAAAGCGGCCTATCGAAAGCTAGCACGCAAATTTCATCCTGATGTGAACAATGAACCCGGTGCGGAAGAACAGTTCAAGAATGTTGCTGAAGCCTACGATGTTCTGAAAAATTCGGATAAACGCGCTGAATATGATGAGATTAGAAAATACGGCGCATCTGGCGGACGTTTTGAACCGCCGCCAGGGTGGCAATCCTCTGGCCGTCATGACGGTACCGAATATGAAAGGTATTCAGGGGATTTTTCAGATTTCTTTGAGTCGGTATTCGGTGGTCGTACCGGCGCGCGAGGTTTTGATTTTAGTGCGCGAGAACGGGTTGAAAAAGGGCAGGATATTGAGATGGAGCTGCCGGTGTTTCTTGAAGATACCTTCAAAGAAGAAACCAAAACCGTATCTTTCGAGGTTACGGGTCTTGATGCTGACGGCTATCGTGGTGCGCATACCAAAACACTGAATGTGAAAATCCCACGTGGTGTCGGCGACGGAGAGCGAATCCGTTTAAAAGAGCAGGGTGGCGACGGATTTAACGGTGGTCCGAATGGCGATCTCTATATTCGTATTCGCCTGGTACCGCATCCCCTCTATGATGTGCATGGGCATGATATTGAAATGGTTGTGCCTGTTGCGCCGTGGGAAGCTGTGTTGGGTACGAAGGTCGTTGTACCAACGCTGGATGGAAAAATCAGTGTGACTGTAGCACCCCACAGCCAAAATGGTAGTCGAATGCGCATTCGTGAGCGCGGTCTGTATCATCGTCATGGACGCGGTGATTTGTATGTAATTCTAAAAATAGTCATGCCGAACGATTTTACGGATGCCGATGAAGCCGCCTGGCAGCAATTGGCTGACGGTAGTCGTTTTGACGCACGTGCAAACTGGGATGTTTGAAATGACGGAAGCGGTGATGATCGAAATGGATGTGATTGAAGTCTGCGAGATGTTGTCAGTATCACAGAAAACTCTGATAGCAGTGGT
Organism: BD1-7 clade bacterium; assembly: GCA_902705835.1. NCBI lineage: Bacteria > Pseudomonadati > Pseudomonadota > Gammaproteobacteria > Cellvibrionales > Spongiibacteraceae > BD1-7 clade bacterium. The sequence continues at coordinate 938,642 of CACSIN010000001.1, forward strand.
TGATGAAGGGATTGTTGAACCCGATGGGATAACGCCTGAACAATGGGTTTTTTCGACACAGATGGTGTCGATCGTACGAAAAGCTTGTCGGCTTAATCAAGAATTAGGTGTTGATTGGCCGGGTGTGGCTCTCGCGTTGCAGTTGATGGACGAACTTGAGTACACCAAGTTGGAAAATCAGCGACTGCGCCAGCAACTGCATCGTTTTATCAATACTTAGCTTACGCCGCTGGGTCTGCCCGGATGAGATGAATCGCTGTTTGTAATCCCCCCATCCCTGCATTGAGCGATCGTGCATGCTCAGCCTGATGGTTTATGGCGGCCGCCATAACATGATTGATATCACATTGTTCATCAATGTCAGAAAGGCCATAGGTTGCAGGGATGGTCTTCTGCATCAATACGCAGGTAGCGATGATGAGTTCGAATGCTCCCGACGCGGCTAACATATGACCGGTATAACCCTTGGTTGCGCTAACTTTCGGTGTAGGCCAAACCATTGTTGAATGACCGTAGCCTCAGCAAGATCGTTGAGACAGCGTTGCTGTTGCGTGGGGGTTGATATAGTCAATCAAATCTGCTGGGCAATTAGCATCTTCGAGGCAATCCTCGATGGCATTTTGCAAGCCGGGTGCATGCTTAGGAATTTTTGCGATATCAAAGCAATCGGGTGATTGACCATAGCCTCCGAGTGTTGCTAGCACCTTCGCACCGCGTGCATTTGCATGCGATAAGGGTTCAAGTACCAGAACTGCAGCTCCCTCGCCTAAAACAACCCCATTTCTGTTGGCATCAAATGGCCGACAACAGCCGCTGCGAGAGTCAGCCCGATTGGCTTCGAAGACCGCGAGGAATATCGGATTTACTGCCGAATCCGATCCGCCGGCCAACATTACGTCGGCACGCCCGTTGCTGATGCACCCGCTCGCGCCATCAGTGGACCAGCAAGGCAGTAGCGAATCGACACCAGTGCAGCGGATGATGACGGGCGTGTATGGTTGAGTAGATTGGGCGAGATCTTGCTGATATCAAACCCTGATGCGCTTTGGTGATCTATGGATTTTAATGAGGCTTGATACAGCGCGAACATATCAGAATTCGATGTACCAATGGCTAAGCCGTAGCGTCGGCAACGGTGTTTGTCGAAACCATCCGATGCCATTGGCAGACGCGGTAGGGGTAACTTTGCTTGGGTAACTGCTTGTTCAGCCGCTAGTAGTGCCCAGCGCTGGATATGTGTTATTCGGGAGGCTTCTTTCTTGCCTAGGTTTAGGTTTGATAAGCCAACTTCCGGAACTTAACCAGCAAACTTTATTTGCAGATTGGTGGTGTCGAAATGGCGGATCTTGTCGACTGCAGATTGTTCCTTGCATAATTGTGAAAAGGCGTGCTCTACGCCTTCGCCGTAAGGGGTTACTGCTCCCATGCCGGTTATCACAACAGTTTCGTTCGGTGATCTGATATATAGCATATGTGAAAGTTCCTTTGGCTCTGTTATGGAGATTAGCAGAGCCGAAAAAGATACGAGCACCGGTGATCGAACAGGCGCGTTCAGCGGCGGCAGGGTAGGTATCTGAATCTGAGGGAAGCCAACAAGAGGCGGAGTCGTTATCCTAGTGTTCGGTCATATAGGTGTACTTGTTCTGGCTTGATGTTTGACAGTTGTTTTGATTCATTCCACCATGCGTTTTTATATGCGGCTTGGTAACCATGAAAAAATACGACTATGTAAAAACCCGTCGAGAAGACGTTGATGAAATCCCAGAGAAATGGGTTTGGCTAGCAAGAGGCATCATTAAACGTTATACCCGTTTCAATGTGTGGGTTTACAAAAAAAGCGGTGGCCGGTTGATGAAAAATTTTCCGGGTGGTTTTCCGATTTGCATCGTTGGCATGCGTGGTCGTAAATCCGGACTACGTCGTGAAGTTGCGCTGATTCATTTGCCCTATGGTGAAAGCCGGTTGTTAGTCGCGTCACAGGGTGGCATGGATAAAGACCCGGTCTGGTTTCACAATATTAAAGCAAACCCCGATATTGATATTATGGTCGCAGGCGAAACCGGCAAGTTTGTCGCTCGACAGTTGGAGGCTGAAGAAAAAGTTGACGTTTGGCCGCATTTATTGAGTTTGTATCCGGATTTTGATGAGTATCAGGCGCGTACCGATCGTGATATTCCGGTGTTTATCTGTGAGCCTGTGGAACCTAACTGATCAATTTGTGCCGTTGGCTGGGGGATCGGGGTGTAAGGTGTCTTCATCGGTCACTTCGATACCGGCATCAACCTGTATCAGGTTTTCTATCAGTGCCAGGTTGTCGCGTAGTCGAGAGAGATATTTTTCTTCATCACCCCAAACGGCAGTTAGCTCGCGCAAATGCTTGATATCGTGTAATTTGAACCAAGCGGCTGTGCGGTGAGCTTCGTAAGCCGGTATCCCCAACGCACGAAGGGCCTGCTCACCGGTATATAAGCTGGAATGAAACGTTTCTCGTGTGGCTTCGGCATCCATCGCCATGATCTCGTGCGCTTCACGTCGGCCTGTCGCCCGGGCAATGATCCGCACAGTGGGGTAGTTTTTTTGGCAAAAGCGAATGATCTGCAGGATTTTGTCATGATCGTCGATGGCTAAAATTAACAAATACGCTTCACTGATTCCCGCAGCTTCTAACACGTCCGGCCTGGCAGCATCGCCATAGTAGGCTGCATGGCCAAATTTACGGGCAATATCGAGCTGTGTTGCATCGGCTTCCAGCACCGTAATGTCATATCCCTTCGCTCGCAGCATACGACTGACAATCTGACCATATCGCCCGATACCTGCAAGGATGATCGGTNTGTACTCGCCAGGAAAGTCCTCAGGCGTTCTGTCAGGTTCTGGTACTCGAATTTTCGGCAGTGATGTCTCATTCAACAGGATGAGTATAGGTGTTAGTGCCATGCTAAGCGCAACAACCAGTGTCAGTTTTTGTGAGAGAGCAACACCTAATACTTGGTGATCACTGGCAAACGTCAGTAGGACAAAACAAAATTCCCCCGCCTGCGAGAGTATGACTGCAAACATTAGCGTCGTTTGTGCATTGAATTTAACCATTTTGGTAATGCTGATCAGAATGATAATTTTGATCGTAACCAGCCCAAACAGCATGGAGAGGATCTGCAACGGAAACTTAAGCAGTAGTTCGAAGTTGATTCCGGCACCGACACTCAGAAAAAACAATCCGAGAAGAAGTCCTTTAAACGGGCTAATACCTACCTCTAGCTCGGTTCGATATTCACTCTCGGCCAAAACCATGCCTGCGATGAATGCGCCAAGTGCCGCTGATAAGCCTGCCAAGTTCATCAACAAAACAATACTGATGATGATAAGTAGTGTGGTGGCAACAAAAAGCTCCGGGACTTTTGTTGCTGCGACGATTCGAAATAGCGGGTTCAACAGAAAACGTGCCGTGGCGACAATGGCTCCGACGACGAAGACAATAGTGAGTGTTTTTTCGATTACAGCGATCGGGTTTTCGGGGCTGAAAAAGTGGGCTGTTGTTTGCCCTAGAGCCAGCAGCGGGAGAATCGCTAACACTGGGATAACGGCGATATCTTGAAACAGCAACACGGAAAAAGCAGACCTTCCGAGCGGTGTTTTCATCTGGCGTTTTTCATCCAGTAGCTGCAACACAATGGCCGTTGAGGATAATGACAGGATCATGCCGACGGCCAGTGCCTCGTGATGATTCAGCCCAAACAGCCACGCAGGAATCGCGATAGCGAGGGTTGTTGCGACAAATTGTGTTCCCCCCAATCCGAGTAATGTACTGCGTTGTCGCCACAGAGTTGCCGGCCTGAGTTCAAGACCAACCACAAATAGCATCATCACAATGCCGAGTTCAGCAAAATGCATGATGTCGCTAAGACGATTACCTGCCAGTTCAAGGCCAAACGGGCCAACAAGTACGCCAGCGCAGAGGTAACCCAGCACGGAACCCAGTTTCAGTGCTTTAGCGATAGGCACGGTGATGATGGCCGCGAGCAGAAAGATAAATGCCTGATAGAGAGTTTGGGTTTCATCCATCGTCACGCACCAGCCGCTGAGCGATCAAAGCCGGAATCACGGATGTTAATGAGCAAATTTTTGTATTGCTCAGCTCGGCGGTGAATATCCATGGTGCTGAGAGCGGAGGTATTATCAGTGATCCATGGACGCATGAAGCGCATCTGGCAATGTACCGCAATACGTTCAAACGGGTCGAGAATGCGCTCCATGGAACGGTCAGTATCGGCCTGGCTGTTGTCGGCTTGAATACTCAACGGTACCGACGATGACACGACACTTAACCAATGTTTGCCCGCCAGTTCGTGCGGGTAGGCGCAGGCGTTGGAGTTGAAGGGAAGTACACGATCGAGCCATTCCTTCATTAAAGACGGGCAATTGAACCACAGCAATGGGTGTTGGAATACCAGTACATCATGGTTTTGCAAACGATTACGCTCTGCAGCTACGTCGATATGAAACGCAGGATATTCTTCATAGAGGTCAGCGATAGNAATGCCTTCAAGGCTTTCGATATTGGCGAGCAGATAACGATTAAAACGGGATTGACGTATCGCCGGATGCGAAAAAATAACCAGAATCCGGTGCTTCATCCGTGAACTCCGACAGGCAGTAGAGGTGGGTCAATAGTATTGATTCAGTATAGAGAAGAATCAGGAACCGGCTTCGATTAACTGACGATCAGAGTGTGTTTTGGATGATTGAATAGCAAATGGCGGGAAGCACTGGCAGTTGTGGAGTAGAGGGGGAAGATAAGACGCGGCAGATAAAAATGGGGCCAAGAGGCCCCATTTGATAGGATGTACCAAAAGGCTTTTATTAATCCAAAATTTTACCCAGATCTAGCAGTTGGGTTTCACCACTGTTGTCGTCGACGCCATCGTTATCGTTGATGATAAACACGTTGCCATCAGCGGTAACGGCCAAGCCTTCAACCTTTTCAAAGGGCAGGTTGTTCTGGCTGGTCAGGTCATCCATCAGATCACGAACCAATGTTTTCTCTACCGTATCACCGTCATTTTTGCCGGTCAGGTCAATGCGATACAGGCGCTTGATGGCAGCATCAGGACCACCTTGGTTGTCACGTTCCATCACCAAGAACTGGTTGTTACCCAGTGATGTGATGTCGCTCAGGCCAACCCAGCCACCGTTTTGTGATTCTGCATCGTCTAGCCTGTAGTTGAAGAAGTTCCAGCTGCTGTCGGCCGGTGCAAAACGTGCAATGCGAACCGTTTCTTCGTTGTCCCAAGCGCGTTGCATGGCAACGTAAACGTTACCTTCAAACTCGGTAACACCTTCAAAACCAAAGCGCAGCTGAACACCTTCCAGTGTGGCAGGTAGGCGATGCGCAGCAGTAACAACTGCGTTAGCGTCGAGTTTCAATAGCAGGTTTGGCGAGTTCACGGGCTTTTTAGAATCGCCAACGGTACCTGAACCTTCTGACACGACCCAGAAACCGCCATCGGCTGCTGTCGCGATGCCTTCAGGGTCAATGTTGATGGTCTTGTCGTCGTTGATCAGGTTTTTAAGATCTTCGCTGTCAAAGACATCTTTACGGGCGTCATCTTTGCTACCACTGTCGTCGGCAACGCTCACTGTGGTCAGATTTGCCAGAATGTCGTTGTCGTCTTTCATCATCATCGCATCGGTGATCAATGCGGGTGATTTGCTGGTATCAATTTTAAACAAGCGGCTTTTGATAAAAGCGCTGTCTTCCACGGCATACAGTGTGTCGGCTTCGCCAGCCGATAAACCTGACATGGCCGCCCAAGAAATGGGGTTACCGTTAGTATCGTTCGCTGATTGCAGGCTTGGGTATGCGTTTTTGTTTGAGCCGTATTGGTATACGTTTATGCCACCGCGCAGTTTGTCACCACGATCGTCTTTTTCGCTCGAAGCAATCAACAGATTACGTGACGGAATTGCCAGAATACCTTCCGGACCAGCTGCTGCGGGTAATGTTTGTTTGTATACCGGGGTATCGGCATCGTTTACGTCATAGACGAAAATCAGGCTTGAACGCTCTGATGCAACAAACAAGTATTTATCGTCGCCGAACTGGCCGACTTCCGCGTTTTCTGGCTCGTTGCCTTTGTTCTCAGAGCGACCTTCTGGATAGTGACCGAAACGTACGGTCAGGTGTTCTAACTCGTTAGCTGAGCTGTAGACAACTTTGCCAAGTGTATTGAACACGGTGAATCCGCGGCTGCCGCCTTCGAAGTCGCCTTCATCAGCAGTGGCCAAGAAGTCGTTGTTGATCCAGGTAACACCATCCGGCTCGCGTGGCACGTCAGTCAGGCTGCTGGTGAGTGTGATGTGATCTTCTTCTTCTGTATCAATGGCTGCCAGATTGACAGTACCTGCGGAGAAGTGATTAAGGATTTCAGGGCGCATTTTTTTAGCAGTTTTGGCTGTTTCCAGAGACTCCATCAAGTAACCAAACTGGACTTTTTCGAGATCGACCAGAACAATGTGGTTGTTTTCTTGCAGTGTCACAACGGCAATATTGTTGTCATTGATGTCTGCGTACTCAGGCTCCGGGTCCGATGGGAATTTGTCGGCCAAGCCAGTAAGGTCAACGTCGGCAGCCATCCAGTTAGCGGGGGCTCCTTCAGTTTTAATAACGACCAACTTACCTGCTGGCAATTGAGGCAGACCACCTTCAATGCCGTCGACAGTCAGGTCTTCATCACGTTCGTTTTCGATAACAACGACGGCAAAGCGGCCATCCTTGCTGACAGCAACAGAATCAGGTTGGCCGCCCAATTCGATCGCACGTTCAATGTTAATCGGGTTGGCGTCACTGGGAACACCGGCTGGTAAAGCACCAACAAGCAGGCGACCGCTCGGTGTGGTAAAGCTTTCAGAGGTATTGACGCCTGCGAGTACGTAATCGCCGCTGACAGCAACGGATGTTGGTTCACCGCCGACGTTGAAGATACCAAAACCTTTTGGATTAGCTGGATCTGTGATATCGATGCCGCCAATGCTGCTTTGTCCGCCGTCGGTGTAAAACACCAGGTTACCGTCTTCCGATGCAGCTGCGATTTCAGCAACGGTTTCGTCGTCTGTGTCGCAGGTGTCATCCAGTTGCATGCAAACCGGGTAGGTCGCAATACGCTTGAAATAAGTTTGTGTGTTTTGATTGCAGATGAAGCTAGTGTTCTGTATTTCATTGCTGTCGAGTGTATTGTTGGTGTTAGTATCGATGCCGGATTCAACCATCAGGCCGCCTTCCGCGCATTGAATGTGGCCGTTGCTCAGTGGTGTTTGTTTCACTAATGCGGGTATGCCATTCTGGCCTGAGGCACCGTCTTGGCCGGTAGCGCCATCTGTACCAGACGCGCCGTCTTTACCAGGAATACCGTCTTTGCCATCATCGCCATTGCAGGCGGCTAGCATTAGAGGCAGTATGGTTGCTGCTAGGAGTGTCTTTTTAAATGTCATCATTACCTCACGTCGCGGTCACTTCACGGTTAAATTGAGTCTGCGGGCGGATTATCAGAAACTTTGGTGACATGTTGATGTCTTCTTTGTGTCAGGCATGTTGCAATTTTGTGGATACATGATTCTTGTTAGGTGTGCCGGGCAGCTATCAAAAACATAATGTGTTCTTGTCAACTATCCTTACAGCAAACGAGAATTTCTCCCTGCATTGTTGAGTGTTTAATTCGGCTATTGAAGGTGCCATACTGACTCAGGCCCACGCCATGTTTGCTTTCGCAGGAACGACAGAATCAAAAAGGAGTGATCCATGAAAAGTTCTACCGCTGTTGCCGTTGTCGCCGTATTGGCACTTTTTGTTGTCTACTGGTTTTACACCCGGCCAGCTGAAGAAGCACCTGAGACTGTAATGGTTGAAGAAGTAACCCCGATTCAAACCATTGATCGTGATGACGCGGTTATGCTGCCAGAAACACCCGCAGTGGCACCGCAGGAAGAAAACGATGATGTTTGGTTAGAATACAATGCTGGCACATTGGCGATGCCAGACAAACTCGATAATAGCGATCAGCAAGCGAAGGATGCCGTACAAGATCTCTCGCCAGCAATCACGCAGTGGCTAGCGAAAAACGAGCTGATACGTCGAGTTGTGATGAACGTTAATGTGCTGGCCGGTGATCAATTACCTGAGACATACCCCTTTTTCGCTTATGCCATGGCACCGTTTAAAGTGCTACCTGCTGTGAATGGCGACACGTTTGTCGCTGACCCAGTCAACCATTCACGCGCTAAACCGCTCGTTGATGCGCTTGTTGGAATCGATGCTAAAAAACTCGTGGCTTACTACAAAAAGTGGCAGCCGCGGTTGGATGACGCGTATGCCGAGCTGGGCCGCAAGGGCACATTTAATGGTCGAGTGAATACCGCGTTGGATACGATAGCAGCAGCGAAGCCGTTGCCATCGAAAGCTGTATTGAAGCGTGACAATGTTTTTTATGAGTATCAGGATCCGGCGTTAGAGAATGCCGGCGCGATTCAGAAGTGGTTGTGGCGTCTTGGGCCAGACAATCAGAAAGCCGTTCAAGCGTATGCAAGTCAGGTAAAATTACTACTGAAAAACTAAGGTTATGTGTTAGCGGTGAGGGGCTGTTGAAATCTCATGTTTGGTACCTCCACTGAAGTAACGTGTTGATCAAAAAAGGCGCCAGAGGCGCCTTTTTTATTGATTCGCCAAAATTACTTCAGCGTATCCATCAGGTCGATCATAAACTCAATTTCTTCTTGTTGTATTGGCGCGAACTCCTCAATGGCCATTGCATCAACGATTGTTGCATCGGCTGGAGACTGCTTCATGTTGCAAATAGCCTCGGTCAGCATATCGGCTTTACCTGCCAACGATGGCGCGACTGCGAGTACTGGGTGGATAACACTGATCTGACTTGTCAGTATATTCCTCAGTTGGTCTCTGACGATGCCAGATAGGGCGTTGTAATCGCGTTCAAACAAAATGGCCAGATCTGCCTTGCCGGAGATAACCTGGCGGGCGCTGATAACTTGCGAGCTTGAATGTGCCCATTGGCTGTTTTGATGGNCGATGTCAGCAGCTTCAACCAACATGGTGGCGATCATCTCCAGCGTCGGATCATCGATGGTATCGATGCGGATCCCGGGTTTTAAGTCATCAAAGGATTGAATACTGCTTTCTGCTGAGCATACCAGTGATGCTTCATCATTTTGGCCGAGAGGTTTAACCAAGGCTTTAAATCCTAAGTCGCGGACCAATAAAGAGGCATCAAACGGCCCCGTGTAAATCACGTCGATGTCGCCGTTACGCATGGCTTCACGTTGCTGGTCGAAATCATCGTAAAACTGCAGATGAACTGTCTCCCCCAGCGTTTTTTGCAGCCAAGTGTTAAACATGTACCAGCCAGAAAGTTCTTTCGGCGCAGTATTCGGTTTAATGCTGAGCGTTAGCTTTGACATGTTTCTTCCTCCTTCATGGCCTCGTAAACCGCAACAATTTCTGCGATTTTATTGGGTGATGGCTTACGTCGAACGGATGAAAAACCAACCAGTTCGCCGTTCCGGTAGTTTGGGATGACGGTTGCATTGACCCAGTAGTAGCCGCCATCTTTGCGCAGGTTTTTCACATAGCCACTCCATTTTTCCCCGCGGCCTGCGGTTTCCCAAATGTCTTTGAAAACAGCGCGAGGCATATCCGGATGGCGAAGAATGGCGTGTGGTTGGCCGATGAGCTCGTCTTCGGTGAACCCGGACATATCGATAAACGCCTGGTTCATATGCGTAATCACGCCTGAGGTATCTGTGCGTGAGACAATGAGTTTTCCGAATGGAAAAGGCGTCTCTTTACCACTCACGTACACCGTGCGGGTACTGCCATCGTGGTAACTCAGCTGACTGGGTTGCGCATCATCCAGCGCTTGTTCGGGAGCCATGTTCTGCATAAGAATCTCCGTTAGAATTTGGATGTGCCTTTATTAAAGAATGTCAGTGATTTCGCCAATAGCGCGTTTAACATCGAGGAAGATAAGGCCGAGTTTTGCCGACGACTTTGCCATAACTGTCAGCACCGCTTCGTCGCCGACGTGCGTCATTAAAATGTACCCGTTGTCACCCTTGACCAATACTTGCTCCAATTGACCGCGACTGAGCTCCATCGCAGTGCGGTCACCGAGAGACAGCATCGCGGCGCTCATCGCACCGACTCTGTCTTCGTCGACATTACCTGGCAACAGTGCTGCTATCGTCAGGCCGTCCGTCGAGATAATGGCGGATGCCTCGATATCAGTTGAACTGCTGTTCAGGTCTGCCAGGATTGATTTGATCATTTCTTCACGCATTGATTAGCCTCATTAACTTCATAGCGCTTTTGTAAAATCCATAACATAGTCATCAATTGATGATGAAAGGCCGAAGTCTTTTCAGCCTCAGGTTTCCCACCCGCAGTGGCGAGAACGAACGATGTGTTAGGGGTGTTCAGTTGAAAAAAGCAGCTCACATCGTTGTTCTGTTGCAGCGCGAGTGATAGAAATTCATCGTGTCGGGGGGACGTTTTTTTGTATTTATTGGCAATGAATGCCATTTCGGCTGCACAGCCGGCGAGTTGTTCTGCACAAGCTTCGTTGAGCTGATGGCTGGAGATTAATAGCCCCTGCATATCAGCAAGCACCGCGCCGCCGTTGCCGGCGATAAGTTCCAAACAGTGTTGTAGGTCATCGGCCCAGTGTTGGCTGATAGGGATGCAAAATGTTTGTACCAACCCTAGATCGATTAACGCTGCGGATTCACGCAATAGTTGTCGTAAACCTTGTTGGTGAAGGCGTTTTAGCCATTCACTGAGAGGCTCTACACCCACGTCAGAAAGTGTTTTCAGCATGCTTATGCGACTGGCTGTAAGCGCTTCTTCATCAATACTCCGAATAGCGGCACTGCCTCGGTGGGATAACCCAACAAGTTGGTTGGCACCGGGGTAGGAGATCAAGTCATTCTGCATCGTGTGCGCCAGGGTCCAACGTAAAAAGAAGGCCCTTCAACAGCAAACTCATGTCTTTGCGGCTGCGAGCATCGACCTCGAAAACCGGTGCTTGAATACCTTGATCGTGCAGAATACCGTTGGCGGCTCGGGGGCCGAATGCTGGGTTGTTTTCGCAACGTGTCAAACCCACCGCCACGGCGGTTTTTGCAATCAGGTCTGAAAAAGCCTTCAAGTATTCAACAAGATCGTTTGCAGCGCTGTCGCGTGAGGCATCAATCAGCAAGATGAGGCCTAGGGCGCCGTCGGCCAGTATTTCCCACATAAAATCGAAACGCTCTTGGCCGGGGGTTCCGTAGAGGTGAACTTTAATGGCGTTATCGAGATAAATAATGCCGTAGTCCATGGCCACGGTGGTGTGGCGCTTCATTTTTTTTACATCGTCAGAAGCATCGGCTTCAGTACCGACAACATCGATATCACTTAGGCTGCCTATGGCTGTTGTTTTGCCCGCGCCGACTGGGCCGCTAAACAGGATTTTGTGTTGGTTCACTTCAAGCTCCGACCAATTTTCGCATCAGGTTTTTAATCAATTTGCGCGTTTCCGCAACTTGCGGATATTCGTTCATTTTTGTGGATTTCGCCTGGCTGCTATCAATCTCAGCAATGCCAGCGGCCGTGGCTGCTGCGAGAAAGGCGTAGGCGAAATACGGTTCGATATTTAGTTGGGTTGCAACTTGCGCTGCTGTTGCCGTTTGCTGAATCCAGACGCTGGAAATTCGCATTGCATGGGGTGCTATATGCCAACGGGTGAATATCGGCCATTGGCTCAGTTGCAGCGGTGTATTTTCATTGATGCCGTTGGGTAAACGCCCGCGAGAGCACATGAGGGCGATCTCCCAAAGTGCTTTGTCGAGGCACATGGCGTTAAAGCGTTCTTCAAGTTGTCGATTGTTGTTGAGCGCTGGGCGTATCGTAGTGTTTTTACGGTTCAGTTCGAATCGGCAAAGTGCTTTCAGGACAGACATCTTGAAGTTGATATACAGCCGGTTTGTTGATGCATCCACAATAAGCTGACGGTTTTCGCAGTGGATAACCATTTGTTGCCCTTTTTTTGCACTCATCTGTTTGGCTCTATCGATGTAGCCTTGTAGTGTGCTTTCTGGGGCGTAGTACGGATTTTTGGTGATATCGAAACTAACCGTGTTGCCGTTTTCCCACTGGGTCTTCGGCGCTAGCTTTTCCCAATCCGCTTTGGGCGTTTCGGGAGTGCTGTTGTGGCGTGCTTCTGAATCATTAAAGCGTCGGTGTAGCTTCTCACCTGCGGCAATCATCGTTAGTGATGTCACCGGTTTGTTTACCCATATTAAATCGTGATACGGCGTATCTTTTTGGGCTTCGCGAGCGATAGCGATAACGGCTTGCTGGCGCTGGCGAGCCTGTTGAATGGCTTGTTTTCCACGCGGGTGATCAAAGTCGACGATAACGGCCATCGAACTCATCGGATCTGTCAGGCGGAAGATGTGCCTGCCTTTTGAAGAGATGAAGGCGCGCATAGTTTTTAACGTGGATGTATTGAAGGCATCCAGAGCGATGTCGATAGGCATTGGCAGATTCCCGTTAGTGAGCTGGTATCCTGCCCAGTGTTTCAGCGTCATTCTCTGACGACGGGGATTCTAGAACGCGAAAATTTTAGATGGTTTGTTTTATATCAAGCAAGCCATCTTATTTCGTTTAGTTATGTGATGGAGCGCACGAAGCATATGTTAACGAGGCGTTATTATCGAGATTGGTGCTCTAAGAAATTGCGCTGTAGGTAAGATGTTTATTGATCTAACGTTTAAATATTATCGCACGTGGATAAAAATTCATCAGTTTGATCGTTGGTAAAGGAGTTTTCCTATAACAACAACGCTTTATGGCGAATTTACCGAATAAAAAGGCTTGTGGCAGCAGCTTTATAGGTAATCCGCCGCTAATAAGTAATCGAGCTGAGCGATGTCGAAGACAGCCTACACTTTTTGAAATTCTGCATTCAATTCATCGGTATTTGTTTTTAGCGCCTTGGCGGCTGAGTTTGCGTGGTCTGCCAGCTTGCGGTTAACATCGACGGCTCTATCCACATCGTTTAACCCTGCGTTAATCTGACGAATAGCCTCTACCTGCTCGGTACTGGCATCGGCGATATTCCCGACAGCGTAAATTAACGGCTCGATTTGATCTGATACATCATCCAAACACTGTTTGATGGATTCGGTATGGCTAACGCTCAGGCTGACACAGTTAGTGTTTTCTTGAAGCAATCGGTTAATGGTTGAGGCCGCATCGGCGCTTCGCTCAGCCAACTTTTTGACTTCCAGTGCAACAACTTTGAAGCCTCCGTTTTCACTGGTTCGGGATGCTTCGATCATAGCATTGAGAGATAGCAGATTGGTTTGATACGCAATGTCATTGATGATGTTGTTGATGGACTGTATCTCGTGGCTTAGTGATTGTACCTTTTGCATCGTATCGGTAAGTGTAGTTACCGATGATAATGAATTATCGACATGTTGTGATGTGCTGTTGATGGCACCTAAAGCTTGCGATGCAATACTGCTATTTTGTTCGGCAGTGGCCCCCAGCTGTTCAGACGTGGTTGCCAATTCTTCAATAGCAGTTTTTTGATCGATACTCGCTTGCAGCAGATCATCACTATTTTGTTGCAAACTAACTGCACTGTCATTGATTACGGCGCTGTTAATGGCCATGAGGGCCAGTTGCTGCAATCGATTTCTCTCATCATCTCTTTCCGCGGCGATAGCGCGATTGATGGCATCGTAAACCAAGACTAAAGCCGTGCAGATGATAAAGGCGTAGACGAAGTTGAATAGACGGAGTTGATAGCGGGCAGATTCCGGGGGGATGTTTAAGAACGCCATACCGCCTATTTGTAGCAGGCCGAGTGAGAGATAGACTGTCAGTGTGGTCATCGACCAGATAAGACCATCGCGGTAGCCAAGTAAAAGAAACGCGAAAATCACCGGGCTGAGCAGAAGAGGGTGTACTTCCGTCATTGCCGGGCCGCCGGTCACACAAATGCCGGAAAAAAGCACCAGGTTCAAACTCACAATGACCGCGTGTGCAGCAGGGCGATAAGCACGCCCTTTTTTTAGCAACGACAGTATCATCAACCAACAAAAGATGAGTGGCAGCGCAATCAGACTGTACGTCCAAATAGCGTTATCAGGTAGGCTGTCTACTAAGATGAAAAACGGAAAAAACCCCAATACGCTGGCGATAAAGCACCATAGTGAGCCGACCAGCAGACGCGATTTATATAAAGAGTCTTGTTCTGCGGCGAGCGCGGGCCCAATGGATCGATCGAGAATATCGGTGAGAATAAGCACTTCTAACACTAATCCCTGTAGCTTATTATTATTTTTCTCGCGTGACCTTAAGCTGCATTCCTGCTGCAAGCGAGTGGCATAGTCTCCAATATACTGCGAACATCCACTGACACAAAGCAATGATTAAGTAATCGCTCTAAGTTGGGTTGTGGTTTGAGATTGTCAAATGCCCTAGAGAATTACGGTTATTCGAAGATACTGATGGGACAGATAGCCATGGAATTGGAGAGCCACTTGTTTTGCTATCTCTACGCCAATAAAGAGTAGGCCTTCTAACGCGGCTTAATCAAGGCTGAGTGTATTGTTCGCTAGTTTTTAGTTATGCTCATTGCTGGCTGAATTGGGAGAGATCGTATGTTGTTTGAACAAGGGAAGGCGCTAGTTTGGGTGGATGATCATATCGATTATGCGGTCCTGTCCGGGTGTTTGCTGCAGTTAACCCAACAACATCACTTGCAAGTACATTTTATCTCCGTTGTACCCGAAAAGAGCCGGCTAAAGTGGCTTGAGCCTATTGATATAGATGAGCTCGATCAGGCACTGGTTGATGCCCGCCGCCAGCATATGGAACGTCGGTTGCGTGACCATAGCATTGCCTTTGAGAGTTCATGTTTACATGTTTGTACGGGCAAACCTGCCGCTGCCGTTAGCCAATTTGCCGACCATGGCGCTTTTGATCTTGTGATTAAGGCTGCGGATCTCGGCCATAAAACCAGTCCGGATGATATGGCGTTATTACGTCGTTGCCCTAAACCAGTTTTACTGGTGAAATCCGGTACTGCTCCGATTGAACGGATTGTCGCTGCGATTGATATTGGCGATGAAATGAGTCACCTGTTTAATGAGCAGATATTGGGGCAGGCGGAGGCCAGCACGAAAGCCCTGGGTGCTTCACTGGAGTTGGTTTCCTGTTGGTCTTTTGATTACGAAGCTGATCTGCGTGACAGCCCTTTCTATCGACAAAAGCAAAGCAAAATTGATGCTGCGATAACACACGAGCAGAGCCGATTGGAGCAGGAACTTGAATCCATTGGTGAAGGTCGGGCGCAACGTTGCCGTTTGCTAAAAGGCGCTGTTGTTGAATCTCTGAGTCAATATGTTGAAGACAATGCGGTGGATTTGGTTGTTATGGGAACGGTTGCTCGATCCGGTTTTCAGGGCTGGGTTGTCGGTAACACCGCAGAAGAATTATTGCCTGCGATCAGTTGTTCAATCCTAGCGATCAAGCCGAAAGATCTATTTCCTGGTTGATTTTTGAGCCTATCTTGGCCCTGTTTTTCGCTAATATCGGCGAAAATCAGGTAATGTGGTGAAAATTTGAGCTTTCGTTTTAATGCGACAGAGGATAAATTAGAGCGTTACGAACAATAAAAATAACACAAGGACGTTACATATGAGTGCATTCAGCCGCCAGTCGGCTCTTCTAATTAGTCTTTTTATGTTGTCACTGCTGAGTGGCTGCAACACCGATTTTAACTTCTGTATCGTTGATTGTAAGCGTGTCGTGTCGACCAGCTATGGCGATGTGCAGGGTAAGAGCAACAGTGTTGTCGCTACTTGGTACGATATTCCTTATGCGGCTGCGCCTGAAGATGATAATCGTTGGCGTGCGCCGCAGCCTCCAGCGCCTTGGCAAGGTGTGTTGGAAACCAAATACCGACTACGTGGATGCCAGCAATGGGCCGTACCAACTGCATTGTTGGACCGCTTCACGGATGAAGATTGCCTGACGGTCAATGTCTGGGCACCGGATAAGCCGGGCGATCACCCTGTTATGGTTTGGTNCTTTGGTGGCGGATTGTTGCTGGGTTCTGCCAATGAGCCTCAATACATGGGCCATAAGTTAGCCAAGTCGCAGGATGTTGTTGTTGTGACGGTTAACTACCGCTTAGGGCCGATGGGCTTTTTGTCGTTACCAGGTCTGACTCAAGAACAAGGGCAGTCGGGCAATTACGGTTTTCTCGATCAAGTCGCAGCATTGCAATGGGTGAATGACGAAATCGCCGCATTTGGCGGTGATCCTGATCGTATTACCCTGTTTGGTGAGTCCGCTGGCGGTTTAAGTGTTTGCATGCATTTGGCGTCACCGCTGAGCCGCGAGTTATTTGATAACGCGATCGTTGCCAGTGGCCCTTGTGGTGAATGGATGACGCTGAACCAAGCTGACGCCGATGCGCGTGGCCTCGCGTTCGCGGCCTCAATGGGCTGTGATCAAACGGATGCAGCAGACCAGTTGGCGTGTATGCGTGGTTTATCCGGTGCTCAACTCAAAGATAAAATGAAAATCCAAACCAATGAACTGTTCCGCGTGGATGGCGAAGATTGGCCGTTTTTCCCTTACATCACGCAAGACAATCTGTTTGTCACGGATACCTTCGAAAATATGATTGCCGCTAATGATGCGTTGATCGATAGTGGTTCGTTAACGCCACAATCTGTGATTTTGGGTACCGTGAAGGATGAAGGCAGCTTGTTTGAAGCCTTGCGTGATCATCCGTCAGCTGCGAATTATTCCTCCTATCTCACTCAGCGTTATTCCGAACTTGATGCCTCGGATATTACTGATGTTGCGAACTTATACCCGGTTCAGGATTTCTTTAATGTGGGTCATGCGGTGTCGCAGATTGCCGGCGATAGAAGTATTGTTTGTCCAACCGTTAAAACGGCTAACACACTGGCCGATGCGGGCTACCCAACGTATCACTATGAGTTTGCTGAATACAGTGAATCGGTATTGCGTAAAATTACACTGGCCCAACAAGGCACTAACCCACCGCCATTAGGGGTTTTTCACTCGGGTGAAATTGGGTTCTTGTTCGGTGTGCTTGGCCCAACGAGTCAACTGGATACCGACGCACAAAAGGCCGTATCCGCATCTATTCAAGGTTACATGGGAGCGCTTGCTCATTCGGGTAATCCGAATCATTCTGATGGGGTAGCCTGGCCGCAATATGATAATGCCAATAAGGCTTATCTGGTTTGGGCTGATGGCTTCAATACAGCCAATGCGCTGAGGGAAAGCTATTGTAACTATTGGATTACAGAAGATTTTTTTGAAGATAGCTTATGATGATCGTCGGCGAAGCGTGTTGATTTTCAGGCTTCGCTGACAACATCTACGGAACTATGAATGACTCTCCAGCGTCAGGTTATATTGTTTATTATTGCTGCAACGTCAGTATCAGTTATTACCCTTTATTGGATCGTACAGCACAGAATTAACAAAGATTTTACTGAGCTGGAACAAGCCAACACTCTCGAAGACCTGCGCCGATTCAATGCGATTCTTGATTACGATGGTACTCAACTTATCGCCCTGGCTCATGATTGGGGGCAATGGGATCAAAGCTATCAATTCATTGCAGGAGAGTACCCCGGTTTTGAGGAAGACAACATATCGCCAGCGACGTTGGAAACGTTAGGTGTTGAGTTGTTAGCAATGATTAATGGCGGGTTCGACAGCCAGTTGGCGATTGTCGACGGCGGACCAGAGATTGGCGAGCGATCGTTGACCACCAAAGAGTGGCTGGATTTACGTCGTCTTCTTAAGTATCAGCGCAATATGGCTGATGATATGCCTATCACCGAATTGGCTAAAATTGGTGACACTAATTACCTTGTGGGCAGTTTCCCCAGTACACGCAACGATGGCACAGGCGAGCGTTACCACGGCTATGTTGTTTTCGCACGTGCAGTGAATGATGGTTATCTTGCTCGCGTGGCGGATATGCTCAAAAAACCCCTGGTTTTTACCACTCCGCAGGAAAAGAATCGTCAGGTATGGGTTGATTCTTTGCATATCCACGGTTCGATTAACCACAACGATTTTGCTCGGCAACCCCTATTTGCGGTTGAGCTGACCAATACTCGAGATATCTATGCCAAGGCTGAAGCGCTTAACCGGCAATTGATATATACCTTAGTAGCCTTAGGGTTATTGATCATTGTCGCGGCATATTGGGGTCTCCACTTCAGTGTTATCCGTCCTTTGGAAGCGTTGCGAAGTTACATGCAACGCTATTCTTTGAGTCGACAATCTGATCCGGTAGTTATTTCCGGTGCCAGCGAACTGGCTGATTTGGCATCGGCGTTTAATCATTTGATGGCATCAATTGATAGCGCTCAGGGGCATCTGAATCGAGCGTTGGACGATGCTCGTAAAGCCAGTCGTGCCAAGAGTCAGTTTCTAGCGAACATGAGCCATGAAATTCGCACACCGATGGCGGCAGTGATGGGCTATACCGAACTGCTGCGTTCTGGCGAGTTGACCGAAGCTGAGCGGTTGGCGTATCTCGAGATATTAGAGAGCAACGGTAGTCAGCTACTAGCGATCATCAATGACATTCTCGATTTATCAAGAATTGAAGCCGGTGAGCTGCGTCTGGATAAAGTACCCACAGACATGGCTGGGCTGTTGTATGAAACACTCGAGTTACTTGACGACCAAGCACACAAGAGCGGGAATACGCTCAACTTGCGTGTCTCCGATGGCGCCAGAATCAACATCATGACGGATCCAGTGCGTGTTCGTCAGGTGCTGGTCAACATTATAGGCAATGCAATTAAGTTTACCGATCACGGATCTATCGATATCGACGCCTCAATAGTTGGGAATTACTGGCAGGTGCAAGTACGTGATACGGGAGTGGGCATGGACGAATATGCCCAGAAACACGCATTTGACAGTTTCTATCAATTTGATAGCACCGATAGCCGGCATTATCAGGGGACCGGTTTGGGTTTGACCATCGCTCGTGATTTAGTGCAAAGCTTGGGCGGCACTATCAACCTCGTTAGTTCAGCCGGGCAGGGTAGTTGTTTCAAGATCACGTTGCCGGCTGATGAGCCCATTAGTGCGGTTGCGTTGTCGGCCCTACCTGGGCCACAAAGTTCGTTTTCGGGACGTACGGCGATGGTTGTTGATGATAACCCGGTAATGTCTTTATTGATGACCAAACTGTTGGAAAATATGGGGATGTCTGTAAGCGCGTTTAATAATGCGGTTGATGCGTTAGTGTATCTTGATGCACCAGACTGCGCCGTTGAAATTATCTTTATGGATATGCAGATGCCTGCCATGGATGGCTATGAGGCAACACGTTTGATTGTTTCTAGAAACCTGGCACCTCGGGTTATCGCCGTGACGGCTTCGAGCATGGAAGGGGATGAGGAAGCCTGTCTGGCAGCTGGTTGCAGTGCCTATTTATCCAAGCCGATAAATACAGGGAAATTGGTTGCCATTCTAGATCGCTGGTTGCCGACGGGGACTGATTCTTGAAGTTAATGAGAGGGTTAACGTAGATCGAGTAGTTGGGACACAAACACCAACTCAACATGTTGTTGTTCCAGTTCAGGTAGGACCTTTTCAAGCACATTCAATGTCGATGGGTACGGATGGCCGATACCGATGGCATAGCCGTTCTTTTTAGCGACCCGGATCAATTTATTAAATTGCGCTTCAATTTTTGCCTCTTCTTGAATGTTATCCAAAAATATATCGCGTTGTTGGCTGATAACCCCGTAACTGCGTGCTATCGATAATGCGACGGATTGGTTCGACGTGAGGCTATCAATGAAATACAAGTTGCGACGCTTCAAATCTTCCATTAACCATTGCATCGGTTCTTTGATGGTCGTGAGCTCACTACCCATATGATTATTCACACCGCGGATATGCGGAATGGCGTCCAGGCTTTCACTTAAGACACGCAGAAACGTTTCTTTGTCCATGTCTGGTGTCAGGCCGCCTGGGCCTAGTTTGTAATCATTGCTGTTACTCATCGGTGCATGGAGCATGATCTCCTTGCCGCTGGCGTGAGCTTGGTTAGCGATGCTCACGGCGCCTGGGGTGAGTGGTAAAACTGCAAGCGTTACGTTGCCTTTGAGTTCAGCGGTTCGTCGACCTTGAGGAATGTTGTAACCAATATCATCGATGATAATCGCGACGCGCGGCTGTCGTTCTTCCGTCGGTTTATAAATATAGGCGGTAGCTGGCATCGCCAGCAGGTATAGAAATGCTGTTAGTATGCGAAAGTAGGGCTGAGGGCTACGCGAATGGTGCAGCTTTGCGGGTACGCACAGGGGGGAGTCTGTTCGGCACTTAAATCGTGTCATTTCCAGGAAATCGTATTCTCCGGCACATGTCTCTGCGTCAAACTGATGGCTTTGAGGATGTTCAGAGCTTCGTAAAGCTGGAAATCCTCAATCTTCAAATCTTCGGTTTCAGCGACTGCGACTTTATTTTTATTACCGTCCAGATGACCACTCAGATCTGCTTCTGTGATCGAGAACGATTCTTCGTCCGGCGTGATTGTTGCCGGCTTTATTTCAATGTCGGGCTGAATTCCCTCAGCCTGGATGGATCGTCCATTGGGTGTGAAGTAGCGTGCCGTTGTTAGTTTGATGGCGCGATCTTCTGATAATGGCAGGATAGATTGTACCGAGCCTTTACCAAAACTGGTAGTACCAACAATCAGGGCGCGTTGATGATCTTGCAATGCACCGGCAACAATCTCAGAGGAAGAGGCTGAGCCGCTGTTCATCAGAATAATAATGGGCTGTTTGCCAATCACGGTCTTGGGTGTTGCGTAGTAGCTTTCTTCAACACTGGAAACGCGTCCGCGTGTATAAGTAATCAAGCCGTCATCAAGGAAAGCGTCGGCAACATCAATCGCTGAACTTAATAGACCGCCGGGGTTATTCCGCAGATCTATGACGACCCCTTTTAGTGGCTGCCCAGCTTTGCGGGTTAGCTCGCGAAGATGTCTACCGGTTTCACGGCCGGTTTTTTCCTGAAACTGAGATATACGTAGATAACCGTAGTCATCGCCAAGTAAGCGGCTTTTTACGCTTTGAATACGGATAATTTCGCGGGTAAGCACGACATCAAAAGGTTTTCTCTCGCCTTCGCGCACCACGCTGAGTGTCATCGTGCTGCCAGATGGCCCTCGCATTAGCTCTAACGCTTCGCCAAGGTTCAGGTCTTTTAGCGCCTGATGGTCGATTTTGATAATAATATCGCCAGTTTTAAAGCCGGCACGAGATGCGGGGGTGTCATCGATTGGCGCGATCACTTTGATGAGTTTGTCTTCCATCGTGACTTCTAAACCGACGCCGGCAAACTCACCACGGGTCGATTCTTTCAAGTTGTCGAATTCGTCTTTATTGAGGTAGCTTGAGTGGGGGTCTAAGCCTTCAAGCATGCCTTTGATCGCGTATTCCAGAAGCTGTTCGTCAGAGACTTCCGCGACATAGTTACCACGGATTTGGTGATAAACATCAACAAAGGTTCGTAAATCGTCCAGAGGGATCGTGGTTGCTTCGGTTTGAGGTTCAGTGCGCGCGTTTGCTTCAAAAGCCAGGGATAAAAGAATGGGTAGAGCGAGTACCAGCCAGAATGTTCTGAACAGCGATGGTTGATTGTGGCGAGCTTGTGGTGGGTTCAGCATACATGGCCTATTCAGTCTGTTTATCTGCAGGCCGCCGTAATGCTCTGTATTCTGACAGTGTGTGCCCTGTTTTTCGCGGTTCTCAGGGCATCAGCTTTATTATCGCCTTTATCGTCAGTCCATCAGTGACATTGGCCTATCGTAACCACTTCATTGGATTTACCGCTTTACCTTGGTGTCTAATTTCGAAGTATAGTTCCGTATGGTCAAGTCCGCCGGTATTGCCGGCGGTAGCGATCGCTTCGCCGGCACTGACCCAGTCGCCGGGCTCGCGCAGTAGGCTTTGGTTGTGGGCATATAGGCTCATATAGCCGTCGCCATGATCAATGATCATTAATAGACCTTTGCCGCGGAACCAGTCAGCAAATATCACTCGGCCATAGTGGATCGAACCGATTTCGCGCCCAGGGTTGGCGTAAAACGAGACGCCCTCCCAGCGCAGTTGGGTGCTGCCGCGGCGTTTGCCGTAGCGATTCTTAAGCTGTCCTTTGACGGGGCGTTGCAGTTTTCCGCGTGTGCTGGCAAAAGGTACGGTATCGCTGGGTAGCTGGATACTGGTAACGGTCTTTTCAACGGCTTTTAATAATTCTTCCAGCTCTTTGCGTTCACGCCGCAGGCCGGCCAGTTTCCCTTTATCCGAATCGATCTCCGCGTTCAGCTGTTTCAATGTTGATTCGCGGGATCGAAGGGTATTTTTCAATGCCGCTTGTTGGTTCAACAGCTCGGTTTTATTGGCCAGCAACGCTTTGGTTTTGGATTGTAATACGGGTTTAACGGTTTCCAGTTCGGCCACGGTGTCACGAAAGGCCTCAATGGCACCGAGATGTGCTTTGTTTAAATAGTCGGCATAAATCAATGAGCGGCTAAATTTTTCAGGGCTTTCTTGGTTGAGCAGTACCTTGATGCGTTTTTCCCGGCCAAGTCGATAGCTGGTTGTAATTAAATTGTTGATTTCGTCTTGTTGAGCAAGGCTCTGCAGCTGCAGGTTTTTCTGGCGAACAAGCAACCCGTTGAGTTGTTTTTGTTGGTCACGGATTGTTGTTTGCAAACGTTTGGCGCGAGACTTGAGCTTGCCGAGAGAGATCTCTGTTTGGCGCAGCTGTTTCTCCAGTTTGCGGCTGTGAGATTGCTGCTTGTCTAGTTGTCTTTCCGTTTTGGAAATTACTGATTGCAGCTTTTCAAGATCTTTTTTACTGGGGGGCTTGTCTGCCAATAGCGGCAAACTGCAGGCTGATATTAAAAGCAGCAAGGCACATAAAACCCTTGTTGTTGCGGCCTTGCCCATGCTGCTCTCCTTTGTTGTGAAGTGGCTGACGATTACGCCAGCAGTGAATCACCAGACATTTCTTGGGGTTTTTCAATGTCCATCAGATCCAGAATAGTCGGTGCAATATCTGCCAAACGACCGTTTTCGGCGGTCAGTTTACGGGCGCTATTGCTGACATAAACCAGTGGAACCAGCTCGGNTGTATGCTGTGTGTGCATTTGGCCGGTCTGATAATCCAGCATCTGCTCACAGTTACCGTGGTCTGCGGTAATCAAGCAGTTGCCGTTGACTTCGAGTACGGCGTCGGTCACGTGTTTGAGGCAGCTATCGAGGGCTTCAACTGCTTTGATCGCTGCAGTATACACACCGGTATGTCCGACCATATCGCCATTGGCGAAGTTACAGATGATGGAATCAAATTGCCCACCCTTGATGGCCGCAACCAGTTTTTCAGTTACTTCGGGCGCGCTCATTTCCGGTTGTAAGTCGTAAGTCGCAACGTCCGGTGAAGGCACTAAAATACGTTCTTCGCCAGGGTAGAGATCTTCGCGACCGCCGCTGAAGAAGAAAGTGACATGGGCATACTTTTCTGTTTCGGCAATGCGCAGCTGTGTGCGATTGTTGTTTGCCAGAACTTCAGGCAGTACGTTAGTCAGTTGCTCAGGTGGGTAGGCGACAGCGGCTTTGATGCTCTCGTCGTATTCCGTTGTCATAACAAACGCGGCCAACGCAAGTTTCTTGTCACGCGCGAAGCCGTTGAAATCGTCATCAACAAATGCGCGTGTCAGCTCTCGAGCTCTATCTGCGCGAAAATTCATAAAGATAACCGCATCACCATCATCGATGGCTGCACCGCCGTTTATGCAGGTTGCAGCGACAAATTCATCGTTTTCATCACGTGAATAGGCCTGCTGCAGTGCCTCTTGTGCACTTGTGGCTGTGAATTCACCCTTGGCATGTGCGTATAAATTGTAAGCACGTTCAACACGGTCCCAGCGATTATCGCGGTCCATTGCAAAGTAGCGCCCGATGACAGAGGCTATGGTTGCGTTGTTTTCATCACAGCAGCTTTGCAGGTCTGCCAAATACGCTTCTGCACTGCGTGGCGGAGTGTCGCGACCATCTAGAATCGGATGCACATAGATGTGTTTCGCACCGCGTTGTTTTGCCATGCGGACCATGGCAAAAATGTGCTCCTGATGGCTATGAACACCGCCAGGGCTTAGCAAGCCGGTAATATGAACGGCTTTATTATTGTTGACCGCGTTATCAATCGCCTTGACGTACGTTGCGTTATCAAAAAAATCGCCGTCGGCAATCGATTTATTAATACGGCTGATGTTTTGGTATACGATGCGCCCGGATCCGAGGCTCATATGGCCGACTTCGGAATTACCCATTTGTCCATCGGGTAAACCCACGTCCATTCCGGATGTAGCAATGAGCGTGTGAGAGTAGTCAGCCAGTAGCTGATTCCAGCACGGCGTTTTTGCATTGGCAATGGCATTATCTTCGATCGCGTCGCGTTGTCCCCAACCATCCAGAATGATCAAAACCGTTGGTGTTTTCTGATTTGCCATATATCCTCATGCTCAGCGTTGAAAAAGGCGCTATTTTAAACAAAACTACCTGCTTTGCCTATTGTTGACATGGCAGAAGCGCAGCCCGAGTGTGTATAATGCGGGCCTGATTCCAACAAGGTTAATTGAACGGTTTTTTTACCTATGCAGCTTATCTTTGAATTCCTTTCCCAGCAATGGATGTTGGCGGGTGCCTGGCTTATGTTGGCGCTCATGTTGTTTTATCATGAGTCTCGTAAAGCAGGTCCGACTGTCAGCAATCAAGAGCTGAGCGATATGGTTAATCGCGAAGACGGCGTAGTGCTGGATGTACGCGATGGCGGTGAATTTAAAAACGGTCATATTACCAGTTCAGTAAATATTCCTTTGAAAGACCTTGAAAAACGCAGTGTTGAACTCAATCGTTATAAAGACAAACCCGTGATTGTGGTTTGTAAGTTTGGTCAAACCGCAACTGGCGCTACCAAAACCTTGCGTGCCGAAGGTTTTGAAAAGGTATTTAAGTTGCGCGGTGGTATCACTGAGTGGTCTGCTGCGAACTTGCCTTTAGTGAAGTAATTCATCGAGCTTTCTTGCGGGGGTATGCCTGTTGGCCCTTGCTGATTCACAATCCTGTCGTAAAAACGAGTTAGACTTCGATGGCTGATATTCAGATATACACTACCCGTTACTGTCCGTTCTGCGTTCGCGCAAAACAAATTCTGGATGCGAAAGGGACGGGTTACACAGAAATACCGGTCGACGGAGACCCTGCACTACGTGCAAAAATGACCGAGAAAGCCGGTCAGCATACTGTTCCACAGATTTGGATCAATGATCAGCATGTCGGTGGATGCACCGATCTGATGCAGCTTGATGCAATGGGCCAGCTAGATAAAATGCTGGCTGCATAAGAAATACACTAGGAGATATCATGGCTGAAAACGAAGCCCAAGCACAAGAATTTTCAATTCAACGCATGTACCTGAAGGACATGTCCTTCGAAACGCCTGCCGGCGCAGAAATTTTTAAGCAGCAGTGGCAGCCTCAGATTCAACTGGATGTGAATACACGCCATGAGAAGCTGGAAGACAATATCTTTGAAGTGGTACTGACGTTGACAGTCACTGCGAAGCTGGAAGAACAAACTGGCTTCCTAATTGAGATCCAGCAGGCAGGTATTTTCTTATGCCGCGGTCTTGAAGACGCGCAGTTACGTCAGGTTTTGTCGACTGTTGCACCTAATATTCTGTTTCCTTATGCACGTGAAACCATTGATTCACTGGCCGTTAAAGGTAGCTTCCCTGCATTGATGCTGGCACCGATTAACTTCGATGCTCTATATCAGCAAGCGTTGCAGCAAGCACAGCAGCAGGAAGAGCAAGGCGAAGCTAAGCACTGATTGTTGGTGTAAGTTTGCGGGCTCGTATCGTTTGTTCGGGAGTCTATGCAAATACCCATTAAAAAAGCCGTTGTGGAATCACAACGGCTTTTTTGTGTTTGGTCGATAGCTATCTGCTTGATAGTTACGTCGTACTATCGGGTTCCGTAAACCACCATGGTTTTGCCGCTGACTTGAACCAGACCTTGTTCTTCCAAGGTTTTTAATACACGACCTGCCATTTCACGCGAGCAGCCAACAATACGGCCGATTTCTTGGCGCGTAATTTTGATTTGCATGCCGTCAGGGTGTGTCATCGCATCCGGTTGTTTGCAAAGATCCAGCAGTGTGCGTGCAACTCGTCCGGTAACGTCTAAAAATGCCAAGTCACCCACTTTCTGAGTGGTGTCTTTCAGGCGTTTAGCCATTTGGCGTGTCAGTTCGAAGAGAAATTTAGGCTCTTTTTGAGTCAACATAATGAATTTTTCATACGAAATTTCGGCGATTTCGCAGGCGCTTTTGGTGCGCACCCAGGCCGAGCGAGAATCGCTGGGGTCGAATAATCCCATTTCACCGAAAAAGTCTCCGCGGTTGAGATAGGCAACAATCATTTCTTTGCCTTCTTCATCTTCGAGAATAACGGTAACGGACCCGTCAACGATATAAAACAGCGTGTCGCTGGAATCACCGGCGCAGACAACGGTGCTTTTAGCGGGGTACTTGCGCAAACTGCAGTGGGAAAGGAACAAGTCTACGTTGTCAATATGTGTGCTTAATGGACGATTTAACAAAGCAATATCCCCAGTGCGTCTTATTGTCAATTGTGAAGGAAGCTTAACCTGCAAAAGCGGAGGTTACTAGAGCCCATTATCGATTCCTGGCTGTGAAAATGTGCGTAACGCGACAGTTTTGAATAAAAGGCATATTAGATAGACCTTCTTATAGGTATTTGGGTTCAGTTTTTGCGGAATAGGCGCATTTCGGCAGTTGTGATAATATTCTGCGCCTCTTATTTCAAGCTGATCAGGAATTCGAATGAAAGCAACAGTAAAATGGCTCGATAATGCCATGTTCGTCGGTGAGTCCGGCAGTGGTCATAGTGTTGTTATGGATGGCCCTGAGTCTGCTGGCGGTCGAAATATGGGCGTGCGCCCGATGGAGATGCTGTTGTTAGGGATGGGTGGCTGTTCGACATTTGATGTTATCAGTATCTTGAAAAAGTCTCGCCAGCAGGTTGTCGATTGCCGGGTTGAACTCGAAGCCGAGCGGGCAGATGCCGTGCCGTCGGTTTTCACCCGTATTAATATGAAGTTTGTTGTTAGCGGCCATAAGTTGAAAGAAACCCAAGTGAAACGGGCTGTTAGCTTATCTGCAGAAAAGTACTGCTCTGCGTCGATTATGATGGAAGCTGCAGGTGTAGAGGTTTCGCATAGTTATGAAATCGTCGAGCTGGATGCAGAATAGGTGATCCGCATTTCTCTGAGGTGTTTTACTCAGACATAAAAAAACTGGCCGTGAGCCAGTTTTTTTATGTCTTCAATTTGTTCTCTGTTTAGTAGTAGTTGCAGGCGGCAGAGCCGCTACTTACTCGCAAAGATCAATATGCCAGGCATAACAAAGAAGGTGCCGAGTACATAGGCCAGAGCAAACGATTTGTTGCCAGCTGCGATATTGGCCAGTTTTTCGGCCATGCGCGGCGGTATTTCCCGCAAGGTGGGAATACCGTATATCACTAGCACGGCAAGCGTATTGTAAAGTAAATGCACCAAGGCAATCTGTAATGCAAAGACGCCGCGATCACCATCAACGGCGGTGGCCGCGAGCAATGCGGTGACGCAGGTGCCAATGTTGGCGCCGAGCGTAAACGGATAGATATCCCGCATACGGAAGATACCATTGCCCACCAATGGCACCATCAGGCTAGTTGTGGTGGAGGATGACTGCACCAGCACGGTCACAACACAACCGGAAGAGATGCCTTTTACCGGGCCGCGGCCGATCGCTGAATGGAGAATTTCCTTCGCTTTGCCGGTCAGCAAATGCTTAAGGAATTTACCCATTAGAGTAATCGCGGTGAAGGTCATGGCGATACCGATAAAGATCATCAGAATGCCCGAAACTTGAGTGCTTGCGCCGAGCGCCAGCAAAAGATCACTCAGTTCAGTGATTACTGGCTTGGTAATTGGCTTGATAAAGTTGAAGCCTTTAATGCTCATTGAGCTGCCACCGCTGATAGCGCTGGTGAGCCAGCCACTGAGCTTGTCGAGAATACCGAACATTATCTCTAGAGGCAGGAATATAAGGACGGCAAGGAGATTAAAGAAGTCATGTACAGTGGCGGCAGAGAATGCCCGTTCAAATTCTTTATTCGAACGAATGTGGCCAAGACTGATGATGGTATTGGTGATGGTTGTGCCGATATTCGCACNCATAATCATGGGGATAGCGGTAGCAACCGGCAAGCCGCCAGCAACCAAGCCAACAATGATACTGGTAACTGTGCTGGAGGATTGGATCAGTGCAGTGCAAACGGTACCGATGACGAGTCCAAGAAAGGGGTTGGACGCAAATTCGAATAACTGCGCAGCTTGGCCACCTGTGGCTGTTTTAAAACCTGCGCCAATCATGCCAACCGCTAACAAGATAATATAGATCGACGTGACAACGGCGAGCCATTCGAGCACGGCGCCTTTCGACAATACTTGCCGCGCTTTATTGACAGTGGTAGTCATTATAATCCCCAGGGTGGTGACGCGTGGTTCAGATGTTGTTCGCTGAACCTTATTAGGATTTGGCATCCGGGTAGTTTGCTCAGACTGTCTCAGCTAACCAATGGCGCTTTTCTTCGGCGCAGTATACTAAAGTCAGATGATAAATTTATGAAGCCTTTTTCTCGATTGAGAAGCATGAGCGGCCAATTATTTTTATCACCAAGTCTTATAGCCGATAGGTCGTGGATGTCATTACTTTCGACATCAGCGTCATCGCCTGTTTTACTGCCGGTTTAAACGGCGTTCCACCTTGTTCTAGTGCCATATGTGCATGGTGGGCTTCGTCTTCTAACATTTTTGTCAAAATGGCCCGTGTTTTATGGTCGTCTTGCGGGATTTCCGTTAGATGCTCTTCGAGGTGTTTACAGACTTGATCTTCTGTTGCGGCGACAAACCCTAGGCTGATGTTGTCACTGATCGCTCCGGTAAGTGCGCCGATGCTGAACGACAGGCCATAAAATACCGGATTCAATAGACTCGGTTGGCTGTTTAAATCTTGTAAGCGTTCTTCGCACCAGACTAAATGATCAATTTCTTCATCCGCTGCCTGCTTCATGGCATCACGAGTTGCGTCATTTTTGGCGGTGAGTGCTTGCCCCTGATAGAGCGCCTGAGCACAAACTTCACCGGTATGGTTGATACGCATAAGGCCAGCGATGTGTTTTTGCTGCTGTTCATCCATTAAATCAGCATCAGAAACGGTTGCCGCCGCGTGTGTATTGTCGGGGCGTCGGGTGGCTTGATTTGCACCCTGGGTGAGTGTTTTCAAGCCGTTGTCGAATCGGCTGATCAAATGATCCAATGTTGAAAAGTGCCTTGCAGTCATGCTTTTTAGTGTCCTCATGTCGCAGGCTTATAATACCATGCTGGCCTTTTTAAAGGCCCATACTGCTCCCATTAACAGGGGCTGATGCACCAGATAAATAATCAACGATTTCTGGCTGAGCCATTCCACCGGGCGACTGTATCGTGGGCGATATTTTTTGTGCAATTGAAACGCAGTTAGACCAATGCCAATCAACACAGAACCGAACCAAGGGAATAAAGGAATATAATCCAAACTCGGACGAGATAACCTGATCCAGGGCAAACTATAGTCCCATCCATAATAGGCGAGCATCAGTGCTAGGCCTGCAGGCAATGCCACGTAAGGTATACGCAGGAAAAACAAACCAAGGATGCTCGACAATGCAATATTGTGCAGGATGCCAAAGTAGATCCAGGTGCTTTGATTACTCAGGTAGGTTCCAAGGCTGACGAGACACGCAGCGCCAGCGATCTTCAGCCATCGGCGCCAAAAGGGGCTCCATCGAATGCCGTTTGGGTGAGCGATGCCAAGGCTGTAGCCGACACAAATAAGAAACAGGATAAGACAGCTGCGGCCAATAACGGTCGCCCAGACACTGGTGAATGTCTCGTAGCTGATATAATGGAACGCGGCCAAATCGTACATAAAGTGATAAATCAGCATTAATACGATGGCTAAAGCACGAGCATAATCGAGCAGCGTATAACGCTGGCTCGTATGTAGAGAGGCAGTGTGGCTGGCGCCGATGGGGTTGTCCATACATCAGGTCCGGTCAGATCAACAGGGCATAAGATACGTATTATTTGTGACAGTCTACAGGATTCTCCCTGATAATCGTTGCGTGCGGATAAAAACGTCATATTTCTAGAGCCGGCATGGGCTGTATACAGGCGAGCAGCGGCCGTTGATGAGTGNCATTTCGAAGGCTCTACGCGTTAACTTACATCAGTGTAATTTCGCTGTTAGCGAAATGATCTGGATATTTAGCGCTCATTTCTTTAAAATTTCGCGGTTTTACGTGTGTCTTTGTTGGTTGCAGATGAACTGCGACGATAAAGTATTGAAGGCAGAATTTTGGCAGAATCATATAGTCGTGCGGCCGCTGCAGCGCTGGATGTGACCGGGGAAACAGAATTAACCTCGGCTCAGCCTTTGCGAAAAGTACAAGCAGCCCGTTCCTTGAAAATTGCAATCCTGGGGTATCGCAGCCATCCATATGGTGGCGGGCAGGGGATTTATATCAAGTATTTGTCCAAGGCACTGGTCGAAGCCGGTCATGAAGTTAATGTGATTTCTGGCGAGCCGTACCCGCATCTGGACGATCGTGTTCGCTTGATAAAAATGCCTGGGATGAACCTCTATGAAAACGGCCTTGGGTCTATTCGCGCGCGTAATTTGACGTCTTGGGCGGATATGGTCGAGTGGTTCAGCAAGCTCACTGGTGGTTTTGCCGAGCCATACAGTTTTGGCTATCGCGTGGACACCTATCTTAAAAAACACGGCCACCAGTACGACCTGATTCACGACAACCAAAGTTTATCTTCCGGTATGTTATCGATTCAGCAGCGGTTGCCAACAGTTACAACACTTCACCATCCAATCACCAGCGATCTTGAGATAGCGTTGAATGCGTCTACAAAATGGTGGGAGCGTCTGCTGATTCGCCGTTGGCACTCATTTTTGACGATGCAGACGAAAGTGGTGCAAAAACTCGACAATATTGTCACGGTTTCAGAACGTTCTAAATCCGATATTTCTGACGCCTTTGGTATCGATGCTGCAGGTGTTGAGCTGATCTACTGCGGTATTAACACCGATGAGTTTTCGCCGCGGCCATCCATTACTCGTAAGCCACGCCGGTTGATGGCCACCGCCTCTGCGGATCAACCACTCAAAGGGCTGCGTTTTTTGCTGAGGGCTTATGCTCAGCTGTTAAGCCAATACCCCGATCTTGAATTGCTCGTAGTGGGTAAACCCAAACCTGGTGGTGATACTGAAAAGCTCCTGCACTCGTTGAAAATTAGCGATAAAGTCCAGTTTGTTTCGGGGATCAGTACCGAAGAGATGGTGGATTATTACGCTGAAGCAACAGTGGCGGTAGTGCCGTCTGTTTATGAAGGTTTCGGCCTGCCTGCGGGTGAAGCCATGGCTTGTGAAGTGCCGGTGGTGTCTACCAATGGCGGCGCGTTAACTGAAGTTGTGGGTGATGCCGGCGTGATTGTGCCGGTGAAAGATGCCGATGCGATTGCCAGTGCCGTGGCGGATTTGCTGGAAAATCCAGACAAGGCGCGTGAGTTGGGTCAGGCGGGCAGGCAGCGCATTCTTGAGCGCTTCTGCTGGAACGTCTCCGCCCGTAAGTTTGTCCATTATTATCATGAAGTGATTTCTGAACATGCAAACCGTTGATTTTAAACATTTTAAATTAGAGAAAGGTGATCGTGTTCTGGATCTAGGGTGCGGTGAAGGGCGCCATGTGATCTCAGCCTACCTCGAGGGCGAAGTCGATGCCGTAGGTGTTGATTTGTGTTTGGATGATTTGAAAACGACGCTGGAAAAAGCCGAGCCGTTTTTGAATGCCGAAGACGACCAACGTTCGTTTGGCCTAACATCTGCCAACGCACTGCAGCTACCATTCGCCGATAATACCTTCGACAAAATTATTTGTTCTGAAGTGCTGGAGCACATTCCAGATTTTGAAGGTGCATTGAAAGAAGTTGAGCGGATTTTAAAACCGGGCGGGTTATTTTGTGCATCTGTTCCGCGCTTTTGGCCGGAATGGGTCTGCTGGCATTACAGCGATGAATACCATGAAAATGAAGGCGGTCATGTGCGGATTTTTCTGGAGAAACAGCTGCGCCGAAAAATCGAAGACCGAGGATTTACCTTCTACCACCGCCATTGGGCGCATGCGCTGCATAGTCCGTACTGGTGGATGCAGTGTATGGATTGGGATAACAAGGAAGACAACCGGTGGGTCAAGGCCTATCACAAGATGTTGGTCTGGGATATGATGGATCGTCCTTGGGTGACCCGCACCGCAGAGAAAATGCTGAATCCTGCGATGGGCAAGTCAGTCGTGATGTACTTTGAAAAGGCGGCAGCGTAAGTGAGTGGTTTGTTTTTGTCCAAAGGGCTATTCCCGCAGGAGTTTTTTCGCCCAACGGTTGAATTTCTGCTAAAAAGCCAACTCCCGGATGGTTCTATTCCTTGGTTTGAAGGTTCTTATGCCGATCCGTGGGATCACGTCGAAGCGGCCATGGGATTGACGATTGGCGGTGAGTACGATGCTGCCGAGCGCGCGTACTTCTGGCTGTGCGATATGCAGTTAGACGACGGTAGCTGGTGGGCTGCCTATAAAGACGGTGAAATTGACAACAAAGAACGTCGAGAAACCAACTTTATTGCCTATATCGCCACCGGTGTATGGCATCACTATCTGATTTCTGAAAACTACGAATTCATTGAAGCAATGTGGCCCTGCGTCGAAAAGGCCATTAGCTTTGTCTTGTCGCTGCAAACCGAACATGGCGAAATTCATTGGGCTGTTGATACACACGGCAAACCTAAAGAAGACGCATTGGTAACTGGTTGTAGCTCTGTCTATAAGAGCTTGGAATGTGCATACAATCTCTCTGTCGTTCTTGGTACTGAGCGTAAAGACTGGTTGGATGCGCGTGAACGTTTAGGTAAAGCGATTCGTTTCCGTGAGAAAGAGCGTTTTGATCGCACTTGGGAAAGCAAAGCACGCTACTCCATGGACTGGTTTTACCCGGTCCTGACCGGAGCGCTGCCTGCACATGAAGGCAAAAAACGTCTTGAAGCCCGTTGGGATGAATTTGTCGAAGACAATATGGGTTGTCGATGTGTGTCTGATGAGCCTTGGGTAACCATCGCCGAATCTTGTGAGCTAACCATGGCACTGCTGGCTGCTGGCGATCATGCGCGCGCAGTTACACTGTATAGTTGGTTGCATCAGTGGCGTGTAGAAGATGGCTCTTATTGGACGGGCTATCAGTTTGTTGAAGACTTACTGTGGCCGGATGAAAAACCCACGTGGACTGCTGGTGCGATACTGCTGGCGGCCGATGCGCTGACAGATCACACAGCAGCCGCCTATTTGTTCAAAGAAGTGCGGTTATTGGATACGGCGCAGAATACCCAGCGTATTAACCACCTCTAACTCTTCAAATAAGCCTGAGGCCAGCGCCAGACGATAAATCGTGATCGGTGCTTGGCCGCCTTCGTCCGGATTTGGAAACAAATCGTGAATGCAAAGGATGCCACCAATCTGAACGTGGGATGCCCAGCTGCGATAATCCAACTCCGCCGCTTCGAAGCTATGGCCGCCGTCAATAAACACCATGGATAACGGAGTGCTCCACATACGTGCTGCGATCTTGGACGAGGTCACCAGCGGAATGACGGTATCATCCAGGTCTGCTGCTCGCATGTTCTTGCGAAATTCCTTGAAAGTGTCGTACAGCGCGACTGAATTGTCGTACAGTGCTGGATCGTGATATTCCTCGCCCAATTGATGTTCTTCTGAGCCACGATGATGGTCAACAGCATAAACGACGCCGTTATTCAGGCGTGCAGCCACGCCCAAATAGATAGTGGATTTCCCACAATAGCTACCGACCTCAAGAATCGGGCCTTTTGCTGATGCTTTCTCGGCATAGTTATAGAGGGCTTCGGCTTCATCCGCAGCCAGAAAACCTTTGACGGCGTCGATATCGACGGGAAGTTCTACGCGCATTATGTCTTGCTCGATTGGGTTAAATGGCTGGCTATTATAAGAAGGTGAGGGGGCGCCCGCAACGAAGCTGGGCTTGAAGGATTGCATCGACGTGAAATCCAGCGATAATCAGAGGTTTGATCAACCGACAGCGATTCGATACTTTGCGCGTACTTTATACCGTTTTATATCTGCATTTACTTCCTTTAGCGTTGGTGCGACTGTATTGGCGTTCGCTGAAATCCATTGGTTATCGCCAGCGTATTTATGAGCGCTTTGGCCAAGTTCCCGCGCGTAAAGATGATTCGCCATTGCTGTGGGTGCATGCAGTATCTGTAGGCGAAACCATCGCAGCGACCCCCTTGATTCAACAATGGCAGGCTCAACATCCGGATTGGCGCATCTGCGTAACGACAACGACGCCCACCGGCTCGGATCGTGTGCGAGCGGCGTTTGGCGATAGTGTGCTGCATTACTATTTACCGTATGACGTTCCTTCGTTTATTCAGCGTTTTATCAAGCGCCTCAAACCGTCTGCCTTGGTTATTATGGAAACCGAGTTGTGGCCGAATCTATTGGCAATCTGTAGTGAACAGGGCATCCCTTCAATACTCGCCAATGGACGTATGTCTGAGCGTTCCATGCGGGGTTATCGCAAGCTTGGAAGCCTTACGCGGCCAATGTTTGAGCAATTACGGGTGATATCGGCTCAATCCACAGTTGATGCGTCGCGCTTCGTTGCATTGGGTACGCCTGATGCACACGTTGTAACGACAGGCAGCATTAAATTTGATGTGTCTATTAGCGACGAGGTGCTCGATCGACGGGATGCGCTGGCGCAGCAGTTGCACATAGCTGGGCGAAAAGTGTGTGTATTTGCGAGTACTCATCCGGGCGAGGATGAGCAATTGTTGCCGTTGATCCAGCAGTTGTATGCGACAGACAAACGATTTCTTGCTGTTATTGTTCCGCGTCACCCAGAACGGTTTGATGCGGTTGTAGGCTTGTGTCAACAGCAGGCGGTGCCAGCTATTCGAGTGACAGACAGCCGGCCGGTTTCTGCCAGCACTGCTGTTGTCGTTGGGGATACGATGGGCGATATGCTGGCCTTTTACGGATTGGCTGATGCAGCATTTATCGGCGGCAGCTTGATCGACCACGGCGGACATAATTTTTTGGAGGCAGCAGCGTGGGGAATTCCGATTTTCTCGGGTAAACACGTCTTTAATTTTCAGAGCGTTGCAGATGAGTTGGTAAAAGCCGAAGGCCTGACCCTGGTGCAGGATGTGAATGGGTTACAAACCTTATTAGGCAGTTGGCTAGTAGAGCCTCGCCCATGGAATAAGACGGGTGAGGCAGCCTTGCAGGTACTTGATGAAAACCGCGGTGCGTTAGACCGTTTGATGGCAATACTGGAATCTGCGTTGATTGATCAGCACGCTGTGGTAGAGGCGAAGTCATAGTGCATGGCTGGGTAGAGGTTGGAAGCGGAAGGCAGGAGTAGAGAGCAAAAGAGCAGGTAGATATCGGGGCTCTGAAATAGCTTCTCTGAAGGTAAAACAAAAAACCTCAAGTAGAAAAAAGGCCGATCTTATTAGATCGGCCTTTTTATTTTCGATGTATCACGAGTGCTTTAAGGCTTAGTAGGCAGCCATGCTGCCGGGGTTTCTGACGGCCTGCTTCTGCTGCTCAATCCATTGGTTAAGCGCCAGAATGTCTTGCGGTGTCAGTACGCCGGCTGATTGCTTGAGACGCAGCAGGTCGTTGATGTAATCGTAACGTGAATTACCGTAGTCACGTTGTGCTTGATAAAGTGTCCGTTGTGCATTCAGCACGTCAACAATATTCCGTGTTCCGTAGTTGTAGCCGGCTTGCGTCGCATCCAGAGCACTTTGCGCAGAAACAATCGACAGTTTACGCGCTGAAACCTGTTGGATAGAGGTCAGTACGTCGATATGCGATGAGCGGACTTGCTGAACGACTTGGCGTTGCTGTGAACCCATATTTTCGCGGGCCTGTTCAAATCGGAAGTTAGCTTGGCGCGCGCGTGAATCCAGCGCGCCACCTTGCCAGAGAGGAATAGTTAGCTGTAAGGCAATCGAGTCCGTTTGGCTGCTGGNCTTTATGTCGGACGTTTGGAATTGTTCACCTTCCGTGTATCCTCGGCCGTAATTTGCCGCAAGTGCGACTGTTGGATAACGCGCTGCGCGTGCAGCTTTCGCAGAGTATTTAGAGGTTTCAGTATTTTCTCGCGCAATCAGAAGATCGGGGTTTCCTTTGATTGCGAGGTCTGTCCACGCTTTGCGATCTTCCGGTGTAGGTAATGAGATCGGTAAGTTGTCTGATAGTGGTTGAACAGCATCGTAGAATCGTCCTGTCAGAACGGTTAATGCCTCGTACGAGGTTTCCAGTGCACCTTGGTCATTCAGGCGGGTAACCTTTGCCAAATCGAATGCTGCTTTTGCTTCATGGACATCGGTGATAGCCACCAACCCAACGTTAAAGCGCTGTTGTGTTTGATCGAGTTGCTGCTTAACCGCACGTTCTTCTGCTTGACTCGATTCGAGGTTGTTGTGCGCACGTAAGACACCCAAATAGGCTTCAACGGTACGAACAATGAGCGTTTGTTGGGTTTTGAAGAATTCGTATTCTGCTTGTTTGGTTTGGTGGTCACTGCCTTGCAGAGAATACCACGTTGCCATGTTCAAAATTTGTTGGCCGAGGGTTAGGCTCCATTGGCCACCTGTAGTGCTGGACGAATTGAACGTAGAGGGGTTTATTGACCCGGTAGGGAAGCCACTCGATTCACTTTTCGATTTGTTCTGTCCATAGTTTGCCGTGGCGGCTAGTTGAGGCAAATACGCCGCTAATGCTTGATCCTTCGCCTCTAACCCAGCTTTTAACTGTGCCTTGGCAGCGCGCATAACTAGATCGTTTTCAACCGCATCCTGATAGATTTCCAAAATGTTTTCTGCGTATACTCGCGGAATAAACGCAAGGCTGACCATGCAGCCGAGAAGAGCGATTTTTGAGCGCATGTGGCTTGTAACCTTATTGTCTAATTCTGATTTTTTTAGAAGTATTAGTTTTAATACTACCAAAAGATAACGGAGCGAAAGTACTAAATGTTCGTTAATTATAAGATCATTGAAAATTTCTTCGCTAAGAGTAGTAAATCCTGATGGTAAAGTGTAGGTACAAGGTCGACATACAGGCATATATGGCTGAATGCGAGACCAATTACCGACGGATTGGGAAATTACTACCTAAGGATGCGGATGCTGCCAGTTTTCGGATTGTGTTGCCGAATAAACAGGTTGGCAGGGTTCAATTGCAAGTTACTGAACGCTGCAAATATACCACGATGGTTCGCCTCGACCAGATTACCGGCAGTGAGTGGTTAGACCAGCACTTTGAATTGCGCCTCTACCATGATGCACGTATGGTCGAGGTGATGCCAAAAAGTGGCACGGGGCAGCTGCGTGGGCGCTATGACTATCCGAATGAAAACATGTGGCATGAAGACGAGAAACATCAGCAACACAAATTTTTGTCAGAGTGTTTGTCATATTGTTTGGCGCATGGGTTAAGTGCCCATAACCCCGAAATTATTGGCTGAAACTAATACGTTGTAGGATTGCCTGCCAATTCACACTTTGGTAATGAGTCACACGTTTTGGTATTTTCACAAGTTAATGTGCGTATAATCAGAGTTTTACGGTTGTTTTGGAGCCAGGTTTGCCTTTGAAAGTTCTGCAAATCAGTGACTGCCACCTGCCCGATGTGGCGGGGGATACTTTGCTGGGGCTGGATACAGAAATGACCCTGAAGCGGGTCTGTGAGCATGCTTTTACGCATCATCCAACCCCCGATTTAATTGCCTTAACCGGCGATATTACCAACGGCAAAGAAGATACGGCGTATCACATGCTGCGTGAGCATCTACCGACGGATGTTCCGTTGGCTTGGTTGCCCGGCAATCATGATAATAACCGTGTGATGCAGCCGGTTGTGAGTGACGAATTCCTGCCGTCGTTGACAATGGGTAACTGGTGTTTGACGTTTTTGGATTCATCCATAGATGGCGCGGTTCCTGGCTTGCTCGAAGATGGCGAGGTGCAGCGGATGGACAACGTTTTACGTGGCGCACCGGACAAACACCACCTGATATTCATGCATCATCATTTAAAGCCTGCCGGTTGTGCGTGGCTCGATACGCAAGTCGTCAAAAATGCGCCTCATGTCTTGGGTTTAATGGCCGGCTTCCGGCAGCTAAAAGCAGTTGCTCATGGCCATGTTCATCAGGCTTTCGAACAAAAACATGCGCACTTTGATATTCTTGCGTGCCCCTCAACGTGTTTCCAGTTCAAGCCGTTAAGTGATAACTTTGCACTCGATGATAAAATGCCGGGTTATCGGTATTTCGAGTTATTTGATGATGGCAGTTACATTAGCCGTGTTGAGCGTATCGAATATATTGAATTGCCTATTGATCATAAGGCCGGTGGTTATTAACCTTGGCTGAATGAACAGCCGCCCCCTTATTATTTATATTCACGGATTTCTCAGCTCTGCAAAGGCCTCAAAGGCCCAGTTGATCGATGACTTTATTCAGGATCGGCAGCTGGATGTCGACTTCCTCAGGCCGGATCTTGCATGTTACCCATTGGCTGCGATCGAACAGCTTAATCAATTAATATCCCAATACTCAAATCGCCCGGTATGCTTGGTGGGTAGTTCGTTGGGTGGCTTTTATGCGCGTTATCTGGCGCTGCAGTGGCAGGTAACATCGGTGATGATTAACCCGGCGATTCGGCCGTATGAGTTAATGCATCACTATTTGGGGGTTAACGAGAACCCTTATACCGGTGAGCAATTTACATTGACACCAACACACATGAATGACTTAAAATCCCTTGCCGTTAATCCCGGCCCAGCTTTTGATCGCACGTTGGTACTGATTCAAACAGCAGACGAAGTGCTTAACGCCATTGAGGCCAGCAACTACTATTGTGGTGCTAGTTGCTGGATAGAAAGCGGCGGTGATCATCAATTTCAGGGATTTGAGCGCTATCTGGCGCCTGTATTCGACTGGATATTCAGTCATCAGGCCCCGAAGGCTCACGTAAGCCAATAACAGGAGATACCGACTTGTCTGACTACAACGCACAATCGATAGAAGTTCTGACAGGGTTGGATCCGGTGCGCAAGCGCCCGGGTATGTATACAGAGACTACGCGACCCAACCATCTCGCGCAGGAAGTCATCGATAACAGTGTTGATGAGGCGTTAGCTGGCCACGCTAAGAAAGTTGACGTTATTTTGTTTAAAGACGGGTCTCTGCAAGTCGGGGATGACGGTCGTGGTA
Organism: BD1-7 clade bacterium; assembly: GCA_902705835.1. NCBI lineage: Bacteria > Pseudomonadati > Pseudomonadota > Gammaproteobacteria > Cellvibrionales > Spongiibacteraceae > BD1-7 clade bacterium. Next base: position 978,346 of record CACSIN010000001.1, read on the forward strand.
TGCCGGTGGATATCCATCCAGAGCAAGGCAAGCCAGGTGTTGAGGTGATTTTGTCGACGTTACATGCCGGGGGGAAATTCTCGAATGATAACTATCAGTATTCCGGCGGTTTGCACGGCGTAGGTGTTTCTGTGGTCAACGCATTGTCAACCTTGTTGGATGTCACCATCCGGCGTGATGGACAGGTGCACAACATCCAGTTTCGTAGTGGTGACAAATCTCAGGATCTGAAGGTCGTCGACAGCTGCGGCAAACGAAACACCGGCACTACGGTGCGTTTCTGGCCTGATGCTCAGTACTTCGATAGCGCCAAGTTTTCAGTATCTCGTCTGAAACACGTATTGCGGGCTAAAGCGGTTTTGTGCCCGGGTTTAACCGTTACATTTGTGGACGAAAATGCCGATGAAAAATGTGAATGGTATTACGAAGATGGCTTGAAAGATTATCTGGTATCTAAAACTCGAGAGTATGAAGCGCTGCCGGAAGCCCCTTTTATTGGTCACTTTGAAGGCTCTACCGAAGCCGTAGACTGGGCTGTGCAGTGGTTTGTTGAAAGTGCAGAATTGACTCAAGAAAGTTACGTTAACCTGATTCCGACTGCCCAGGGAGGCACCCATGTTAACGGTTTGCGCACGGGTTTGCTGGATGCCATGCGGGAATATTGCGAATTCCGCAACCTAGTACCCCGCGGTGTGAAGTTGTCGGGTGATGATATTTGGGACAAATGTAACTTTGTGTTGAGTGCAAAATTACAGGATCCGCAGTTTTCCGGTCAAACCAAAGAGCGTTTATCGTCTCGAGAATGCTCGGCGTTTATTTCCGGCGTAGCAAAAGATTCGTTCAGTCTGTGGCTGAATCAGCATACTGAAGAAGCCGATAAACTGGCTGAAATGGTGATTAGTAACGCGCAAACGCGTCTGAAAAAAGCCAAAAAAGTTGTCCGTAAAAAGGTCACACAAGGGCCAGCCTTGCCGGGTAAGTTAGCGGATTGTTCCGGGCAAGATGCCATGGCCGGTGAGCTATTCTTGGTTGAGGGTGATTCAGCTGGAGGGTCTGCCAAGCAAGCGCGTGATCGCATATTTCAGGCGATTATGCCGTTGCGAGGGAAGATTCTGAATACCTGGGAAGTGGATCCATCACAAGTTTTGGCTTCTCAGGAGGTACATGATATTTCTGTCGCCGTCGGTGTTGATCCTGGCTCTGATGATATTACTCAGTTGCGCTACGGTAAGGTTTGTATTCTTGCTGATGCGGACTCCGATGGTGCGCACATAGCGACATTGTTATGCGCATTATTTGTTAAGCATTTTCGGCCGTTAGTAGCAGCGGGCCATGTGTATGTTGCTATGCCGCCTTTATTTCGTATTGATGTGGGTAAAGAAGTTTTTTACGCCCTTGATGAAGCTGAGCGCGAAGGTATTCTGAATCGCATCGAAGCTGAAAAGAAAAAGGGTAAAATTCAAGTGACTCGCTTTAAAGGGCTGGGTGAAATGAACCCTCTGCAGTTACGTGAAACTGTTATGAATAAAGACACACGACGTCTTCTTCAATTAGGAATTGAAGAAGACGATAACACCGATGAAATGATGGATATGTTGCTCGGTAAAAAACGCGCAGCGGACCGTCGTCAGTGGCTAGAATCGAAAGGCGATCTTGCGGAGGTGTAGTAAGTCACCTTCAGCCATAGGCTAGCGCCTGTGGCTTATCCAGCCAACCGAAAACTAGCCTTGCAGGTGTGATGAGCCTCGTAGTTCATTCTATCAACAGACAAGCACGTCCGTCCGATCAAAATGTTGATGGGGTCGGAGCGCAGTGACAAAAAGTCTTCCTCTCCATATATCGACGTATTCACCTCTCTAATCTTTTAATCATACCTTCCATGAAACTAACTGACGGGTTGTCAGTTCTAGATTCCTAGTTTCTAGGATGGGTAAACGATGAAAAACAATTCTATTACGCGCTCGCTGATAGTCTTTTTCGGTAGCTTCGGTGTATCCAGCTTGTCATTGCATGCTTCGGCTCAAGTGCCAGAATCTGTTGAGCGTTTGTTGTCTGCACCCAGCTTCGCCCGAGCAGTGGGCGGCCAAAGCCAAACTGCGCAACCAAAACAGCCGCTTGTTTATGTCAGCTTGAAAGGCGAGGAGCTAGCGCGCCTGAAAGCACTGTCGGCACAACGGCCGGAGCTTGAAATCAGTGCTCACCAAAGAAATGGCGTCACAACGTTTATCCTCTCACCGAATGCCATTACAGCACTGGCTGCGCTCCAGCAGCAGGATGCTGTCACGTGGCTGGAAACGACATTTCCAGGTGTATTGAATATTGGTTTGATAAGCGCTGGCGGTGAAGAGCCCATGACGGAAACGGATTCGTTAGTGCCAATGCACGACGAGGATATTCCGCTGTCGTTTCCCGAAGCCCAGTGGATGGGCTTGAGCGCTTTCTGGCAAGGCCTGAATATTCAAGGTCGAGCGATGAACGTCGGTGTGCTCGACAGCGGCTTTAAATCCATCGTGCCGGATGAATTCGATCCGTTCCCTCGAAAGAACTATGTCAGTAAATACCGTATTCATGGTGCTTTTACGGCGGCAAATAATGGTGAAGATAAACCGCTGAATCATCGGTCATCAAGCGCGGAGTTAAACAACCCGTATTACGGCGACCGTAACAATGGTTCAGAGAAAAAACAATATCATATTGTCGGATTGCGCAGTGGTCACGGCACACAAACGAGCTGTGCGGCGACCGGTGGTTATGTGAATGACGAGGCAAATGGAATTAGTGCTGTGCCGCGCGGGGCTTCCTATGCGGCGAGGCTGGTATTTGACTTTGCCGGTGACGAAACGGTGCAGATTGATCCGGCGACCGGCGAATATGTTGATAAAACCGTCGCCCTTAAAACCACCATGGATAGCCTAGCGTGGATCAGCCGGCAAGGTATTGATATGCTCAATTACAGTTTTGGTCATGGTGAGCAGTACGCGCAGGCATGGATAGGGGGAACATACCAACCAGAGCAGATGGTGAGCCCCTATTCGACGATTGCCCGTGAATTTGATCGAGCTGCTTATCTCAATGATTTCCTGTTTTTTAAATCGGCAGGCAATCGATCTGTCACCGGTGACCCCTATGCATTCACGCTTACCGAGCCTGCGGATACCTACAACGGCATCGTGGTGGGCAATATGAATCCCTATTATGTCGAAGATGCTGATGATGATCTTACCGTGCGTAAACCAAGGTCGGCCCATCATCTGAGAGTGGCTAGTGCCCGTGGCCCAACCTTGGATGGACGCAGAAAGCCCGACATAGTTGCCCCTGGCAGTTACGTGGTGAGCTGTACCGTGCCCTATATCGATAACGAGCGTGAAGATTATCGGGCCGTTGCTGAGGCTAGGCCGGTAACCGGCACCAGCATTGCAGCTCCTTTGGCTGAAGGTGTTGCAGGATTGGTCAAAGAAGCCGTGCTCACTCAAGATGCGAGTTCATGGAATTTGTCGGATCAGGCTCCGCGCTTCAGCATGGCAGTAAAAGCTATTTTAATTAACAGTGCCGACAATCGTATGCCAACAAAGTATGAAGCGAGCCGGCAAGAAGGTGCGTTAGGTAAAGAGGCTACTATCTGGCCTGACCCAACAAACGCTCAATGGAATAATGGTTATGGCTTTGGTTACATCAGTGCAGCACAGGCTGCCAAAGAGTATGACCATGTCATTCAAGATGCGGTGGGTATCGGGGAAGTAAAATATTATCAGGTGGTTCACAAAAACGCGGATCCGGCGGATATCAAAGTTACCCTTACGTGGGAAAAACGCTATCCCTCCAATCATGAACACAAACTGTATGACTACGGCTACCCATTAACGCCGTTGCGGATCACGTTAACGCAAGGCAACGCTAAGCGTGGTCAGATCTGGCAAATGGAAGACACCAGTTTGATCGCAAAGACGATGACGCAGCATAAAATCGGTCGCACTGTTTATGATTATTCCTCGAACCCTTGGGATACCCGGCAGCAAACATACACGCCTTATAACAATGTATTGCAGGTGAAAGGTGCCGATAACAAACACATCAAAAGCAGCTGTATCGAAGTGTCCGTCGTGCCTGATCAGGTTAAGCGCATTGTTGGTACAAAGACGGAACTGTATGCGCTAGCGTCGAATGTGGTTTTAACACCTGTTGAGAGCTGTTCTGTAGAGGCTGCATATAGGCCTTATCAAGCGGTCGATTCACAAGCTGGATTAACGAATCGCTAACAAAGTTGCATTGGTTCAATTCGATCGATTGTATCCATCACTCGACAACGGGGCATTTCGCGCTAATCAAATAGCGATTCAATGTCTCAACGTCGGGTGCGAATTGCAATAGTCGGTAAATTGCATGAAACGCCCGTTGTCCAAAATTATTGCCGGAGCACACCTAGCAGCGAAAGCCAGTACTGGTACTTTTCTTGTCGAAGCACTTTCCGATCCTTTCAGATCGCATCTAATCAGAATGTTTGAGACCCCTTTCGGGGTAATGTCGATTCGAGACGGCGGCGATCAAGCCGCGGGAAGCTAGGCTCGCCCGAATACAATTTCTGGGTGCCGATTAACCCAAGCCGAGTATCACGATTAAAATTTATAGTGGAGTATAAAATAAATATTTCAGTATGTGATATTAAGTTAATGAATGTAGTCAATTTTTATAATTCTTGAATTTTTTGTCATTTTTTAAAGTAATGATATGGATTTATTTTTGTATATTTTATGTTTCGAGTGGGTAAAAAATACCTAGCCTAACGGTAAATTCTACTATTGATGTGGAGTGTTATATCGTAAATGTGTTCTTCTATTGTCTATTTATTATGAAAAATCTACCGTCGAAAAGGTCGTTGTATCGCCTTTGGTTATGTTTATGATTTGAGATGTTCAGATGGATATTTGACTATGCACAAGTGTTTCACTTGGATGTTGTTTTTGAATATTGAACGGCGTTAGATTGATCCGCTTTATCAACAGTAGACACCTCGTTAAGCAAGTAAAATTGCTAACTGAGGTGAAACATGACTAAAAGCCCCAACCCCGAAAACGTCATAACGATGAATTCAAAGCTGAAGCCTTATTGTTGGCTGAAAAAATCGATGTAACCAAGGCTGCTGACCAGCTTGGATTACATGGCTCGCAGATCTATCAGTGGCGAGCGGCAGCTGAGAAAAAGAGCAATACCAGTGAGCGTGAGAGTAAGAGTAATCTAGCCACCGAAAATGCCAAACTCAAACGGGAGAAAGCCGAGCTGGAAAAGGAGGTTGAATTTCTAAAAAAGGCGGCAGCCTACTTCGCGAAGAACCCAAAGTAGTGCGTTTCCGGTTCATTCAACAGCATGGCCAGCATCTGAGCATCAGCTTTCTCTGTCAGGCGCTAGCAGTATCGCGAAGTGGGTATTATCAGTGGAACTTGAAACGAGACGCCCCCAGCCCTAGCCGACAAGCTCAGCAACAACGAGATAGAGCAATTAGTGAGGCCTTTGACGATTCCAAAAGCCGTGACGGTGCACGTCGTATTCAGGCTGAGCTGGTCGATCAGGGGATGTGTCACGACATAAAAACCATCGCAGACAGTATGAAACGGCAAAGTCTAATCCCCAAGGCAGCAAAGAAATTTAAGGTCACCACAGACAGTAACCATACATTATAGGTAGCCCCTAATCTGCTGGATAGGGACTTCAATGCTGATGCCCCGAATCAAAAGTGGGCAGGTGATATCACTTATCTGTACACCAGCGAGGGCTGGCTGTATCTAGCGGTGATGATCGATCTTTACTCACGGGCGGTGATTGGCTGGTCAATGTCATCAAGGATGACAGCGGACTTAGTCTGTGATGCGCTGAAGATGGCGTTGTTCCGACGTAGTTTCCCTGAAGACGTTATCGTACACAGTGACCGTGGTAGCCAGTACTGCTCAGGCGCTTACCGCGGGCTGATTGAAGAGAGAAAGCTGCAACAGAGTATGGGCCGTCGTGGGGATTGCTGGGACAATGCCTGTGTAGAAAGTTTCTTCCATTCCTTCAAAGTGGAAGCGATTCACGATGAGCCGTTAATGAATCGAGAAGAGATGCGCCGAGCGGTGTTCGAATATATTGAAGTTGATTACAATCGAAAAAGGCGCCACAGTGCGTTGGGTTATTTGAGCCCTGAGAAATACGAAATGAAATTAGTCGCTTAACGAGTGCCCACTTTTACTGGGGCAGATCATATCCAGCGGAATGCCGACATGGTGCATGCCAGCATGGGCACTGATACCGTTATCATGAGTGTTGTGAATGGTGAATATTATGGCGTTAATGATGTCGGATCGATGATATGGAAACTTCTCGAGTGTGATATTACGTTTACGCAGTTAGTGGAAAAACTATCGAACCATTATGGTATTGACGCTTCGAATGGCATGAGAGCCAGAAATTGTAAAGCGCTGTGCGTCTACACAGCGCTTTTTTTGTGCGAATTAATCAATCGTCGCGGTTTAATATGCCGTCCAAATCTTTGTCGAGTGCCATTTGATGTCCGGCTCCTGGAACCTCGCAGGTAAAGGTCAGGTGATTATTTGCCGTTTTTGCGCGTTCGATTAGCGCGTCGCTGTCGAGTATTGCATCAGATTTTGCATCGGGGTGGAACGATTGGTTTGTTGGCATAAACAAGTAGGATTTTGCCTTTCCATCAATGATGCCATGCGCGACTAAATCGCATTCATGGGCATTAGGGCCGAGTATCTTAGACGCAAAACGGGTACTGGCTCGACGCATCAACAGCTCTAGGCGGTCTAGGTGGGCATCATCTGCGGTGCTCGATAGCGTCACTTGCTGACCAACAATCGGTGCAAGGTCACTTTCGAATTCCATCAAGTACTGCACCAGAGCCTGGCGCACGTTGTCATTTGGAATTCCCACATGGCCTGCGTTAAATGCGCAGCCATAACGTGCATCCAATCCTGGCGGGCAAGGTAGTTCGCCATTATCGAAAACGCCGCCTTTCAGGAAGTTAAACAGCAAATCAGTTGCACCGTCGTGCAAGAAACCAAACCCGCGAATTTGATCCCGCTGATGTGTGCGTGTATTTGACGGCAAGAAGCCGATACGATCCGGCAGGCCGAACATGCCAACGCGGGTATACAAGTTACGCAGTTGTGGCACCTTGAGGATCTGAATCTCACCACCGTGAGCAATCTCGCCACGCGTGCCATAGAAGCCTTTAGCCGGATCCAAGCCATGACAGCCTTCACAGTTAACACCATCTTGCTCTGGGCCGTTGCGTCGTGAGTCTTGGGCTAAACCATCAGAACGTCGGTTGCCGGTGAAAAATGCCTTGCCGGTTGAAGCCGACGCTGAAAGCGAATTATCGAGTTGGCGAATCGGGTTTGGTGGCATTTGGGTATGCAGCATAAAGTCTGCGAGGTCGTCGACCTGTTGTTCAAGCGTTATAACATCGGCTGATTTTGAGCCGCTGTTGACGCTGTCAGGCAGGTCAATATCCAGGCCTAACAAACCTTCAAAGGCGACGATAAAGTTCTTGAATGAGGTTTTTTCGTCCAGCGTTTGTGCGGTGTCGGTGCCAAAATATCCGACAGAACGGTCACCGCGCCAGTGCATATGGCCATGCGTGCTCATTCCACGCAATGTTTGAGTAAACATAGGACCCTTCATCGAGGCAATCGTATTTAGGTTGCTGTCACCGTTAATAATTTGCAAAAGCTGGCAGCTGTCGTCATTCGGGCCGACGAAATCACAACCGAGCGACGAAAGTTTGCGGGTCGGGAAGGGTTGAGGGTTGCTGGCATTTGAGGCATCCGGGTTGCCGAGGTTCCAGCTCAATTGGTCACCGTCGCCATAAATATGGCAGCTGGCACACGCGGCTTCACCGTTAGATGATGAACGTTTTGCGTCGTACAATATGGCGCGGCCGTTGATAACGGCTTGTGGCTCTGGCGTTGTCAGTGGCAGGCGAGCTTCAATTTGTCGCGAGTCCGTATTGATGCTGACCAAGCTATTATCAAAACGCGTGTAAACATAGAGGCGTTTGCGGGCGTCATCGAGCAGTATGCCGGCAGGGCCGCCATCAACGTCAATGTGATTTTGTTGTGTTGGGTCAAACTCTAGCCCTTGGTTGTCCCATAAGGCGTCGTCGTTGATGTCTTGGGTTGGATACACAGCGATTTTATCGGAGCCCATCGCCGCAGTGTAGAGTGTGTTGCCATCAGCGGTAATTGCCATTTGGTTCGGCATCGCCACTGAGTGATCTTTAATGCCGTCAGGCGCTTTGATCGCGCTGTAGTTGATGTGTTTGTTTAATGGGCGCATGGCAACGCTATTTGCCGAAGGGTCTATCACCGTGATCTGTGAACGGGCGATATTACCTTGCACGGTTGAGCCGCCAACTTTGCCTGGGCCTTCAAATCGGGTGCTGTTGTTGGCTTCGGTATTGGAGACGTAAATCTGCCCTGACGTCGGGTTAATCGCCATGTTGAAGAGTGTGGTGCCAACATGCGGGTAAGCGGTAACTTCAGTCAATGTCTCGGTATCGATTGCAAATACGTCTTTGTCGGGCAAGTGGAAGCGGATGCCATTACTGAAGTTACGATCTTTGGAATCTCGCCATTCGCCGCTGTCGTTATCGTATTGAACAATCATGGATGTCCAAGGTTGCGGAATACCGTCTTTATTAACCCCTGGTGCTGTGCGGCCGCCGGGTAGTTGTCCGTTAGCTTCGCCTTCCGGTGAGCTGATGCGATCAAGCGTGTTGCAGGGTTTGTTGCCGAAGCTATCGTCTTCGAAGCCATGGCACATCACCGATTCATGCACGGCGGCTGTTTGGTTTCCGGAGTGCATGACAGCGACATAAACCGTGCGTTGATCAGGTGTCACCGCCAGTGCGCGCGGGGTATCTCCGAACAGTGATACAATTTTTTCGGGATTGCCACCGACGGAACTTCCGGTGTCGTTGGCATTGAAAACCCAGACATCTGCGCGCGAAACGCCGGAGGTGAATAGTGCGGGATCGCCAGCGCCGTCCACACCTTGTAACGATGCGTGGGTGCGATGCTGGCCCCGATGCGCCGTGGTAATAAAAGCCTTGCCGTTGGCAAACACGATATCGCGTGGTTCATCGCCGACTAAGAGTGTTTTGTCGACATAAGGCAGTGCCTGATCGAAACGCACCACGCTGATGGAATCTGAAATATGGTTGATGACCCATGCGCTGCCGTCCGGTGCAATATTGACGGCTACTGGCCCAATACCCACAGGAACCGTTGATTGGTGTTCCAAGTCGCCATTAGGCAATGTGGTAAATACCTCCAGAGATCGATTGGGAGTATTGGTAATTAGCACTTTATTACCGGTTTTGGCGATCGGCCGTACAGGGCCCGATTCGAAATTCACATACGCCGGGCGCGTATCTTCAGCCGGCGGTGGCGTTGGTGGCGCAGGATCCGGTTTTTTACCGGGGCCACAGGCGACGATCAGGCATGCAGTTAATGCAACCGATGCGCGAAGCGGGTATTTGGTCAGTCGATTTGTTCTCATCATACGGAAGCCTTCATAGTTATCTTTTTGAGGCGTTCGCTCGCCTGTAGGCAAATTAAATAATATTGAAACACATGTGTATCATATTCATTTTCTATTTATGAGGCAGGAGTGTTTCATAATGTGGTTGTTTAATTTGTGACCGGATTCAGCTTTATGCCCGAGAGCGATCAGCTTTTTGGCGGGGTGAAACATCAAAGGTGTCAGAAAAACGTCGACTGTGTGGTTTAAGCTATAAGTAGATCAGGCTTTATCCGTGTATTGTTTGAGCGCATATTGGAATGTGCGCGGCATACCCTTTGAGGAGCGCCTATGCAATGGCACCAGTTGTTGAATCCGTCCCGTCTCGGCGGCAAGCCGCCGAAAGCCGAACCCGGGCGTTCGCCGTTTAATTCCGATCACGACAAAATCATTTTTTCAGGTGCATTTCGCCGTCTTGCGCGCAAGACCCAAGTACACCCGATGGCGCAGAATGATCATGTGCATAACCGATTGACGCACAGCCTCGAAGTGGGCTGTGTTGGACGTAGTCTCGGCATATTGGCTGGCTTGAAGCTGGCGGAAATCAACCAATTACCTGATGCCGTCTGCGCAGCAGATCTGGGGGATATTGTTCAGGCAACGTGCCTTGCGCATGACATTGGCAACCCGCCGTTTGGCCATACTGGTGAAGAGGCGATAAAAAGCTGGTTTATGAATGCCGGTAACCACCTATTGCAAAATATGCGTGAAGAAGAAGCCCATGATTTGATTCACTTTGAAGGCAATGCACAAGGTTTTCGGGTGCTAACATCGGTAGAAAATCACATCAATAAAGGCGGGATGCGCCTAACCTATGCAACGCTCGCCGCATCGATCAAATACCCATGGACGTCTCTGCCCGCTGCCGAAGGGCAACGGCCGCGGGTGCATAAATTTGGTGTATTTTCGTCAGAGCTGGAGACATTTCATGAGGTCGCAGAGGCGACAGGGTTGTTGTCAAAACCCGGTGACAACTGGTATTGCCGTCACCCGCTAGCGCACTTAATGGAAGCGGCAGATGATTTTTGTTACGGCATTTTAGATCTGGAAGACGGTCTGGAGATGGAGATTCTTGGCTGGGATGAGTTTTTTGAGATTATCGAACCCGTGATTCCTGCACAGAGCATGAGTGATATGGAGGCGGACATTCGTCGGCTGAAGAGCACTCGCCGTAAGCTTCCTCTTATTCGCGGCAAAGTGATTGAAACCTATATCGAAGCCGCATCGGATGCGTTTCTCAAACATCAGCAACAATACCTCGACGGCGATGACACACCACTAATTGAGCTTTGTCCGCCGCATATTTGTGACTCGATCAAGGCGGCTAAATCCATAGCCCGGCAACAGATCTACAATCATGCTCGCAAAGTGGAGTTGGAAATTGGCGCTTACAACGTCATTGCGACCTTGTTAGATGTGATGTGCCATTCGGTTATCGAATGGATACATGATCGCGACAATATGTCGTTTCGTAGTCAGCGGGTATTGGACCTGATTGGCGAACACTCGTTTGATGCCCGTATTGGCGATGGTAAGGGATACGGAAATACCGAGGGTTCGTCGCAAGACTACTTAGCCTTGCGACGTGTTGTGGATTTTCTTAGCGGCATGACCGACAACTATGCGATTTATCTGGCCAAGCAGTTTAATGGTATGGCGATTTAAATAGCTCTGTTTACTGTTTTTCTGCGCCGGTTAAGGCAGCTGAGCTTTTTATTTGGGTATTTTTACATCGCTTGTTGTCGTGGGCGTGTAGCTAGAAGCAGAATCAGAGAGATCCGATTCACAGAAGGCCGGTATGTTCGTGCCCAGCATAACGTAAACATGCTCGTCGGCGTTCAGTAACGTATAAAAGCTGTTAACAACAAGGGGCTCTCGTTGGGAGTGACACAGATCGTTTTTAAACTGAGGTTCGTGTTGTTGGTGGCTTCCTGACCATAAAAACTGTGTGTTTTTCAACCCTCGCATCAGCAAATCTCCAGCGCTTATCCAAGCGGAGGCCGGGTAGCTGAGTGAGCGGATAAGCAGGTTTGCTTCGTACACGGTGCTGTTGCGCGGTGCTTCAGCCGGAACACCGATGACATAGATTTTTTCTTGATCCAGAGATCGAGAGACCAGATCGTATGTCACCATATTCATGACTGATTCATTGAAATCTTGTTGGTTTTTCAGCGCAACGCCCAACTTATAGGACGTAGCAATAGCGACGACGATAGGGAGTATGGCAATGTAGCGCAGCTTAAAGCGTGACCATGACGCCAGCAGTGCCAGCAATACAAAGATAAAAAAGAACGTAGGCATGGTTCGATAGGTTGGTGTTGGCTCTGACAACAATACAAACGGGCCAAATAGAGACAGCCACCATATGAATCCGCCAAGAATTAAGCCTGGAATAACCTGCCAAGTCGTCGATGAATGCCGGATGATGTTGGGTATTAATGCCAGCGTCAGCACAACTGATGCAGACAAATAAACAAATGTCGGGCCAACCAAGTAACTCGCCAGTATGTTGGAGTAGACCGTCATATTGTTGATTAACATCTGCAGCCCTTCACCCGACAGTGGAATGGTTGACGAGCGCGAATTTTCGGCCATGTATAGCGCAGGGATCGTCAGGTAATAGATTATCAACGCACATGCTGCGTGAAGGGTCACAAGGCACAGTGTGTATAGTGCATCTTTAAATCGGCCATCGCGGGCGCGGATCAACCACTCGACGCTAAGCAACCCTAGCGTTACATTGATCATGGGTTGGTAGAGGCACAGCGTACAAAACAGAAGAAAAACCGAACTAAGTGATAACCTTCCTCCGTTATTTTGCTTTTTTACACATTGTGTAAATGCCATCACAGACAGTAAAAATGCCAAAGCCATGCCAAATGCATCAAATCGATACGAGGCATTCGCGAGAAAAAACGGGTTTAGCATCAATAGAGAGGATGCGATCAAACTACCTCTTCCCTGACGACTTTTCAGATATTGATTGAAGCTATAACCGGCTGCAGCCAAGCAAAAGACCGTCAATATTTGGGTAAGCGGTGCAACATCTGGCAAATGCCATGAAAACGCCGATGCGGCGATACTCTGTACCAAATCGGCCAATGGGCGGCCTTGAAAATCCCAGCTACCATAGCCCTTCAGCGATCGTAAAAGGTCATCTCGAAAAAATACATTTGCGTGAATAATCGGATAGATAAAAATCAGTGAAATAGCGGCAAAGAACGATAATTCACGTTGTTGTTCTGCGTTAATCTTAGTCATTTTTATTCTTTAGTCTGCCATGTTGATCAGCTGGCTGATGCTGGAGTTATCAGGTTTCCTGTGTCTTGAAGACCAAATTATTGGCGATTAAAAAACCAACAACCAGGCTAAAAGCAGAAAAGAACACAGCGGTAATCAACGGTGGCCATCCCGTTGTTTCTGCCAATGCACCGGTTAAGAAGCACAGAGTTCCCATGCAAATGACATAGCTGATATAGCGGGGCGTCGATGTGTAGGTATTGACCACTCCCTCCGACGCATATCGCGTTATCAGACCGATCATATTGTTATCGTTATTCGTCGTGTTGAGTGCCGTCGGTTAAACGTTTTATCGGTAGGCGAAAACCGCATATTCCGGCAAATGTAAAAAACTGATCGTATTATGTCGCTTCGCTAATGGGCACGCAATGAGTATCACGAGGGGGTCATAGTCAATCGTGTTGTTCGGAGAGTCGGAATGGGATGTTTAGGGCCTTTTGTTAGCGTGAACACAAATTGTTGATGTGAACACAAAGGCCCTTGTGATGTTATGTCACGGCTTTGATGGTGTAGGGCCGTTTCTATCCAACACCAGCAACAATGCAGGTAGCAAAAAGTAGTCATAAATCAGTGCCGCAAAGATGATGATCGCGATCATCATGCCCATGTTGGCATTGGCGAGAAATGGCGATAGCGTTAGGCTGCCAAAGCCGAGCGTCAATACCAGTGTTGTCACCAAAATAGCCGGGCCAACGTGGCGGAATGCGTAACGTACGGCATCCTCGGCGTTGAGCCCTTGCTCCTTGCGTGCACGAATGTATTTACTCAGAAAGTGCACCGTATCATCTACCACAATACCGATGGTGATACAGAGTACGTTCATCAGTGCCAAATTGATTTCGCCATTATAGAGCGCCCAAAATCCAAAGCCGGCAATGCCGGGCAGCATATTCGGGGCCAGGCTAATGGCGCCATATTTGAATGAACGCAGAATACCCATTAGCACCAACGAGATAAAAAACAGCGCGGTAAACGCCGATAACAAACTATTGCCGAGTACGTTTAACGCCAGATGAGACCACATCGATGCATCGCTGGTACCGTAGTCGCGCATGTATTCTGGCAGGTTTTTTTGTTGCCATGCGTAAATGCGATCTTGAAGCTCAACCATGTTGTTAGCGGGCATGCTGGGTAGGCTAACGACCAAACGTGTGGCGGATTCATCGGCGTTGATTTGGTTGGTGAGATCTTGGCCTGCGGGCAGCGAAAAATTGTAGAGCAGCAGATACTGTGAGGCGAGTTGGCGATCTTCGGGTACCTGATACCACGCTGCATCATTGGCGTGCATATTACGGTTCAAGCGTTTGATCACATCCACGTAGGAATGGACGCTGGTAACTTCAGGTTGTTTACGTAGCCACTGGGTAAAGGCATCCAGTGCGTTTAAATAGTCAGGTTCTGAAATACCTCCTGCACCGGTTGCCTGGATGGAATACTGCAGAGTATAAACACCCCCAAGCGCATTATCGAAGGCGTCGGTCGAGGTACGGTATGGGTGTGGCGGCTTGATGTTTTCTGTCATGCGTTCGGTGATGATATTGGTGCTGGCAGCCCAAGCGAGCCCGGCAGAAACCAACAACGATACCCATAACATACCGTGACGATGGCGAATGACTTTTTCACTGCTCCAGTTGCTGATGCGATTCAGAATGGATTCTGCGTTGGCTTTGGATCTTACCGGCATCATCCATAAAAACGTCGGTAGCAGTGTCAGAGAAAACATAAAGCTGATCACGACGCCGATGGCAACGATATTGCCAAGGTCACGTGACGGCTGCATCTCTGAAATATTCATGGATAAAAAACCGAGCGCGGTGGTGACGCTGGTAAAAAATACCGGCTGCAGATTGATGCGATAACTCTCGGCCATTGCGGCCATTTTCTCCATGCCGCCGCGATAAAACTCCAGATATGCCAGAACGATATGCACGCAGTGCGCAACTGTGGTGATCACCACAATGCTGACCGCAGAGATCGACAGGGGCGATAACGTAATGCCCAGCCAACTGGCAATACCGAGGGCACTGACGGCGCAAAAGCTAGCAGTGAATGCGATCGTCAACATCGACAATAGGCTGCGCAATAAAATTGCCAGCAGGGTATAAATCACCAGATACATCAGTGGAATGAACACTTTAATATCTTCAACAGCCAATACCATTGTCGTCGCGTTACCCACGACATTGCCGTTGGTATACACATTCAACTCAGGGTATTGCGCACGAATTTGATCCCGTGCTTGTTGAACATAGGTCGTCACGACCTGCTTTTGCTGTTCGACATGGCCGAGGGTTTCATCAAAGTTAGCCGTCATCACCACGACGGTGGCGTCACCGGTTGGGCTGACTAGGCGATAGCGGGTTGCCGGGTCGTTCAATGCTAGAGATTCAATCGCCTGAACATCGTCAGCCGATTTATCAGCGGCATCTTCGATCAGGGCTTCAACATAAAGATCATCATCTTCAGCCCAGGAATGTTGGTAGTTACTGAGACTTTCAACGCGTACCACATGGGGTGCCAATTCCAGCTCTGCTGTAGCGGATTCAATCAGTGCGAGATACTTTTTGTCGCTTAACAGGGATTGACCGTCTTTGTGTTGGATCATCAACAGGGCGCGGTCGGCGTCACCGTAAATGTCAGTGAATGCGCGCCAACGCTGCATATCTGGATGATCTTCGCCGAAAAAGAACGCCGTGCTGCTGTCGAATGTTAGGTGTTTAAGGCCCGCACTGGCGGCAACCAATATGACGAGTGAGATAAAAAACCAGCGCCAGCGGGCGTGGAACAGGTGTTGAATAATGGCGGATTCCATGAAGGCTCCTCAGCATTCGTTCAGCGCTTTTTGGCTGATTGAAGAAGAAAAGCGGCGGCATGTTCCATTTGCTGCTGCAAGTTGTCGTTAGGGTTGTTGGTCCAGTGCAAGGTCACGTTATAGTGCGTGCCGGTCAGCATGCGGTCGAGAAACGCGATATCAAACTGGTCTGATAACGATTGGTGTTTGCGGCCAACCTCAAGCACCGGCATAAACGTCATGGTCTCTGCGGGCAATTGGTCGTGCGTTGACTGACTCATCACAAAATTCACCAAGCCTTTGGCAAGTGCTGGGTAGGCAGTCATCTCATCAGCCAGGTTCTGGTATGCGCGGTTAACGGCGGTATCAAAGTCGCTGGCGTTATTCGCGGCGTCTTCCACCAACCGGTTGCAGAGTCGGATCATCTCATCCGACATATCAGAGAGCAGATCTCGCTTGGTCGGGTAATGGTTGTAAAAAGTTTTCTCGGCAATGTCGGCGGCGTTGGCGATCTCGGTAACGGAGGTTGCTTCGATTGACTGATCAACAAACAGCAATGTGGCTGCTTTTTTGATGCGCCCTCGCATGTTTAGCCGATTTTTCTCTCGACGAGAGAGTGGTTCTGCAGACATAAAAAAGCGCCTCGGCGAATAACGTCGAGGCGCAGTATAAATTTTACAGTCGCACTGTAAAGTTACAGTATGGCTATAAAAGATATTGGGAGGTAACCCTCCCTGAGACCTAAGATGAGGAGTTTACAGGGATTGGATCAAACCATCCTTGATCCAGCGCATTAAAGTTGATGCTGCGATTTGTGGAGCTTCGTCTTCAACCACGTGCTCAGTGAGCGTTTCACACAGCGATTCAAACGAGTCACCGGTGAGCGCCTGTTGCAGCAACAAGTGTTCTATGTCATTGATATGGCGGAATTCCGTCAAGCGTTCATGGTTACGCCAGATCAGCCAGCATTGTTCAGCGCTGGAGACTTCTGGTGGCGGGTTTTCTTGTTTCAGTGCCTGCCAGATGTTGACGGCATTGGATGGGCTATTGAATAACTGCACGCTAGGGTGAAAGGTTAATTGAATCCCAGGCCAAGATTCAGGCGCTAACTGTTGTAGGGTATCGAGTGTGATTCGATGGGCTTCGGGAGCATCAAAAGCAACCAATAACAAACGTTCAAACCTTGCTAGTTCGCTGATCACGGGTAAGTCGCTGAAAGGTGCGTGGCTGGCCAAAAACTTAGGTAGCGGGTCGCAAAAGTAGCGCAGCGATGGATTGTCTGAGCGATGATATTGCAAATAACCGATGACCATTTGGTCAAATAAATCATCTCCCAGATAGCTGCCGAGAACCTCGTGGTCGGTCTCGATGGTTTCCTTCAGGCGCATGCGGTAAGCGCTATGGTAGATGGACAAACGCTGTTTGGCGTTCAGTGCACCTTCATCCACAATCAGAGATGGTGCGTCGTTGGGTTGATCTAAAATATGGCCGAGCATTTCACTCTGCAGGTGTTTCAGGGCATCAAGTTCCATCAGGCCACCTCGGTTACTATGGGCGTCAGCTGTTCAGCGCTGAGTGTTTTATGCGCGATATCCCGAGCAATGTCGAGCTCTGCGGCGAGTTCGTTGAACGGTGGAATGTTAGCATCGCGTTCAATCATCGTGCTGACAGCGCCGAAGCGTTTTAAGGCGCGGGCGTAGAGTTGCCATACATCATCGCAGACATCGTGGTCATGGGTATCGATAATGTGACTACCATAATCGGTGTGGCCTGCCAGGTGAATTTGGCGAACGCGGTCAACGTCGATGGCATTGAGATAGTCGTCGGCATCAAAATCATGATTGCGCGCACTCACATAAATATTGTTTACATCCAGCAGCAGCTGGCAATCGGCGTAGTTCACCAGCTCGTTAACAAAATCCCATTCTGTCATGGTTGAGGCTTGGTAATTTAAGTAGCTGGAGACATTCTCGAGCAAAAATGGCAGTCCGATGTGATCTTGCACTTGTTTTATGCGGTCTCCGACATAGCGCACGACTGCCATGTCATAGGGGAGTGGCATCAAATCATGGGTATTGGTGTTGTGCACGCCTGTCCAGCAAAGGTGATCAGAAAACCATTGGGGCCGGGCGATACGTGTCAGCTTTTTGAGCTGTTTGAGATAATCCTGATTAAGCGGATCTGCTGAGCCGAGTGACAGTGAGACACCGTGCATCACTACCGGATGACGCTCACGAATGGCTTCGAGGTAATACAGCGGTTTACCGCCGGCGACCATGTAGTTTTCGGAGAGAATTTCAAACCAGTCGATGTTGTGATCGTTATTCAGAACATCATGAAAGTGGTCTGTGCGAAGGCCGAGGCCGAAGCCGAGAAAGTGATTCGCCATAGGGTGCCGTATCGAAAACTGTCAGTGAAAAACAGTTTACAGCATAGATGCTGTTTAGTGTTCCACCAGTGTGAAGGTGTTATTACGTTTGATGTACATCATAAATGCCCTGAAAATACCTTGCCGGGCAAGATACTTTCAGGGGTGATCGCATTCGCGTGCGGATCAGCTGCCGGTTTTACCGCCGACATCTTTACAGGCTTTCTCGCCCATCAATACAAACCCAGTCCCTTTGCAAGACGCCTGGCCTTTACAGGCATTGTTGGCTGTCGCGCAATCGTTGTGGCCTTTGCAGAGGTTAACGTCATAGCAGTGAGACAATTCTGCAACAGATGCTTCGCCGCGCCATTCGTCTTTAACTACGCCGCCAATATCAGTACAAGCTTTTGTTGGCATAGCAACAAAGCCTGTGCCTTTACATGAGCCTTGTCCGCCGCAAGCGTGGTCCGCTGTTTGACAGTCATTGTGGCCTTTACAGCTATTTACGCCATAGCAGTGGGCCAGATCCGTTGTCGTTGCATCGGTTGATTGCGCTGGGGTATCACTACAAGCGGCCAGTGCTGCTGCAGCCATGGCAATGGCGCTGCCGGTGAAAACGGTTTTCTTGGAAGTTTTCATAGGTGTCCTTATCAGGTCTATCTTTGGTTAAATCCGCAATCGGTATACGACATTCAAGGAAACAGCGTGTCCCGATGCTGCTTATCATAGGCGGCAACTATCACAAAATGATGCACCAGCATTCACAATTTAACCGCTGATGTTTGCAAACTTGTGATAACCTGCCGGATGTTACGACAGGGGGACTAATTATATGTTGGTGATTTTTGGGGCGAGCGGTTATATCGGCGGCCATGTGGCAGAACAAGCAGCCAACAGCGGCTTGCAGGTAATCTGTCCATTACGTCAGATAGGTGATCAAGCTTGGTTGAGGCATGCCAACATCGAGGTCCAGCCGGTCGATTATACCGATGAGGCTTCTTTATTAGCGCTTTTGGCACAAGCTACTGTGGTGATTAACTGCATTGCAGACACACGCTTACACATCAGTGTGGCAGAACGTAACCGCACCGATGTTACGCTAACAACTCGGTTATTCCGCATCTCGCAAGAAGCGGGTGTCAGCAGGTTCTTGCAGCTGAGCACGGTTATGGCTTATGGGTTTTCGCGCCCGCCAACAGCAATCGATGAGCAGTATCCAACAATGCCCACTCACGGTTACAACCAAACGGCCATTGATCGAGAGCAATCTTTGCAAGCAGCCTGGAAGCCAGATTCTACTGAGTTGGTCATGCTTCGGCCTGCCAATGCAATCGGCCCGCGAGACACCGATTTTATACCGCCGTTTGTTCAAAGCCATCGCTTGCGTGTCTTCCCGGTTATGGGGTTTCAGGATTGGCGGTTTTCATGCATTGATGTGCGGGATATCGGCCGAGCGATGGTACACCTGATCTCGGGCACTAATGACTCGCCGGAAACTTATCTGGTGAAAGGATTTGATACTCGTTGGTCTGAGTTCCATGAAGCGCTTGATCGCCAACTCGGCAGTAAGAGTTGGGTAGTACCTAGCCCTGTAGTAATGATGAAGGCGCTCGCGGCATTATTAGAGGCGGTAGTGCCCTATGGGCGTGAACTTCCGCTGACGCGGTTTTCCGTTGATGTTATCAGCCACCATACCCTGTTTGACGATAGCAAGATTCGTGCGAGTGGATTCGAGCCGAAATATGCTTTGGCGGATTCGCTATCCGACACTCTGGGTGATAGATAAACCTGTGCTCTAGAGGCTGGCCTGGTTGCCTGGGCTTCTTCTTACATTCTCCGAGCCTTCCTTTTCTTCTGCTCTCTGCGGGTGTCCGGTCCGCAGCCAACTAACGATAGATAACTATCTTCGATTTCAGCCGGGCTGCCCACTTTGTCACCATCAGGTGATATATCCAATTCTCCATTCGCATCAGTGGTATGAAATGTTCGCCGGCGTTGTCTAAGCTATTAGCTGGCCTTGGTAAACCTGTATCAGCCACTGCGGGGCGATTTCGCCATATTCAGCCATCACGACCGGGTATTTCGAATGAGTATTCATGTGATCAATCACCCCTTGGTACAACATAAACTGGGACTACTGCGTGACAGTACGATCAGCACGCGCTGCTTTCGTGCGGTGGCTAATGAAATAGCTAGCTTGCTCACCTATGAAGCGACCTTGGCGATGGCGCTTGAAACTATCACGGTTGATAGCTGGCAAGGGCCGATTGATGTTCAGCAAATCGCTGGTAAAAAAGTCACCATCGTGCCGATATTGCGGGCGGGATTAGGCATGTTAGATGGGGTCTTGCAGTTAATTCCGGGGGCGCGTATTTCAGTTGTTGGCCTGTATCGGGATGAAACCACACTTGAACCTCACAGCTATTATCAAAAGTTTTGCCCGGCCATTGAGCAGCGTACCGCCTTGGTGGTTGACCCTATGCTGGCAACGGGTGGCACCATGGTGGCGACCTTGGATGCACTCAAAGAAGCCGGCTGTAGCGATATTTCCGTGCTGGTATTGGTGGCCGCGCCAGAAGGCGTGAAACGCGTCCTTGATCAGCATCCCGATGTTGCAATCTATACGGCATCTGTTGATGAATGCTTAAATGAAAACGGCTATATCATTCCCGGGCTGGGCGATGCTGGAGATCGTCTTTTTGGAACACAGTAAACACTGGCTTGTGACTTTGGTATTCTCAAGGTTGGTATCAATGAGTTGTGGGTATGTCGTCTTCGCAAGTATCTGAATCATCATCGCTGGTTTCACCGCAAGCCGAGGCGATTCTCGCACGTTTACCAGACCCTCGGTTAACGCCCGCGATGCCGTTACCGGGCGACATTGCCGGTTGGCAAGCGTATCAAGCGCAGGTCGAAACGAACGCCTCGGCGAATGCCGTTGATACGCAGGGCGTTACCGTGAGTTCCACAACACTTGGTGGCTTACCGGTGATTGTTGTGCGTCCGAAATCATCGGCAGTTTCGGCCTCTGCCGTGTATTTTCACGGCGGTGCCTATACCTGTTTTAGCGCTCGCACCTCTTTGGTGACACCGATTCAATTGGTTCGGCGTACAGGCGTTACTCTCTACTCCATCGATTACCCATTGGCACCGATGAGCCGTTGGCAGCACACAACAACAGCGGTGTTGGCAGCAATGCGTGCGCTTATAGCACTGCCGGATTTTGCCAAACATCCTTGGGCGATGATTGGCGAATCCGCTGGTGGCGGTTTGGCTGCTGCGATGGTTATGATGCTTCGCGACAATGGCATCGATTTGCCTGCGGCGTTGTTGGCGTGGTCGCCCTGGACGGACCTATCCGGCAGTGGCGACAGCTACATTCACCGGCAAGATGTTGATCCGTGTTTGCGATATGAAAAACACCTGCAACGCGCCGCCGTAGCGTATGCACCGACACATGCTGAACGTATTTGTGCTGAGGTGTCGCCACTGTTTGGTGATGTTGAGCGAGGGTTTGTGCCGACGCAGATACAAGTCGGCAGCCGTGAAATATTGTTTAGTGACGCCAGCCGATTCGCTGATAAGTTACGTGGGGCTGGATGCCCGGTGGAGCTGCAGATATTCGATGGGATGCCCCATGGGTTTCAGGGTTTGATGCTGGATGCACCCGAGGGCCAGCGTTCATTGATGCTGGCAGCAGATTTTTTGCGACGTTATTTGTTGATTGAGCCTTGATGGGCTGTGAATATCAACGATGCCACACGTCGCCAACCAGTGATGATAAACGCAAAAAACGCTCGTTACGGATATCTTCCTGCAGCGCATTTTCGCTGATAAAGTCTTCTACCGAGTGCTCTAAACCGAGTAGATCAATCACACGCTGTTGTACATCACGCTGCGAAATTTTGGGGTTTTTAGGGCTTTGTTGCTGAATCGCTTCCAACGCCAGATAACCTTCATCGGTGCAGATAGAACCACCCAATGCCACATAGGCGAGCGGGCGTTCGATATGCAGGCCATTGTTGAGCGCAATACTGCCGTCGAGTTCTTCAAAGCTGTAATACAAATCCACGTCTTCGGTATCGTGCATGCGTTGCAGCTGTTCTTCGGTAAGAAAGGTGATTGCTGTGCGTACGCCAGCGCCAGTCACAGGGTGAATGGTTGCAGGTAAAGCCCCGTAAGGTGAAAATTGTGCCGCATAAACAATGCTGAAATCCTGCAGCTGCCCAACCATAACGGGGATGCCACTGGTGTACATGTCATTGTGATCGCGATATTTGCGATCCAGCGCTTCGGCAGCAGAATTGGAGCCATAACCGATGACCGGAATACGGCCTTCAATCAGCTGTTGGGCTTCTTTTATAGGGCGGCTTTCACCGCGGATAAAATGATAACAATCCTGTGCGACGGCATATGGGTAGCGCAGGCTTCGGTCGATTGCTGTGGCACGGTCGATACGTCGAAAACTATCGGCCATTAAGCCGCATCCTTCTGTTGTTCAACCTCAGCTTCTGCGGCGTTCACATAATTGGTGTGCGGTGTGGTTGATGTGGCGATAATGTCGGCCGGATTATCGGCATTAACAAAGCTGAATCCGCAGTTTTCAGGGGTCAATTGCTCAGCTTCAATACGCGGGTACTTGCGGCAGCTGGGCGGACGAAAGAAATACACCGAACAGGTATAGTTATCGTCTTTGTCTTGCTTTAAAAACGGGCAAACGTAAGGAAGTTTGCAACAATCCCCACAACCGTTGCAGCTACCAACACGGTTCGATGCAACCGGTAGAAGACTCGTTAGAAATCGCAGCAGTTTTTGAAACACATCGGCCTCCACATCTTATTGTTTTGGCCCCTACCATACAGACGGTGGGCACCCAGTTGCAAGGCCTGTTCCGCAACGGCCCGGCTTGTTTCACAGAGTTTTGACCGGTGAGCTCAAATTTAGGTCAATTCATCGAGGTTTTTTGGGTGTAGGGGGATAATTTGAGTGATATGAACGCATTTTGTGGCAACGCCGGCGCAATGAAATGCGCCGGGTTCGCTATCACTATGGCTGTTGTGATGGGCAGGTATCAAGATCATCCGCAGATGAGTAGATGCACATGCTAACCAGCGTATCGTTGGTTCCTTCAGTGACATCTTTCAGCTCCCCCGTCAATAACAAATGAGAGCCCTCAACTGAGATGCCGTTTTCGGCAACTTTGAAACCAAAGATCTTAGGCAAAGTATTGGTTAACGACGCAGGTGCATCCGTTCCAACGTTCTTCAGTTGTGGTGTTTGACGTGGCAAGATCAAATTGCCCAGACTTTGCAGCTGATCATCAATTTGCTCAGGCAAGGTTTCCAACAAGGCTTTGCGCACTTCAGACTCGACTTGATCAGCAAGGTCACCTTCCAATCGCACA
The DNA here is from genome assembly GCA_902705835.1 of BD1-7 clade bacterium. Classification (NCBI taxonomy): domain Bacteria; kingdom Pseudomonadati; phylum Pseudomonadota; class Gammaproteobacteria; order Cellvibrionales; family Spongiibacteraceae; species BD1-7 clade bacterium. The sequence goes on from CACSIN010000001.1 coordinate 1,001,785, forward strand.
CCATTAATCTCAACTTGATCGTTTGACTGAACATTCAATACCGACACACCAATATCACTGGATTCGATATTGAAGTCAGGCTGACCATCAGCATCAACTGAGAATCCAAGGACGGCTTCAAGGTCTAGATCCGAATCAACCAGCGTGATCATGCCTTGGCCCAGGTCGATTTGAAGGTTCAATTTCACATCAGACATCACCAAGCGCACATCATTGCCGGTTTCCAGCTGCACATAAGGTGCGTTGGATACAGCGATGTTTAGCTGAGACTCTTTCACCACATTACCTACCGGTATTGGCGATGCATCGTTAATGGCTTTGTTCAGCAGCTCGGTGATACCACCAGCACCCGTACCTGGAATCGCTGCTAAATTATCAAATTCTTTCGCCGCATAACGCAGAGACAATTCTTGATTCAGTGAGTTTTCTGACAATGCCACCATTAGGCTACCATCACTGCCTAAACGACCTGTTTCACTGAGAAAACCAGAAGTCGTAGGGTTAAAGCGTGAACCTAAAATCGTATTCAGATTGCTCGCGTTATCCGCAGCATTGCTGATGTGTGTACCAGTACCAATGGCCAAGAATGCACCATTGTTATTGCCGCTACCGTTATTGGCGAAGTTAACATCACCGGGTAAAACGGTCGCAACTTCTTCGATATCAGAGTCCTCACTCACTGGGCGCGGATCTGAAGCACCGGCAGGCAGAGAGAAGTCAGAGAGCAATACTGGAGCGGTGCCGTCCCAATCGCCGTTGACGGTTTCAGATACCGCTGCGCGGAATTGATCGACTGCT